>JBAXSN010000054.1:0-19804 GCA_037130675.1 Verrucomicrobiota bacterium
TGCCGCTTCTACTACCCGGCGAGACCCTCGCCGCAAACCAAGTTTCAAGTCAGAATTGACAAGTTTAGAATGAATCTCAGGATACCAACCTCCCTTCCTTATGAACTGGTACGTCTTTACAATCGGAAAACCGAAGCTCGGGTTCGCCCGGGCGGGAGTGGAAGAGTATGCGGACCGGCTGCGGGGATTTGCCCCGGTGAAACTCGAATATCTGAAAGCGTCGAATCGCGAAAGTGAGAGCGCGGTGCTTCTGCAACGGAGCGAAGGGATGTTCCGCATCGTGCTGGACGAACGCGGCGATCAACTCACCAGCCGGGCTTTCGCGGAGAAGATCGCCTCCTGGGAGCAGCAGAGCGTCAAGTCCGTTGCGCTGCTCATCGGAGGCGCGGACGGGCATACCGAGGGGCTCCGGCGCGCGGCGAACTGGACGTGGGGGTTAAGCAAACTTACCCTTCAACACGAACTGGCCCTTGTGGTTCTTTACGAGCAGCTTTATCGAGGATACGCCATTAAAGGAGGCCTGCCTTATCACCGGGATTAAATGGAACCGCTGACGGGATTTTTGCCAATGAATGACCTAGCTCAATCTTATGTCTGGAACGGGGATGGATTCGTCCCCTGCGGCGGAATCCCGAGTTCCGACCGCGGTTTTCGCTATGGAATGGCGCTGTTCGAAAGCCTGGCGATTCGCCAGGGCAAGGTGGAGTTCATTGAAGCGCACCTGGAGCGCATCCGGACGGCATGTCAGCGCTGTGGCTGGGCGGTCGATCCTGCTGTTCTCGCGAAGGCGGCAGACTGGTTCCGACAAGTACCCGGTCCTGCGTTTGCCCGGATTTACATCACGGCCGGGGACGGCGGGCCGAGCGATCCGGTGAGCGCGCCGCGTGTGTTCGTGTTTGCTGAGCCGCGCGCGGTGAACCCGGCGGCGGCTTATCGGTTGGCCATCAATCCCGAACCGTTTGCAGAAGTCCATCCCGGCTTAAAAACAGCGAACTATTGGCCCAGGCTGGAACGGCTGAATTGGGCCAAGAGCCAGGGGTGCGACGAAGCGCTGCTGGTGAATCCAAAGGGCGAACTCATTTCCGCCTGCATGGCGAATTTATTCGTGAAGGTGAACGGTCGGTGGGCGACGCCGCCCCAGAGTTCCGGAGCCCGGCCCGGAGTCGTGCGGGAATGGGCACTGCGGCGCTGCCTTGTCATCGAGCGCAGCATCAGGCTGGAAGAAGTCCGGGAGGCCACCGAATGCTTACTGACGAGTTCCTGGCTTGGGGTGGTTCCCGTCGCTTCGATCAATTCGAGGCGGCTTGAAATGGGCTTTGGAGAGAAGCTGAGCGCGGAGTTTGGAGCCGGCCCGTCGCAGCTCTAGCGGTGTCGCGGACCCTGAAACTTCTCCCCGACGGCACATGTTGCCACGGTAGGGCCAGGCACCGCCTGTAGCTGCGGCGCTCAGCCGCCGGGATGGTGCTTCGCAGCGAAAGGTCCACATCGCCGCCCCGACTGAGCGGGGCGGCTACAGGGGCGCATATCCCGAGCAAAATTCGCCGCTTCCGAGCGAGGGCAAATGGTGGTAAAGATGAGGTGTCCATGAGCAAACCAGACACAAATCCATCCCCTGCCCCTACGCCGTCCCCCGCTCCCAAGCGGGTCAATCTCCGCACTCCGGAGGTAATGGCGGCAGTGCAGGCCCAAGTCGAATCCGACTATCGCAGCGAGATCATCGACCGGCTAAGGCAGAACGGCGGGATGGTTTCAGCCGGTGGAGTCACGGTGAAATTGGCCAAGCAATTCGGTTTCTGCTACGGCGTGGAGCGCGCGATCGACCTGGCGTATGCCGCAGCCAAAGTCTTTGCGGGGCGGCGGCTGTTCATCCTCGGGGAGATCATCCATAACCCGGAGGTCAACGAGCAGATCCGGGCGCTCGGGATTCACAATATCGTCGGCGAAGGCAAAACCGCGAACGTGGAAGACCTCACCGCCGAAGACGTGGTCATCGTTCCCGCTTTCGGAACGGACACCACGACGCTGGCTCGCATCAACGAACGCGGCTGCCAGATCGTCGATACCACTTGCGGCGACGTCATGAGCGTCTGGAAACGCGTCCGCCAGAATGCGGGCGACGACGTCACCTCCATTATTCACGGCAAGGCGCAGCATGAGGAAACCAAAGCTACCGCCAGCCGCGCGCTGAAGGACGGCAAAGGCCATTACCTCGTCGTGCTCACGCTGGATGAGGTCGAGTTTGTCTGCGAATACATCCGCCACGGCGGAAACAAAGCCGAGTTTCTGGAGAAATTCAGGGGTGCCCATTCAGAAGGCTTTGATCCCGACATTCATCTTCAGCGGGTGGGAATCGCAAACCAGACCACGATGTTGCGGGGTGAAACCGAGGAGGTCCAGCGGCGAATCGAAGCCACGATCACCGAACGCGACGGCAAGCCGCGCGCCAAAGAAAACTTCCGGTTTTTCGATACGATTTGCGGGGCCACGCAGGAACGCCAGGACGCGTTGCAGCAAATGCTTAATGAGCCACTCGATTTGCTGCTCGTCGTCGGAGGCTACAATTCATCGAACACTTCGCACCTCGCGGAAATGGGCGAAGCGGTATTGCCCACCTATTTTGTGCGAAACGCATCCCGGCTCGAGTCCCGCGAACAGATCCGCCATTACAATCTGCACAGCCGAACCGAATCAGTGACCACCGGCTGGCTGCCCCCGACGCCAATTACCGTCGGCATCACCGCCGGCGCTTCTTGCCCGAACAACCTGATCGAAGAGACGATCTTGCGCATTTTTGAGCTGCACGGGGTGGCGAAAAGCGAGTTGGTTTAGAGTAGAGTAGGCGGGGCTGACGGATTGAGAGGCGTTAAAGGCCAATGACCGTCTCGCACCCGCCCCTCATCGAACCGGACGGACGGATTTACCGTATCCGGCTCTCCGGGTTCGTTCATCGCTTCGCTTTCCATCCCGCTGCAATCGGCATTTCATAGAGTCCGTAGAGATTGTGCAGGCGGGCGTCCGGGTAGTGTTTCCATATCCCTCGTGAGCATGCGTGTTTTCGCCAAACCCATCGGCGCAGCCGGTCACGGGCGTAGGTCATCGCCTCGTCCATGACGGCGCTGCTGTTGCGGTAATGGAAGCCACCAAATTGTGTGTTGTTTTCAGAGAAGGCTTCGGAGTTCGGGATTAACACTTCGCATCCGCATGATCAGTTTAGGCTCGTGCAAAAGAGTCTGGCTCAAATCAATTGGGAGTGCTCCAGAGCACTCGGGAAAATTAGAAGTGCGGGTCGCCTGCAATGCGGCGGATTGGGATCTTGCCAAGAGCGCCCTATTCGAAGAGCACGGACTTGGGGCAGGGGCGGAGGGAGGAGATCGGCTCTGCCATGACGCTGCGCTGCGAAAGTTGGTTGAGCAATGGGAGGTCTTCGCGTCTTCTTCCCCGCACGCCGACATTGCCGTTTTTGCAAATTCGTGGATAGTCCCCTCTCTATGCACTGGCTGCTCGATGGCGGGGTCATCCTCGCGTACTTTGTGATCGTGATCGGTATCGGCCTCTACAAGGGCCGGGGGAACACCACGATGGAAGGCTTCGCCGTGGGCGATCGCAACATCCCGTGGTGGGCCGTGCTCGCCTCTATTCTGGCCGCGGAGATCAGCGCCGCGACCTTCCTCGGCGCTCCCAACGAGGGGTATGCGCTGCGCAACTACACTTACGCCCAGCTCGCGCTCGGCACGATTCTCGCCCGCGTGATCGTAGCGTTCGTCTTTATTAAGCCGTACTACGACTACCGGGTCGTCTCCATTTACGAGTTCCTTCTGATCCGCTTCGGTGCGCGCACCAAGAACGGCGCTTCGGCCATCTTCCTGGTCACCCGCGCCCTCGCAAGCGGCACCCGCCTTTATGTGGCCGCGGTGGTGCTGGTCCTTGGCTACGAGATGTTTAGCGGGGCGAAACTCGAAGCGATGCAGCAAGTCTGGATCTACATCGGCGCACTGACGCTCCTGACCGGAGCCACGGCGGTTTACACCGCGCTGGGCGGGATCAAAGCCGTGGTCTGGACCGATGTGATCCAGGCATGCGTCATGTTTGGCTCGCTCGGGTTCGCCATCTGGTCGCTGCTTCACTCCATTCCCGGCGGCTGGCACGGAGCGCTCGCCACCTTGAACGGCCCCAAGGATCTGCAGGTGTGGGATAGCGGGATCAGCGCCTCGGCCTCGTTTCTGGGCAATGTTCGCGGCGTGCTCGAAAGCGAATACACCGTTTGGGCTGCCCTGCTCGGATCCACCTTCCTGACGATGGCCACGCATGGAACCGATCAGGACATGGTGCAGCGGATGTTGACCGCCAAGGATCATTTGAAGAGCCGCCTCGCGCTGATCCTCTCCGGTCTGGCGGATTTGCCGATCGTGTTCTGCTTCCTCACGGTGGGTATTCTCCTTTGGGCCCATTACCAACAACCGGGCAAGGAGCATCCGTTTGCCTTTTACATCTTGCACGAGATGCCGCCGGGAGTGCGCGGCCTCATGATCGCGGGCGTTTTCGCCACGGCGATGGGCTCGCTCTCGACCGCCTTGAACGCCCTGGCCACCAGCTTCACCGAAGACTGGTATCTGCCCTACCGCCGCCCGGACGCCACGCCCGCCCAAGTCGTCACGGCGGCGCGCAAGAGCACCGTGGTTTTCTCGATTATCCTGGTTTTGATCGGCTCTGCCACGGCCTATGCCGCCATCGTGCTCCATTCGAGGGTCATCCCGATCGTGCTCGGCATCTTCGGTTACACTTACGGCTCTCTGCTCGGCGTTTTCCTGGTCGGAATGCTGACCAAGACCCGCGGCAGCGAACGGGGAAACTATCTCGCGATGCTTTGCGGCTTCGCTGCCGTTTTTGTTCTGAGCGGATTGCATAACGACCTCTGGCAGCTCATGCACCCGTCTGTGGCGCACGCCGTTCTTTGGAAACCGAGCTGGCTGCCCGCCGTCGAGTTCCCGTGGCGCATCACCATCGGCACGCTCGTGACGTTTTTTGTGGCGGTGCTTTTCCGGACGCCCCTTGCGCAAGTCACAGTCGCTCAGGAACATATCGCTGCGGCGAACCCTTAGCGCGCCCGGTGTTTTTGGCACCCGGACGGGAAATCCCCGATTTTGCGTCAAGGGTAATTTGATGGCCGGGTGGAAATAAACTTGCGCCAAATTCCGGGTTTTTCCTTGTTCACGATTTGGCTGCTCCCTATTCTCACGCCCCTCGGCGGGCGAGCGAAAGTGAGCCTGTGAATAACTTGTGAACAAGATCGAAAAACAACCCCAGAACCTCCAGAAGCTTTCTCTGGCTGCCTCCAGCGTCATGCGCCTAGGGGAAACCCTTGCTTTAAGCCCGTTCCACGGGCTCGGATTCTGTAAGTCGCTCATTTCTAAGGGGTTGCTGTTTTGTTCTACGCAAAATTTCGGACGGCGAAAACAGAGGGTTTCCCCCGTAAAACAATCGATGCCGCAGGTTTTTTCCGGCGGCCAACAAGCAGTTTCCCTGATACCAGGGATTTGTTAGGACGTGTGGACAAGTGACTTATGGAAGATAATTTTGCCATGATCTGGAAGCACATCGCGGATGCGATCCGGCCTGAAGTCAGCGCCGACACCTTCCAGCGTTGGTTTAAGGCGATTCAGCTCATGCAGGCGGACGAAACGCATTTGACGTTGCGCGTTCCAAACAATATCTATCAGCTCTGGATCGAGACCAATTACCTGCCGCTGCTCCAGTCGGCGGTGTTGATGGTCCTCGGGAGCCCCCGGAAGATTCAATTCACCGTGGGCGATCAGGCTGCGAAAAACGAAGCGAAGCAGGTGGAGTCGCCCAAGGCGGCGAAAGAACCGGCTTCAAAAAAAGATACCGGCGCGCCAGTCACGTTGGTGTCTTCCAAGAATTCAGGCGAATCCGCGGCGGCACCCGTTGCCCCAGCCTCGAATACCGGGATGAACCCGCGCAACACCTTTGAGGCTTTCGTGGTCGGCTCGAACAATCAGTTCGCCCACGCTGCCGCTCTCGCGGTCGCTCAGAACCCGTCAAAGACTTACAATCCGTTCTTTGTCTATGGCGGAGTCGGACTCGGGAAAACCCACCTCATGCACGCCATCGGCCAGCACATTGGCGCGACCAAGAAGGGAACCCGCGTGCTCTACATTTCCAGCGAGCGTTTTACCAACGAGTTCATCGACGCCATCCAGAACAGCAAGCTGGTCAAGTTCCGCAACCGGTACCGCCAGGCCGATGTCCTCTTGATCGACGATATTCAGTTCCTTGCCGGCAAAGAGCGTTCCCAGGAAGAATTCTTCCACACCTTCAACGCTCTTTTCGACGGCCACAAACAGATCATCCTCTCCAGCGATCGCCCGCCGAGTGAAATCCAGAACCTTGAAGCCCGCTTGGTTTCCCGGTTCGAATGGGGGCTCACCGCCGAGTTGCAGCCGCCGGACATCGAAACCCGCGTCGCCATCCTCCGCAAGAAAGCGCTCGCGCTTCACATCAAGCTCGACAATTCGGTCATCGATTTCCTCGCCCAGCGAATCCGCACCAACGTCCGCCGCCTCGAAGGCGCGCTGATGCGGGTGGCATCGTTTGCTTCCCTCAGCGGGCGCGAACTCACGACCGATGCCGTCGAGCATCTGCTCAAGGACATCCTCCAGGAGGAAGCCCGCCGGAGCGTCACCATCGAGCAGATCCAGCGCAAAGTGGCCGAGCGCTTCGATGTCCGTCTGGCCGACATGACCAGCAAACGCCGCCCCGCCAACATCGCTTTCCCGCGCCAGATCGCCATGTATCTCGCCCGCGAACTCACCAAGACTTCGCTCAGCGAAATCGGCGACGCCTTTGGCGGACGCGATCACGGCACCGTTCTGCATGCCCACCGGTTGGTGAAAGAGAAGATCCTCGGCGACGAAAAAATCCGCCAGGTCGTCGCCTCGCTCGATACTCAGTTGAATCGGTGAGCTGGGGGTTTTGGGTCTG
Organism: Verrucomicrobiota bacterium; assembly: GCA_037130675.1. Taxonomy (GTDB): domain Bacteria; phylum Verrucomicrobiota; class Verrucomicrobiia; order Chthoniobacterales; family Chthoniobacteraceae; genus JBAXSN01. Next base: position 7,000 of record JBAXSN010000054.1, read on the forward strand.
AGCCCGAGCTCTGTAGCCGCCTGTCTCTCCCAAGGAACAGAATTTTCTGATGTTCCGAGCAAACGCGCGGTCATGGCCGCCCTTGATGGTCCGGTTCGTTTTGCTCCGGCACAGCCACCGACGAGGGCCGCACGCCACGCCCGGCGACGGTTGCACGTATGGTTTTCGGGTCCTGGACGGCCGCAACCTTCTACTTTTCCGCGCCTTCCCCCTCCCCCGTTGCGGCCCCTCGCTTTACGATTATCTTTTGAACACGAACCCCGCAGGGGTGTCTAAAACGCCGACCACATTTAACCCATGAACTTTTCCACTTATTTCCTGCTGATTGGCGTGCCACTGATTCTGGGCCTCTGGGCTCAGTTCCGGGTGAAATCGGCCTTTTCGACCTATTCCCAGGTGGGGACGGCTTCGGGGATGACCGGGGCGGACGTGGCTCAAGCGATACTCAATGCCGCAGGCATCCGGGATGTGGACGTGGTGGAAATCGACGGCATGCTGGGCGATCACTACGACCCGACGCAAAAGCGTATGTGCCTCTCCAGTGAAGTCTATGGCTCACGCTCCGTGGCCGCCGTCGGGATCGCCGCGCATGAAACCGGGCACGCCATTCAGCATGCCCGCGCTTACGGGCCGCTTCAGGCCCGCATGGCGGTGGTGCCCGTCACGCAGTTTGCCTCCCAGCTTCTGCCCTTCATCATGATCGGCGGCTTTTTCTTCGGGATCTTCTCCCTCATCAAACTGGGCGTCCTGTGCTACCTGGTCCTGACCGCTTTCCAACTGATCACGTTGCCGGTGGAATTCGATGCCTCGCGCCGGGCGAAAATCATCCTGGCCCAGATGGGGATCATTCAACCGGGCGCTGAGGTGGCCGGGGTCAACCGCGTGCTCAACGCGGCGGCGCTCACTTATGTGGCCGCCTTTATCGCAGCGCTGGGGAATCTGGCATATCTGCTGCTGATCTCCTCACGTCGGAACAACTAAATTTCCCACGGCCCAGTGTCCCACGCGATTTCCCTCAATTCGTCTCCCGTTGCCAATGTTATTGCCGGATTGCGGCAAAAACTGATAGCCACTTCGGTGATGACCGAAGAGACGTTGCCCAACGAAGACGCCCAGCTCGTCTCCCGCGCCCAAGCGGGTGACCCGAGGGCGTTTGACGCTCTGGTGGTCAAATACTCCCCCCGCCTTTACGGGCTGGTCTATAACATGACCTCCAACCACGAGGACACCAACGACCTGCTCCAGGACGTCTTCGCCAAGGCTTACCGTTCCGTGGCGGGCTTCCGGGGAAAATCCGCGTTCTATACGTGGATTCACTCGATCGCCGTAAACATGACGATCAACTTTCTCAAAAAGCGCGGTCGACGTTTTCACATGAGCTTGGACGACATCGACAGCGGTATCCAAAACGACAAGGAATTCATCGAGCTGACCGCCACCAGCAACCCGGTCCGGGACGCCGATTTGAGCGAACTGCAGCAGAGATTGAACGAGGCGATGATGAAGCTGTCTCATGACCATAGAGCTGTGGTTACTATGTTTGATATTCAAGGCATGCCTCACGCCGAAATCGCCAAGATCCTCTCGATTTCGGAAGGCACCGTGCGCTCACGGCTTTTTTACGCGCATCGCCAGCTTCAAAACTATCTACAGGAGTTTCAATAAGCCATGAGCCACGACGAAGAAACCATTTCAAAGCTCCTCCGGTTGAAACGCCATGAGCTTCCGCCGCCGGATTATTTTGAGAATTTCCTGAAGGAATTCCATCACCGCCAGCGCGTCGAACTGCTGCGCCGCCCGCTTTGGCGAATCGCCCTGGACCGGGCGCAGGATTTCTTCGGCTCCATGACCTTGACCCAGTTCTCCTACGCGACCGCCAGCGTTGCCGTTCTGGCTGTGGCAGGGGTGTCGATCGCCAATATCCTCCAGCACCCCGGCGGAGTCCCGTCCCATTCGGTCCTGGTTGCCAGTGCGCGTCCGGCATCCGCCATGGAGCAAGTCGCCCAGCCCGTCCGGATGGTCAGCGCCCAGCCCGCTTACGCCAGCCATGAATTTTCACTCGACCCCCAGATTCGGTTTCCTGACACTTTCCAGGCAGGGACGAATCAGCCGAGGGCAACGAGTTTGCATCCGCGCTATATCCTCGATGCGCGGCCCGTAAGCTATGAGCCGCCGTTCAGCTTTTAGCCTTCGCTTCGCGCTTCTTTCGGCAGCCCTCTGTCTGCTCGTCGCCGCTCCGGTCAAAACGTCAGCCGGGACCGTCGCCGATTCTTTATCCGAAGAAGTCCGCGCCGCCTTCGAGCACAGCCGCAACGCCGTCGTAAAAATCGAAGCCTCGGACAAGGACGGCCAGCTTTGCGGCACAGGGTTTTTCATCGATCCCAACGGGGTTCTGCTGACCTCTTACTCAGTAGGCGGCGAGAGCCGGGACATCGTGGTCTCCCAAGGCGACAACAAGTTCCCCGCCCAGCGCCTCATCGCCGATTGCCGGAGCGGCATCGCGATTCTCCAGATCAAAAACCTGGGCCATGCCACGGCCTTTCTGCCACTTGCCAAATCCACTGACCTGAACGTCGCCAGCCCGGTTTTGTCCGTGACCTACCCGATGGACATGCCGATCACTCCGAACTTCGGGATGATCGCCGGCTTCGATCTGAAATATTTGGGGCGCTATTTTGTAATAACCCATATCCGCGCCAGCGTTCCGGTGCAACGCGGGGCGGGCGGGGCGCCTCTTCTGAACATGCGCGGCGAAGCCGTCGGCATCGTCATCAGCAGCCTCGACGGCGGGGCCTCCTGCTTTGCCGTGCCGATCGAAGCGGCGGAAAAGATTCACCGCGATTACGTGAGATTTGGCGCGACCAAGCCGGGGCGCATCGGAGTGGTGGTGCGCGAAGCCGGCGCGGCGATTCAAGGCTCCATCGCCGAAATCGAGAGCTTTGAAACCGATGCCCCCGCGTTGAAAGCCGGCTTGCAAAAGGGAGACATCGTTTTGCGCATCGGGCAGAATCCCGTCAAAGCCCCGGAGGACGTGCTAAACGCCGGATTCTATTTGACCGCTGGAGATCCCGTCCCCGTGGCGGTATGGCGCGGAGACAAAGAGGTGGATCTCCAGGTCGAGCCCGCAGGGGTTGCCACTCCGTGCCGCGGAATGCAGCAGCCGCCGGTTTCGATCAGTTCGGGGGACATCACGCTGAGGCTGCCGTAGCCGGGGGCGGGTTTCGTTCCCACTCACAAAGTGGATCGTCCGCCAAAGCGGCGCAGAAGCGCACGCACTACAAGACGCTGGCGCGCGATACAGAACGCCTTCTCATGCGCGCCAGCGTCTTGTAGTGCTGAGGTGCTCCTCAGCTTTCGCGGCCGGCCAGATTCAATAACACTCAAGAGTTCGAACCGGAGCCTTGTGACCCCTGTCCGCGCGCTCGTTGCAAACTCCATTCGGGAACGACTCCTTTGGACTCTTTGGTTGCGGCTTTGTTTTTCTTTTTTTCGCGTCTTCGCGTGAGCCGGTTTACGAATCAAGCCCCCTACCCGCCGGCAGCGCCGTTGCCGTGGCGGATGTCCCGGGCGCTATAGAGAAAGTAAACTTCCTCGGCGATGTTTTGGGCGTGATCGGCGGCCCGCTCAATCGCTTTCGCGATAGTCAGCAGGTTTAATGCGCGATTGACGTTTTCGGGACTAGCCATCATCAGTTCAGCCAATCCCTTGGCAACCTGACGGTTGATGGCATCGACTTCTTTGTCGCGCGGGATAATTGCCTGCGCGAGATCCGCGTTGCCTTCCACAAAGGCGGTGATGGCGTCGTGGAGCATCTGCTGCGCAAGCTTTGCCATTGCCGGAATGTTGTCGAAAGCGGTGAGCGGCGGTTCGCCATTGAGCGCACGGGCGCGGCGGGCGATCGTAGTGGCCTGGTCAGCGATTCGCTCCAAATTGGTCGAGATCTTTGAAGCACCCAGCATCAGCCGGCAATCCCTCGCCACGGGGCCGTGGGTGGCCATGTAGGTGATGACCATTTCATCAATGGCGACCTCCAGCTTATCGACCTCGGAGTCTTCCGTCTCCACGGCGTCGGCCAGCCGGTTGTCCCGCTCGACAAGAGCGCGCATGGCTAGTGACAGGTTGCGGTCGGTGAGACTCGACATCATCAGCAACGTTTCGCGGATCTGGGCAAGTTGGGTTTCGAAAGGATGACTCATGGAAGGAATAAGCTATTAAAAGTGGATCGAACGGTTGCACGCATAATACTAACCGAATCGGCCGGTAATATAGTCTTCTGTCTGCTTTTCTGACGGATTAGTAAATATCTTTTCCGTGCGGTCGAATTCGATCAGTCGGCCCAGGTAAAAGAACGCCGTGAGATCCGAACAACGCCCGGCCTGCTGCATGTTGTGGGTGACGATGACGATCGTGAAATGCTTTTTCAGATCGTAAATCAGCTCCTCGACTTTCGAGGTGGCGATCGGGTCCAGCGCCGAGCACGGTTCGTCCATGAGGATGATCTCAGGCTCCACGGCAATGGTACGGGCAATGCAAAGCCGCTGCTGTTGTCCCCCGGAAAGCGAGAAGCCGCTCTCGTGGAGGCGGTCCTTCACCTCGTCCCAAAGCGCGGCCTGCCGTAAGGCGTGTTCGACGACTTCGTCCAACTCCGAGCGCTTGGTCCGGCCCTGGATTCTGAGCCCGTAGATCACGTTCTCGTAAATGGATTTCGGGAATGGGTTCGATTTCTGGAATACCATGCCCACCCGCTTGCGGAGTTCGATGGGATCGACATTCGGCCCGTGGATGTCGGTGCCGTGAATTCGAATTTCCCCGTTGGCAATCCGGGCTTCCGGAACGAGGTCGTTCATCCGGTTGAAACAGCGCAGCAACGTGCTTTTGCCGCAGCCCGACGGCCCGATGAAGGCGGTGACTTTGTGGGCCGGAATCTCAAGATTTAGGCCGTGCAAGGCCTGATAGTTGCCGTAAAAGAAATCGAGCTTCTCGACTTCGACGGCATTGGCAGAGCCGGGAGTGGGAGAGGCAGTCTTGGGAACCATCGGCGTATCCGTAGCGATCTGGTGATCCATAGTTTGCAGCATTGGTCAGGAGCGAAAATCTTTACCACTTATAGCGTTCACGAAGGCGGCTGCGGAGAACCACCGAGCCGAGGGCGATCAGCATGACCACGAAGAGGAATACGAACGCGGTGCCGTACTGGACGCGCTCGGTGTATTCGTTCTGCGGGATCTTGGAACTGACGACATAGATATGATAAGGCAGCGCCATGACGGGCTGGAAGAAGAAGTCCGTCCAGTGCTTGACCTGCCAGGGCAACTCGTCGCGCATGACATAGGCCGCCGTAAACATGATCGGCGCCGTCTCCCCCGCGACGCGGGCGATGCTGAGAATCGACGAAGTCAAAATACCGGGCAGCGCGTAAGGCAGCACATTGGTGCGAATGGTTTGCCATTTGGTGGCGCCCAACGCGAGCGACGCCTCTCGCAGGCCTTGCGGAATGGCCTTGAGCGACTCTTCGGCCGCGATGATGATCACCGGCAGCGCCATCAGCGCCAGCGTGAACCAGCCCGCGAGCAGCGAGACATTCCATTTAAAATAGATCACGAACAGCCCCACCCCGAACAGTCCATAAACAATCGAGGGCACGCCCGCCAGGTTCATGATGGCCAGCCGGATCATCCGAATGGTGAACCCTTGACGACTGTATTCGCTCAGATAGATGGCGCTGCAAACACCGAGGAACAACGCAATGACCATTGCGCCGGAAACCAACAGGACGGTACCGACAATGCACGGGTAAATGCCGCCCGCGGAATGCGCGTAAGAGGCGGCTTCGATATCATTGACGTGGTTGGCCGCCTTGAACTCCCGGAACTGGCTGTCGCTGAGTTCCATCGGTTTGCCCTTCCACTCGAAGACGTAGAGCGTGGACGGTTTCTCCGTCAAAAACAGAACGTTCACAAACGGCCAATGGCTGGAGAACACCGTGCGCCCGCCTTTGATTCCAATATCCAAAAAGATGACGGCAGCGGCGGCGAGCACGAGGTAGGTGCCCAGCCGGATGGCCCAGAGCAATCCGCGCTCGACCGAGCGGCCTGCCGACTTGCGATGCTGAAAGAGATTTTGGGGCGCGTGCATTTAGCCGATTGAAATTTTGAATTTACGAACCATCGCCTGCGCCAGCCAGTTGATTCCCAACGAAAGGAGGAAGAGCAACAGGCCCACCATGAACAGCGCCCGGTAATGAATCGTTCCCCGCGCAACCTCCCCGATTTCCTGGGCCACGAGGCCGGTCATGGTATGCACCGGCTGGAAGAAGGTTCCAAGACCTTCCGTGAAATCGGGAATCGCAATCCGGTTGCCCGCGCACAGCAGCACCACCATCGTCTCCCCGATCACCCGGCCGAACCCCAGCAGAACGGCGGAGACAATCCCGGAAAGCGCTGCGGGAAAAATAATGCGAAAGACCGTCTGGAGCCGGGTGGCTCCGAGCGCATAGCTCGCTTCCTTGAAAGCACGCGGCACGCTGTTGAGGGCGTCCTCGGAGAGTGAAAAAATGGTCGGGATGGCCATCAACGCGAGCAAAACGCCCGCAGTAAATGCGTTGAGCCGTTCGGAAATCGGGAACGCAGAAATCCACGCCAGCGCCGGCCAGCGTGTGATGGCCCGGATAGTTTCACCCAACACGGCGATTCCGAAAAAACCGAGGACGACCGAAGGAATCGCGGAGATGAATTCGATGTAGGGCTTGATGAAATTCTTCTCGGTTTGCCCTGCGAGTTCGCTGACGTAAATGGCGGCGCAAACGCCGAGCGGCACGGCGAACAGCAGGGCGATCACCGAAACGAGAAGCGACCCGACCACAAGCGGCACCACGCCATACCAGTCCTGCCAAAAACTGTTGGTGATCCAGTTCCGCCCGAACAGAAACGAGGTGACCGTGTGATACCAAGCCACGGGTTCACTCTGATTCCACTGCTTGAGCTTGCGCTCGGTTTCCGGGAAAGTAGCCAGATAGGTGCGTGCCGCTTTCTGAAATCGATCAAACCGCGGCTGCAATTCCTTGACCGGAAGAGCAGGCGCGTGGGCCAGCAGCGTTTCGATCTTGCCCTGGAACGCGAGGCTTGCTTGCTGGTAGAGCGGAAAAGCGGCTCGGATCGGCGCGACGGCCTTGGCGAAATCGACCGGCTCCACCCTGACCGCCTCCGCTTCGACCGCCTTCCCTTCGTCCATCAAGAACCGGCGCTGCTCCAGACTATCCTCTGAGATCTTCGCCTTCTCCTTGATCTCCGAGACGGTGTCGGTGAGGTCGGAAACAATTCCGCGCAGTTCATCGACCGAGGCGTCAAAGTCGGCGGTGAATTTATCGAACTCGGCCAGTTTCGCCGTGAGTTCCTCCGGGCCTGAATGAGCGGCTTGCAAAGCGTTCACCTGCCGCAGCCGCAGGTCTTGGAGCGCACGGTTCAGTTCGGTGTGGCCTTCAACCTGCCCGCGCATGAAATCGACATACTCCAGCCCGGCGAGCCGGTAAATGCGAAGGTTCTGAAGGTTCTGCGGGAAAAAGCCCGCTCCTTCACGAATCAGGAACAGCGTGATGAGAGCAAGCACAAGAATCGCCAGCAACGCGTTGGCTCCGAAAAAGCGGTGGATCACATGATCCAGGCGCAGGCGTTTGCGATCAAAGCGCGTGGGATTTTTCATTGGGTCGAACCGTTGATAGCTTATTGCTCCTTGGAAGAGTAGCAGGTTTTGAAGTTGGTGTCGAAACGCGACTTTAAGGCTGGCTCATCATAGGAGAGTGGCCATCTTGGCCGCTCCGGGCGACGGGCGGGACGCCAATAGTGTTCGGCATCGTTTTTGTTTAGGACCAAAGGTCCGTGCCATACCAGCCTGGGGCAACGCCCCAGGAAAATTCGGACGACGAATCAGGGCTGAAAGCCCGCGCCATTCCGGGCACGATGCGATGGTTCGGGCCTTCAGCCCTGGACATTTCTGAAACTGAACCTGGGGCGTTGCCCCAGGCTGGTATGGGGTCGCGCCGTTGGCGCTGAAAGTCGCGTTTCACGATCAATCAACCAGCCCGCGGGTTGACCGGCGGGCTGGCCTGGAACCATTACTTGATCGGCACGAAGCCAACTTGTTCGGCGATCTTTTGGCCCTTGGCGCTCAGGGTGAAGTCCACAAATTCCTTGGCCGCTCCGACGGGCTCGCCGTTGGTGTAGAAGAACGTGGGACGCGAATACGGGTAGCTCTTGTCGCGAACATCGGCATGGTTCGGCACTTTGCCGTCCACTGCGGCCACCTTGACCCCAGGCGCCTTGATGTAAGCGAGGCCGACGTACCCGATCCCCGACGGATTCTTGCCGACCTCGGAAACGATCTGCTCATTGCCGGCCATCTTCTGAGCCGACCCGGCGTAGTCGCGCTTGCTCATGGCGAGCTCCTTGAAATCCGCATACGTCCCGGAGGCGGTGTTGCGGGTGTAAACGGAAATCTTGCCGGGCTGGCCGCCTACTGCCGACCAATCGGTGATGTCTCCGGTGAAGATTTGCTCCACCTGCTTTTTCGTGAGGCCCTTGAGCGAGTTCTGCCCGTTGATCACGATGGCGATGCCGTCCCACGCCACGATGGTCGGGCGGAGGTTCAGCCCCTTGGCGATCGCGGCGGAGATTTCCGTCGGTTTCGCGCGGCGGCTCGACATGCCGATGTTGGCGGTCTGATCGAGCAATGCGGCGAATCCGGTGGAAGAGCCTTCCGCGGCGATGTTGAACTTCACATCGGGATGCTCGGCGCCAAAGGCTTCGGCGAGTTGCGGAACGAGTTTGGCCCCGAGCGTATCGGAGCCTTTGATGACGAGTTGCTCGGCGCCGGCGAACGTGGACGAAAACGCCAGGGCCGCAACGAGAGTGAGGATTGATTTCATAGGTTTGTTGAGTCTGTCTGTTTTTAAATCGTTGGAAAAAGTGGGTCCGGTGCCGCACATCAGCACCGGACCCTGGTTTAGTAATCCGTAGCAAACATCCAGTTGCAGCGGATTAGAATTTCACGCTCAGATCCACTTGCAGAATCTGGACGGAGTTGACGTTGGCGATTTTCTGGCCCGAGGTCGCTTGTCCGAGATCCAGGTTCTTTCTCAAGTTCCATGCGTCATAATAAGTCACCGCACCGACACACGAATCGGTAAAGTTATACGCCACGCCCGCCTTGACGCCCTGGGTATTGAGCTGGCCCAGAGCGAAGTCGGAGTCGTTCAAGTTCGGGTCCACCGCGCTGATGCCGGTCTGGCGGAAGTTCGCGAGAACCGACCAGTCGCCTTTTTTCTTGTTCTCACCCAACTGAACGCCGGCCAGCCACGCCAGGTCATCCTGGCTGGTGTGGTGTTGATTGATTTCCGGAACGTCCAATCCATAGATGTCGTCGAACCGGCTTTTGCCCGCCAGGTTGTAGGCGAAATCCCAGAGCACCTTGGCCTTGAGCCCCGCCACCTTGAACGACACATCGCCCGGAGCCGTCACGATGGACAAGTCCCGCGTCGAGCCGTGGGCGAGCAACGCCGTGGTCTTGGTCGAATCGGTCGGATCGGTCTGGTTGGTCATGAACGCGGTCTCGTTGTTGAGATTCGTCGTGTTCGCCGCCGTGTAGGTCATATATCCCGGCGCGACCGTAAACTTCACATTCGGCGTGATTTTATAGCTGCCGACCAACTGGGTGTTGAAAAGCCAGGCGTCCGTGTGGAAATCGGTCCCCACGGCGGACTCTTTATTGTCATCATAAACGAGCTGACCCGCGATGAGGCTCAGCTCCCAGGGAGTCTCGAGGCAGACACTCGAAGTGGAGACCACCGATTTCCCGTCCTTTGTGTAGCCGCTCACGCTGTTGCCGGTGAAGATCTTGTGGAAGTCGATCCGCTCCACCAAACCCTCCGGATTGATGTCGGCATCCCAAACGAGGTCGGTCGTGTAGAAGGGATTAGCCTGTTTGCCGATGATTCCCGTGAACCAAGGCGCCGCCTGCCACCCCATAAAGGCGCGGCTGATGTAAATGTTGTAATTGCCGAAGCCGCCGCCAAAGGTCTGGTTGCCGCTATCCGCCGCGTTGTTGGTCTGGAGTTGGACGCCGCCAAAAATATTGTCGGTCAACTGGAAGTCCGCGTTCAGGCGCAGACGAAAGCGTTCGCGGGAACGCTGGCTGTCATGATTGATGCTCGATACCTGATCCTGCTTCTGATCCCATTGATAGCGCATCCGCAGATCGCCATAGAGCTTGAGGCTCGTGACGGAGTTCGAGAGGTTGATCTTCCCGGCGTTGGTAGTCGCGTTGTCGCGGATCAGGTCGGCGCGGATGTCTTCGGCTTCCTGGGCGTTAAGAACTTTCTTCCGCACCAGCGCGTCGAGCAAAGCGCCGCTGTCGCCCTGGGCAAATGCCGCGGCTCCACTGCCGAGAGCCAGAACGCCAGCCAACATCGGAATCGCAAGTTGAGAGGTGGTTTTTTTCATTGGGTGTTGTTTTTGGATTGAGGCCTGGGCGCTCGGTCACAGGAAGAGCACGACTGGCCTGCGAGAAACAACTTGGAGGGGCTTTGTTACAGTTTTGTGACGAAAGCGTGCCGATTCGGTAAAACCGGGGGGGGGAATGGGACGGATGGGACGGATAGGACCTATGGGACTGATGTGAATCCCATACTTCCCATGATTCCCATTCATCGCCGCCCGCCCCGACCGAGCGGCGCGGCTACCCGCGCGGGAACCGCAGAATGACGCTCGTCCCCTGCGCCATCGCGCTCTCGGCGTGAACGCTGCCCCCATGCAAAAGCATGATGTGCTTCACAATCGACAGCCCCAGGCCTGTCCCGCCGGTGTCCCGGGTGCGCGATTTCTCGACCCGATAGAACCGCTCGAAAACATGGGGCAGATCGCTTGCCGGAATCCCGCTTCCAGTATCTTGCACCCGCAGTTCGAACCGGGCCTTATCCGCGGAGGCGCAAATCGCGACCGATCCGCCCGCAGGCGTGTATTTGAGCGCGTTCTCCAGCAAATTCCCAAGCACCTGTTCCAACCGGAAGGCATCCGCCTCAAGCCGGGGCAGCCCGGAAGCAGTCTCCGTTCGCAAGGAAACGCCCTTGGCTGCAAAGCGCGCCCGCCAATCCTCCCCAAGCCGGCCTAGAAGCTCTTGGAGATCGATCGGTTCAAGCCGGAGCTTTTCCTGCTGCCCTTCGAGCTTGGCGAGCGTGAGCAGATCGTTCAACACCGCGTTCAGCCTCAATGAATGGCGGTGGAGCGTGTTGAGGATGGTTTCGATCTCGCAGCGCGCCATCTCGGGAGAGTCGAGGAGGGTTTCGAGGTAGCCTTGGAAGATTGCCAGCGGAGTTCGAAGTTCGTGTGAAACATTGGCCACGAACTGCCGCCGCACTTCCTCAAGTTGGCGTAGGCGGGAGAGATCGTGGAAAACCACCACCAGCCCCCCCGCGTCGGGCAGGCTGCTTTTTAGCGGAACCGCGTTGGCCAGCAAATAGCGCGTGCCGCCGTCCGCCGTCAATTGCGTAATCTCCCGCGACTGCGGCTCCCCGGTTTGAAGCGTTTCCCGAACGAGGCCGTCCACGGCGGCATCGCGCAAAGCCGCCAGGACTGACCGGCCCAGCGGCTTTTCATTGAGTCCAAAGAGCCGACAAAACGAATCGTTCACCATCTGGATTGTCCGGGCTGCGCCGAGCACCATGACGCCCTCGGTCATGCTCGCCAGGATGGCTTCGAAGTGCAGCCGATCCCGGGTCAACTGACGCTCCAGCGATTGGCGACCATCGGCGACTCGTTCCAGGTCCAGGGCGATGCGGGTGAACTTGGGCTCGCCGTAAAACACAAAGCTTCCGTGCGCCTTACCCTCAACCAGGTTGCGGGCAAGCTGTTCGAGATGGTTGAGGTGATAGCGGAGATTCCGGTGCGACAGCCACCACGCGACCGCCATGGCCACCAGCAAAAAAAACAAAAGCCAAACCAAAGTCATTCCTCCAGAATGCGGTATCCGATCCCGCGGATAGTTTCGATTACCTCGCCCGCTTTGCCCAACTTTTCACGGAGTCGGGCGACATGGGTATCGACCGTGCGGGTATCGACCGCGCTCGCGTAGCCCCAGACCTCGTCCAGGAGCCGCTCCCGGGTCTGAACCCGACCGCGACGCTCGGCAAGCAGCGTCAACAACTTGAATTCAGTCGGTGTAAGGTCAACCACTTTCCCCCTGGCCCGGACCTCATAGCGTTCCGGATCGATCTCGATCGAACCCGCCCGTAGCGCCCCGGAAGTCTCCCCCGGCTTTTGATTGCGCCGCAAGACCGATTTGACCCGCAGCACCAGCTCGCGCGGGCTGAACGGTTTGGTGACGTAATCGTCCGCTCCCAACTCGAGGCCCAGGATACGATCGATCTCCTCGGCCTTCGCCGTCAGCATAATGATCGGAATGGCCGCCGTGGCGGGATCGGCCTTAAGCAGCTTGCACACTTCCAATCCCGACAGGAGCGGCAGCATCAGATCGAGAATGATGAGGGCCGGCATTTTGAAACGCGCCAGTTCGAGGGCGGATTGGCCGTCCTCCGCCCCGATGACCTCGAATCCTGCGCTCTTCAGGTTCAGGCTGATGAGCTTCAGCATGTCGCTCTCGTCTTCGGCCACCAGGATCTTGGGATTCATCGGTAATTGCGACCGGTCATAGCGGAGTTTCCAGCGCCCTGCAAGTCAGAGCGCCTTGCCGCTGGCGAAACGAGCAGGGCAAACGCATCAAATTTTGTCGACTCCTTTTTCAGCGCTGAAGGCGCGAC
>JBAXSN010000055.1:0-19793 GCA_037130675.1 Verrucomicrobiota bacterium
CACATCGCCGCCCCGACTGAGCGGGGCGGCTACAAAAACGCCAGACCCTGCACCGTGTGTTGTTTTCAGAGAAGGTTTCGGAGTTCGGGATTAAGCGGCGGTCATCGACGTTTGTATAAACCTAGATCCGGCAGAAGAGCCTCGCGCTATGTCCTTGGCGCGAAATCCAATTTCGCTTTTTCTAGGATAAAAGGCCGGTGCGCTATATCTCCCCACGATAGGGGCGGCACTCCGCGCCGTCCGCCCGGCGACCTCGACGACCTCACGCCGAATTGTTATGGCGCTTGTTATGGCGCGCACGCGTTCCCGGTGCGCCATTGAGACGCGATTTCGGGCGAATGCGTGGCACACATGCGCCATTCTGACACAGAACGCAGACCCAGCAAAGTTTAAAGCTATCGCAACTCCTTCTCTTGGAAACATTTACACAATTACAAATATCAGGCCCGGCGATTGCTAAGGGAGAACACGAACGCAACAACCTTTTTTATGGCAAAGATCCTCGGAATCGATTTGGGCACCACTAACTCCTGCATGTCTGTGATGGAAGGCGGGGAACCAGTGGTATTGGAAAACTCGGAAGGCGCACGCACCACTCCATCAGTGGTCGCGTTTACCAAGAGCGGAGAACGCATCGTCGGCCAGGCCGCGAAGCGCCAGGCGGTGACCAACGCCGCGAACACGGTCTTCTCGATCAAGCGCTTCATGGGGCGCAAGTTCGACGAAGTGCAGGAGGAACTGCACCGGGTTCCCTACAAGGTCGTCAAGGCGGCCAACGGCGACGTCCACGTTCAGGTGAACGTCGGGGGCGAAGTGAAGACTTATTCCCCGCCGGAGATTTCCGCGATGATCCTCGCGAAGCTCAAGGCCGACGCCGAAGCGAAGCTGGGCGAGAAGATCACCCAGGCGGTCATTACCGTGCCGGCTTACTTCAACGACTCGCAACGCAACGCAACCAAAGACGCGGGCAAGATCGCCGGCCTCGAAGTGCTCCGCATTATTAACGAACCGACCGCCGCATCGCTGGCTTACGGCCTCGACAAGAAGAAGGACGAGAAGATCGCCGTGTATGACTTGGGCGGCGGCACGTTCGACATTTCCGTGCTGGAAATCGGCGACGGCGTTTTCGAAGTGCGCGCCACCAACGGCGACACCCACCTGGGCGGCGACGACTGGGATCACCGCATCATGGACTGGATCATCGACGAGTTCAAACGCGAGAGCGGCATCGATCTCAACAAGCAGCCCGACGCGGTGCAGCGCATTAAGGAAGAGGCAGAAAAAGCAAAGATCGCCCTCTCTTCGACCCAGGAATACGATCTCAATCTGCCGTTCATCACGGCCGATCAGACCGGACCCAAGCACATCGTCCAGAAGCTCACCCGCTCCAAGCTCGAGCAACTGACCGACGACCTCTTCCAGCGGACGCTGCCTCCGGTCAAGAATTGCCTCAAAGATGCCCGGCTCAGCGAGCGCGAGGTGGACGAGTTGGTGCTCGTCGGCGGCATGACCCGTATGCCCCGCGTGATCGACACCGCCCGCCAGCTCATCGGCAAAGAACCGCACAAGGGCGTCAACCCGGACGAAGTCGTGGCCATCGGCGCGGCGATCCAGGGCGGCGTGCTCAAGGGCGACGTGAAAGACGTGTTGCTGCTCGACGTGACCCCGCTCACCCTGGCCATCGAAACGGCTGGCGGCGTGGCCACCCCGATGATCCCGCGCAACACCACGATCCCAACCCGCAAATCGCAGATTTTCTCGACCTACAGCGACAACCAGCCCGGCGTGGAAGTCAAAGTGCTTCAGGGCGAACGTCCGTTGTCCCGCGACAACAAACAGCTCGGCGTGTTTCACTTGGACGGCATCCCGCTCGCTCCGCGCGGCGTGCCGCAGATCGAAGTCAGCTTCGACATCGACGCCAACGGGATCCTGCACGTTGGAGCCAAAGACCTTGGCACCAGCAAGGAACAGAAGATTTCCATCACCGGTTCCTCAGGCTTGAGCAAGGACGAGATCGAGAGAATGCAGCGTGAGGCCGAACTCCACGCCGACGAAGACAAGAAGGCGAAGGAAGCCATCGAGATCCGCAACAACGCCGACACCCTGGCCTACCAGTGCGAGAAGCAGTTGAAGGAACTCGGCGACAAGATTCCCGCCGACAAGAAGACCGAGATCGAGAGCGCCATCACCGCGGTTCGCGAAGCCCTCAAAGGCACCGACACCGACGCGATTAAGAGCGCCTACGACACGTTGCAAAACAAGTTCCAGGCCGTGAGCGAAGAGCTCTACAAGGCAGCCGCCGCGCAAGCGGGCGCCGCCGGTGGAGCCGAGCACGCGGGCCACGCCGGTCCGGAAGCCGAAGGCGGAGCAGGAAAAGGCAAGAAAGACGGCGATGTCGTCGATGCCGACTTCGAAGTCGTGGACGACGATAAGAAGAAGTAGGAATTCCAATGAGGAGCGCCGCCGTGCGGCGCTCCTCGTCTTCCCCCCTAGCGAAAGCAATGAAACGCAAATCCTCCTGGCTCTCATTCACCGCGTGTGCGCTGACCGCAGCAAGCGTGCCGACACCGGCCCGCGCGGTGCAGCGCGCTGAATCGAATTGGAAACCACAAGTCTGCCGGGTCTGCCCGATGCGAACTGGGGGATCGGGAAGCATTGGGAAATTGATCGATCATGAAATTCCAAGCGTGACTGATGCGCAGACGCCTTCCGGGAGCGCCAAAGGCGCGCCAGCATTCCAGCCTGGGGCAACGCCCCAGGTAACCCGCCTCCCCGAGATTCAGGGCTGAAAGCCCGACGCATCCACCGCAACCGACCATGCCGCAATCCCTTTCAAACGTAATTCTGCATTTGGTGTTTAGCACCAAAGACAGGCTTACATTGATTGGACCTTCCGTGCGGTCGGAACTCCATGCTTTTTTGGCGGGAACCATCCGGGCTGCGGGATGCGAATGCCTTCGCGTGGGTGGCCCGGCTGATCACGTTCATTTCGCGATCCGTTTTTCCCGCACGAAAACAATCGCCGAATTGGTGGAGGACATCAAAACGGCATCATCAAAATGGACAAAAGCCCAATCGCCTGACTTGGCGGGCTTTGCGTGGCAACGCGGATATGCCGTGTTTTCGGTCGGACCGGGAGACAAGCAAGCTCTCTTAGACTATATCGACAACCAAGAGGAACATCATCGCACCCGGACTTTTCAGGAGGAGGTTCGGAGCTTCCTAAAAAAATACGAGGTCGCCTACGATGAACGCTATGTTTGGGACTAAATCATGCGTCGGGCTTTCAGCCCTGATGTCCTCTTTTCACGATACCTGGGGCGTTGCCCCAGGCTGGTATGCTGCCGCGCCTTTGGCGCTCCGGAACCGAGTCTCCAAACTTTCAACTACTCACAAAATTGACCTACTCACAAAATTGACCTTTTCGCCCGTCAGCCTCTTGGCAACGCCGGGAATCCCAACCACTCACTAAACCAAAACTTTACCGATTTCGCCCTCTGCCTGTTGGCAGGACCGGCGGCTCAGTAAACAAACCAACAGAAACCAAATAGAAGAACCCTAAGTTATGGCAGTTAATGTCAAACCTCTCGGCGATCGCGTGCTCGTTCAGGCGCTCGAAGAGAAAGAAGTCAAAAAGGGCGGCATCATCATCCCTGACACGGCGAAAGAGAAGCCGCAGGAAGGCGAAGTTGTCGCGCTCGGCACCGGCAAGGTGGACGACGAAGGCAAGAAGGTTGCGTTCACCGTGAAGGTGGGCGACCGCGTCCTCATTTCCAAATACGGTGGCACCGAGATCAAGATCGGCGGCGAAAGCTACCTCATCACGCGCGAGGACGACATCCTCGGCATCATCGGCTAAACCAAACCACTCAGTGATTCACCCATACCATTATGGCAGCTAAACAACTCCAGTTTGATGAAGCGGCGCGTCACGCGCTCCTGCGCGGCGTCGAGAAACTCGCCCGCGCCGTCAAGGCCACGCTCGGACCAGCCGGTCGCAACGTGATCCTCGACAAGAAATTCGGCAGCCCGACAATCACCAAGGACGGCGTCACCGTCGCCAAGGAAATCGAGCTCGAATGCCCTTACGAGAACATGGGCGCCCAACTCGTCCGCGAAGTCGCCAGCAAGACCAGCGACATCGCCGGCGACGGCACCACGACGGCGACCGTTCTCGCCGAAGCCATCTACAAAGAAGGCCTCAAGAACGTCACCGCCGGCGCCAACCCGACCTCACTCCAGCGCGGCATCATGAAGGCTGTCGCGGCGATCGTTGACGAACTGTCCCGCATCTCCAAGAAGGTCAAGGACCGCACGGAGATCGCCCAGGTCGCCACCGTCTCCGCAAACTGGGACACCGCGATCGGCAACATCATTGCCGAAGCGATGGACAAAGTCGGCAAAGACGGCACCATCACGGTGGAAGAAGCCAAGTCGATCGAAACCAGCCTCGACGTGGTCGAAGGCATGCAGTTCGACAAGGGCTATCTCTCCCCTTACTTCGTGACCAACGCCGAGTCGATGGAAGTGCTCCTCGACAACGCTTACATCCTCATCTTCGAGAAGAAGATCAGCAGCCTCAAGGATCTGCTCCCGCTTCTCGAAAAGGTGGCCAAGAGCGGCCGTCCGCTGTTGATCATCGCCGAAGACGTCGAAGGCGAAGCCCTCGCGACCCTCGTGGTGAACAAGCTCCGCGGCACTCTGCAAATCTGCGCAGTCAAGGCCCCTGGCTTTGGCGATCGCCGCAAGGCCATGATGGAAGACATCGCGGTCCTCACCGGCGGCCGTTGCATCACCGAAGACCTCGGCATCAAGCTCGAGAACATCACCTTGGAAGACCTCGGCAAGGCCAAGCGCGTTACCGTTGACAAGGAAAACACCACGATCGTGGAAGGCGAAGGCAAGCAGGCCGACATCCAGGGCCGCGTGAACCAGATCCGCCGCCAGATCGAAGACACCACCTCCGACTACGACCGCGAGAAGCTCCAGGAGCGCCTCGCCAAGTTGGCCGGTGGCGTTGCCGTCATCAATGTCGGCGCCGCGACCGAAACCGAGATGAAGGAAAAGAAGGCCCGCGTTGAAGACGCCCTCCATGCGACCCGCGCAGCGGTCGAGGAAGGAATCGTCCCCGGCGGCGGCACCGCCCTCATCCGCGCCCAGAAGGCTCTCGACAGCCTCACCCTCGAAGGCGACGAGAAGATCGGCATGCTGATCGTGCGCCGCGCGATCGAAGCGCCTCTCCGCCAGTTGGCCGACAACGCCGGCCAGGAAGGCGCGCTCATCGTGCAGGAAGTCAAGAAGCGCAAGGGCAACGAAGGCTACAATGTCGCCACCGGCGAATACGTGGACCTCGTGAAGGCCGGTGTGGTCGATCCGACCAAGGTCACCCGCAGCGCGCTCCAGAACGCAGCCTCCATCTCGGGCCTGTTGCTGACGACCGAATGCGTCGTCACCGAGCTGCCAGAGAAGGAAAAGCCGGCAATGCCTCAGGGCGGCGGCGGAATGGGCGGCATGGGCGGAATGGACTACTAAGCAACGGGCTACCGAAGCTAAGTCCGACCGTTCACGCTCACCAGAGCTGAACTATTCAACGGTCGGGTCTCAAGGAAACTTGGGGCCCGGCTGTTTTTTGTTTTTGTCCCGAAGGAATTATTCCCCCAGGCGCGCCGCCCTGGCAAGCCACGAACAGAGCGGGTATTGTGAAATGCTCCCCGCCTGTGTATTCTCGCCCTTCGATGGAACGGTAAACTCGAAGAACTCTTTTTCCCTATGAGTAGCTCGCCAAAAATCGCCTATTTTTCGATGGAAGTCGGCCTTGAACCGCGGATGCCGACCTACTCCGGGGGCTTGGGGATTCTGGCCGGGGACACCATCCGTTCCGCAGCGGATCTGAGTGTGCCGATAGTCGCGGTGACGCTGCTGCACCGCAAAGGGTATTTTCGCCAGCATCTCGACGCGAGCGGATGGCAGACGGAGGAGCCCGATGCCTGGCCTGTTGCCAAATTCCTTATCGAAATGCCACAACGGTCGACCGTGACCATCGAAGGACGAGTGGTGCAACTCCGGGCATGGCGCTACGAGGTGACGGGCGTGAGCGGCTCGGTGGTGCCTGTCTATTTTTTGGACTCCGATCTGCCGGAGAACGAGGAATGGGACCGGACGCTCACGCATTACCTTTACGGCGGCGACTTGCGGTACCGGCTCTGCCAGGAAGTCGTGCTGGGGGTTGGCGGAGTCAAGATGTTGCGGGCTCTCGGTTGCGACGGCATTGAGCGATATCACCTGAACGAAGGGCATGCCGCTTTGCTCACCGTCCGCTTGCTTGCCGACGAGGCCGAGAAAGCCGGGCGGGAGGCGATCACCGAGGAGGACATTGAGGCGGTCCGGAAAAAATGCGTGTTCACCACGCATACGCCGGTGCCAGCCGGGCATGACAAGTTCCCGATGGACCTCGTGTGCAGCGTCATGCGCCATCGGCCGGGGTTCCTTGATTTGAAAGGCATTTTCTCGTTCGACCTGGCGGGCCAGATCCCCGGCCACCGCACGGCATTCCGTAACATTGACGAGGCCTTTCGAAACGTGCCGGGCCTGAACATGACCTACCTTGCGCTGAATCTCAGCCATTACATCAACGGGGTGGCGAAGCGGCACGGGGAAGTCTCCCGGCACATGTTCGGCGATTATGTGATCGATTCCATCACCAACGGGGTCCACGCCGCGACCTGGGTTTCCGAGCCGTTCGCCCGGATCTTCGACCAATACATCCCCGGCTGGAAACAGGATAACTTCAATCTGAGATATGCTCTTGGCATTCCGGCCCAGGATATCCGGTTCGCCCACCTCGAAGCCAAGCGTGCGCTGCTCGAACGGGTCAATCGCGAGGCTCATGTCGCGTTGGACGAGAACGTCCTCACCATCGGTTTTGCCCGCCGCGCTGCGACCTATAAGCGCGCGGACCTTCTGTTTTCCGACCTCGAACGCCTCCGCAAAATCGCCACGCACACCGGGAGGATTCAAGTGATCTATGCCGGAAAAGCCCATCCGCAGGATCAACCGGGCAAGGAAACGATCAAGCATGTTTTCGACGCGATGAATGCATTGAGGGGTACGGTTCCTGTGGTTTACCTGGAGAACTACAACATGGAGCTAGGCAAATTAATCACCAGCGGGGTGGATCTCTGGCTGAACACTCCCGAACCGCCCCTTGAAGCCTCGGGAACCAGCGGCATGAAGGCTGCGCTCAACGGCGTCCCGAGCCTGAGCGTGCTCGACGGCTGGTGGATCGAAGGGTGCATCGAAGGGGTGACCGGGTGGGGCGTCGGAACGGATGGCGGCATCATCGTAACTCACGACGCCTCCCTCGATGCCCCCTCCATTTACGAAAAGCTGGAGAGCATTATCGTTCCCATGTTCTACATCGAGCCCGACCGCTTTCTGGAGATGATGCGGCACGCCATCGCGCTCAACGGGTCATTTTTCAACACCCACCGAATGATCCAGCAGTATGTCTTGAGGGCGTATTTTGCGTGAATCGAAATCGTCGGCACGCGATCGGCGAGATGCGGCGTATTGAAAACGACCGGCGGCAGCGGCTTGGAAACGTGCAAGCGCGGCCGAATTTGTCGGCACGCAGAGTATCACGGTTGCCGCGTAGTGCATGCCGGGAATCCATCCATCAATCATGATGCGTTAATTCGTTGTTGATTGCCTCCCGTTGCCCTCGTAGTTTCTAGGGCATCATGCAGTCCGTTTTAGCCAGTCATCCACTCGCCCAACTCCTCAGCCAGCGCATCGCCATCCTCGACGGGGCGATGGGCACGATGGTGCAGCAGTTCAAGCTGGCCGAAGCCGATTATCGTGGGGAGCGCTTTGCCAGTCACCCGAGCGATCTGAAGGGAAACAATGATCTGCTTTCCCTCACGAAGCCCGAAGTCATCGAATCGATTCACTCCCAATACCTCGCGGCGGGGGCGGATATCATCGAAACCAACACCTTCAACGCGCAGTCGATCTCTCAGGCCGACTACGGGTTGGAATCAATCGTGCGGGACCTAAACCTCGCGGCGGTGGCTTGTGCGCGCCGGGCGGTTGAAAAGTGTGGGCGAACGGCGTTCGTCGCCGGGGCCGTGGGCCCGATGAGCAAAACGCTCTCCATCTCGCGGGATGTGAATGATCCGGCCAAGCGCGAAGTGACCTTCGACCAGGTGAAAATGGCCTACCGGGAGCAAGCCGAGGCGCTGATCGAAGGCGGCGTGGACGTGCTGCTGGTCGAGACGATTTTCGACACGCTCAATTCCAAGGCCGCGATCCTGGCGATCCTGGAAGCGTTCGACGCGCTCGGCATTCCTTACGGGAAGATCCCGATCATGATTTCCGGAACCATCACCGATCTGAGCGGACGCACGCTCACCGGCCAGACGGTGGAAGCGTTCTATATTTCCGTGTCGCACGCGCCCATCCTGAGCATCGGCCTCAACTGCGCTCTCGGGCCCAAGGAGATGCGCCCCTATATCGAAGAACTTTCGCGGATCGCGCCGGTGTATGTGAGTTGTTACCCGAACGCCGGATTGCCCGATCCGCTGTCGCCCACCGGATTTCCGGAAACGCCGGAAACGCTGGCCCCCCAACTCCGGGAGTGGGCCGAGCAGGGTTGGCTCAATCTCGTGGGCGGTTGCTGCGGCACCACGCCGGACCACATCCGGATGATCGCACAGGCTATGAGCGAATGCGCTCCGCGCCCGAAGCCGCTCGTTCAGCCGTTCACGCGCTTGAGTGGCTTGGAGCCATTGGTCATCACGCCCGAAAGCGGATTTCTCATGGTGGGCGAGCGGACGAACATCACCGGTTCGCCGAAGTTCTCGAAACTCATTTTGGCGGGCGACTTCGAAGGTGCGCTGGCCGTGGCGCGGCAGCAGGTGGAAGGCGGGGCGAACATCCTGGACATCAACATGGACGAAGGGATGATCGACTCCGAGGCCGCCATGACGCGGTTCCTGAACCTGATCGCCAGCGAGCCGGACATCTCGCGCATCCCGATCATGATCGACAGTTCCAAGTGGAGCGTGCTCGAGGCGGGCTTGAAATGCGTTCAGGGCAAATGCGTGGTCAATTCGATCTCGCTCAAGGCGGGCGAGGATGAGTTCAAACGGCAGGCGCGCGCCTTGCGCCGGTATGGCGCGGCGGCGGTGGTCATGGCGTTTGACGAGCAAGGCCAGGCCGATAGCACCGAGCGGCGCATCGAGATTTGCGGGCGCGCCTATCGAATCCTGATTGAAGAAGTAGGGTTTCCGCCGGAGGACATCATTTTCGACCCGAACGTCCTCACCGTCGCGACGGGCATCGAGGAGCACAACAACTACGGCGTTTCATTCATTGAGGCGACGCGCTGGATCAAAGCCAATCTGCCCGGGGCGAAAGTCAGCGGCGGCATCTCCAACGTCTCGTTCTCGTTCCGGGGCAACAATCCTGTGCGCGAGGCGATGCACGCGGCTTTTATGTACCATGCGATCCGGGCCGGACTCGACATGGGGATCGTCAACGCCGGAATGCTCGCGGTGTATGAAGAAATTCCAAAGGACTTGCTCGAACTCGTGGAAGACGTCCTCCTCAATCGCCGCCCCGACGCCACCGAACGGCTGGTGGAATTTGCCGAGACCGTGAAGAGCGCCGGCACGGTGGCTGTCAAGGACGAGGCGTGGCGCAGCGCCCCGGTGGAAGAGCGGCTTTCGCATGCGCTGGTCAAAGGCATTGTCGAATACATCGACCAGGACACCGAAGAGGCGCGACTCAAATTGCCCCGACCATTGGATGTGATCGAAGGCCCGCTCATGGCCGGCATGAGCATCGTCGGCGATCTTTTTGGCGCCGGGAAAATGTTCCTGCCTCAAGTCGTCAAGAGCGCCCGTGTCATGAAAAAAGCGGTCGCTTACCTAATGCCCTTCATGGAAGCCGAAAAGACGGCTGACTCCAAAGCGCAGGGGAAGATCGTCATCGCCACGGTCAAAGGGGACGTCCACGACATCGGCAAGAACATCGTCAGCGTGGTGCTCCAGTGCAACAACTACGAAGTGATCGATCTCGGCGTCATGTGCCCGGCTGAGAAGATTCTGGAAGCTGCGATCGAACGGAAGGCCGACGCGATCGGCCTCAGCGGACTCATCACTCCATCGCTCGATGAAATGGTGCATGTCGCCCAGGAGATGCAGCGCCAGGGCTTCACGATCCCGCTGTTGATCGGCGGCGCGACGACCAGCCGCGCCCATACCGCCATCAAAATTGCGCAGCACTATAGTCAACCAATCGTCCATGTCCTCGATGCCTCGCGGGCTGTCGGCGTCGTCAGCGCGTTGCTGAGCGACGAACAGCGTCCCGATTTCGAGGCCGCCACCCGGGCGGATTACCATCGTCTCCGTGAAGAACACGCCAGCCGTTCGAAGGAAAAGAAGATGCTCACGCTCGAAGCCGCGCGAGCCAATCGCACCGCAATGGATTGGTCCAGTTACATCCCTCCAAAACCTGAGTTCATCGGCGTGCGGGTGGTGGAGCCATCGCTGTCCGAATTGATTCCTTATATCGATTGGTCGCCGTTCTTTCACACTTGGGAATTACGCGGGCGTTACCCGGCCATCTTCGACGATGCGACCGTTGGCCAGCAGGCGCAGGATTTGTTTGAGGACGCTCAGGATCTCCTGAAACGGATCGCCTCCGCCAAGCGGTTCACCGCCCGCGGCGTTTACGGCTTCTGGCCTGCGAACACCGACGGGGACGACATAGAGCTATTCTCCAACGAAAAGCGCGCCGTTCCGTTTGCCACGTTCCGTTTCTTGCGCCAACAGATGCAGAAGCCGGAGGGGCAGCACAATCAGGCTCTCAGCGATTTCGTCGCGCCCAAGGAAAGCGGAGTGGCCGACTACCTCGGCGGCTTTGCCGTATCGATTCATGGGGGTGACGAACTGGCGAAATCGTTTGAGGCGTCGCATGACGACTATAACGCCATCATGGCCAAGGCCCTTGCCGACCGTCTCGCCGAGGCGTTCGCGGAATACCTGCACAAACAGGCCCGCATCGCGTGGGGATATGGTAAGGACGAGCAACTCGAAAACGAAGATCTGATCAAAGAACGCTATCAAGGCATCCGCCCCGCAGCCGGGTACCCGGCTTGTCCCGATCACACCGAAAAGAGGGTTCTTTTCACGCTGCTCGACGCCGAACGCAGCGCCGGGATTCGGCTCACGGAATCGTGCGCCATGCATCCGGGGGCTGCAGTCAGCGGACTTTATTTTTCGCACCCTGCGGCGAAATATTTCGCGGTCGGCAAGATCGAGAATGACCAGGTTGAAGACTACGCCAGCCGGAAGGGGATGGGGATCGACTGGGTGGAGAAATGGCTCGCGCCAAATCTGGGGTAACGGCTACAAGGCGCTGTCGCGTTCTGAATGCGTCATCTGATGCGCGACAGCGTCTTGTAGTGCTGCGGTGCTCCGCAGCTTTCGTGCGCAGCCATGGCCCGCGACAAGCTCATGCGCTTCGACCGGACGCGACGCCCAAGAGTAAAAGCAATCCGCTTTGGACGGCGCGTCCCGGTCCCCCTTACGCCCGACCGAGGAACAACAAACGATTCCTTAGAAGAACAAACTGGGAGGATCCATTTATGAAGCTCAAGCGAATATTTGCCGAACTGGTGTTGGTTGTTTTAGCCCTGACCATTCTTCCTGCCGGCTCCGTTGCCGCCAGCGCGGCGCGGATCGATGCCGATTCGCGAGTCGCTTTAAACCAGCTCTATGCCGTCAGTCCGGCAGCGCGGCATCTCGGGCATCGAGCCCGAGCCGTCCTCGTGTTTCCGCACATCGTGAAGGCGGGTTTCCTTTTTGGCGGGCAATACGGCGATGGAGCGCTGATCTCGGGCGGTAAAACCATCGGATTCTACAATACCGCAGCCGCCTCATACGGCCTGCAAGCCGGTGTCCAAAAATTCAGTTTTGCCATGTTTTTCATGGATGATCGCGCCCTGTCGTATTTGCGCCGCAGCCAGGGATGGGCAATCGGCACCGATCCCAACATTGTGATCGTCGATGTGGGCGCCGGAGAGGCGTTGACGACCACCAGCCTGCACCGGGGAATCTACACCTTCTTTTTCAATCAGAAGGGCCTGATGGCTGGACTCACCCTGCAAGGCTCCAAGATCACCCCGATCCATCCGCGTCGGTAACCACGCCCCCGTGGCGCATTCTAGCCACAGCCCTATGGACCATCGGGGGAAAGCCCACGACGCAGCGTAAGGCGCATTCTGGAATCATGATCTCACCCGACGCCGGCCAGCGACGTGGCTACAGCGCGAGACTCTTCTGCCAGATCTAAGATTGCGTGGCCTCTGGCTGCTGCTGGGTCAGGCAATGAAGCGTGCCGAACCCGAGCACCAGGTCCACTGCGTGGATGCCGATCACGGGCCGATCTTTGAAAAGCTCGCCCAGTATCCCGAGGGCGACCCGGTCATTCGGATCGTTAAAGGTCGGCACGATGACCGCCGCATTTGAGATGTAGAAATTGGCGTAGCTGGCAGGCAGCCGCATGCCGTCGAAAAAGAGCGGACTCGGCATGGGCAGGGCGACCACCTCGGGTTTGGACCCGTCCTCCAACCGGAAATCCTGAACACGATCCCAGTTCTCGGCGAGCGCGCGATGATTGATATCGTTAGGATTGTTCTCCTTGATGAGGACGAGAGTGTTGGCGTTCACAAACCGGGAGATGTCGTCGATATGCCCGTGGGTGTCGTCGCCCACCGGGCCGGCCACCAGCCAGAGCACATTCTTAACGCCCAGCCAGGTCTTGAGCGCCTCGTCCATTTCCCCTTTGCCCAAGCCGGGATTGCGCACCTGAACTTTCGGATCGAGATAACATTCCTCGGTGGTCAGCACCGTGCCACGCCCGTTTACGTCGATTCCGCCGCCTTCAATGACGAACTCTTTGCCGCCGAATTCCGCGTCGAACAGGCGCTTGCCAAGCCGCTTGGCCATCCGCTCGGGAACTTTGCGATCCTTCTTCCAGTCATCATACTTCGCCCAGGCATTGAAATGAAAATGCACAATCGCCGTCTCGGGGTTCTGCCCGGCGCGCTTGACGAAAACCGGGCCGCTGTCGCGCATCCAGCCGCGATTGGTCGGGTAAACAATAAACTCCACGCGGGTTAAATCCGCTCCTGCGCATTCCAGCCAACCCCGAGCGATTCCTTCCTCGGTCTTGCTCCGAACGAGCAAGCGCACCAGTTCCCCGGCCCCGATCTTGCGAATCATTTCGCCGTAAACCCAGCGGATCGTGTCCACCTTGCCCGGCCAATCCGTTGGATTATGGGGCCAGGCCAGCCACGTTGCCTCGTGTTTCTCCCATTCCGCCGGCATGGAGAACCCGAGGGCGGCGGGCGTTTGTGGTGTTTCGGTCGCTTTGTTTGCCATAACGTAATCCGCAGTTATAACCGGTGGACAGCGGCAAGGCGCTGGGCGCCTGCCGCGGAACTCGGGCTAAATTTCTACGCCAGCACGCCGCCCTGGCTGGCGTTGGTTACCAGTTTCTGGTACCGCGCAAGCCAGCCGGTGAGCTGACGCTTCACGGGCTGCCACGTTTCCTTGCGCTTCGCCAGTTCGGATTCCGAAACGAGGATGTCCATCCGGCGGTTCGGGAAGTCGATGCGAATGCGGTCGCCCTCTTTTAATAGACCGATCGGGCCGCCCTCGGCCGCTTCCGGCGAGACGTGCCCGATGCAGGCGCCCGCCGTTCCGCCACTGAACCGGCCGTCCGTGATCAGCACGCATTTGTCGCCCAACCCCATCCCGACAATATAGCTGGTGGGCGAGAGCATCTCTTGCATGCCGGGACCGCCACGCGGCCCTTCGTTGCGGATGACCACGACGTCGCCCTCTTTCGCTTTTCCCGCCAGGATTCCCTCGCAGGCTTCATCCTGACTTTCGAAAATCACACACGGCCCTTCGAAAACAAACGCCGGTCCGCAACCCGCCTTGAACGCGTCACTGATTCCGGCGGTCTTCACGACGCTGCCGGCTGGCGCAAGCTGCCCATAAAGGATGGAGAGCCCGCCATCGGGAGTGTAGGCCGTCTCCTTGGTGCGAATGCAATCGAGCGCGTTGAACATGAACGCGGGATCGAACGGCATGAGGCCACTCTGTTTCGCCTCGGCAATCAGGGTGGGGCAATATTCGTGATACGCTTTAGCAATCTGCCAGGCGCGCGATTCCCCGACGCAAACCAAGGCGACAACCTTGCGTTCCCCGCTCTTTGCATACTGCCAAATCAGCAGCACCGGCGCCTCTTTGAAGAGCCCCAGTTCGGCCCGGACGAATCCGCCGAACTCTTTGAACTTCTGGCCCAATCCGGCTTGGATCGCCGCAGCGCCTTGCCAGGTGAGCGTGTCGTTGACGTGGAACGCGGCGTCTTCGGTAAACAGCGCGGCAGCGGTGGCGGCGTCACTGGTATTGAAAGCGCACGCCAGCCGCCAAAGGGTAATCGCCTGCGGATCGGCAGCCAAAAAGAGCAGCGGCTTGGGAGCGAGATTTCCGCCGGCGGTCCGACCGACGTTGCCCATCGGGTCTTTGGGATCAACGACAATCGCGGAGGCTCCGGAAACGCGGGCCGTTTTGGCCCAGGCGGTGCATTGCTCCGAGCGGGCGTCCCACTGGTCGATGTTCTCGCCCAACGTTTTCCCGGTGACGGTGATGCATGACGTGTTCAGCACGTTCATCCGCTTCAACTCGCCAAGAATCGTGTGAATGCCCCCTGCCCTATGCACGTCCTGCATGTGGTATTTCGAGGACGGCGCGATTTTGCACAGGCACGGAATCCGGCGCGAAATCTCATCAATACGAGCGATGTCGTAAGGGATGCCAGCCTCGCGGGCAATGGCCAGCGTGTGGAGAATGGTGTTGGTCGAACCGCCCATGGCGACGTCGAGCATGATCGAGTTGTCGAATGCTTCGAGCGTCGCAATGTCGCGCGGTTTGATGTCGAGTTCGACCAGCTTCAGGATGGCGCGAGCCGCGCCGGCGTAGAGCGCCTCGCGTTCCTTGGAAACGGCGAGAACGGTGCCGTTGCCCGGCAGCGCGATTCCGAGCGCCTCGCAAAGGCAATTCATCGAATTGGCCGTGAACATGCCGGAACAGGACCCGCAGGTCGGGCACGCCGACATTTCGAGCGTCTTCAGCTGGGCTTCCGTGATCTTGCCGCTCTGGAGTTCGCCCACGCCCTTGAAGACCGAAATCAAGTCGGAGGATTCCGTCGCGGGTCGCAGTTGCGGTGCCAACTCGCCGGGTTCCTGCGCGGCGATTCCCGCCGCCATCGGCCCCCCGCTGACAAACACCGTCGGGATGTTCACCCGCATGGCCGCCATCAACATGCCGGGAACAATTTTGTCGCAGTTCGGAATGCAGACCATACCATCGAAGCAGTGCGCCCGGAGCATGGTTTCGACCGAATCGGCGATCAGTTCCCGCGACGGGAGCGAGAATTTCATGCCGCCGTGACCCATCGCGATGCCGTCGTCCACGCCGATCGTGTTGAAAATAAACGGCACGCCACCGGCTTCGCGCACCAGGCGTTTCACCAGCATTCCGACCTCGTTCAAGTGGGCGTGGCCGGGAATGCAATCGATGTAGCTGTTGGCGATGGCGATGAACGGCTTATCGAAGTCGCTTTCGGATTCGATGCAACCGGTGGCGCGGAGCAGGCTGCGGTGCGGGGCGCGTTCGGGGCCTTTTTTGATGATGTCGGAGCGCATAAGATGATGGAGAAGGTCTAGGTTCTGAGGGGCACGATGTCACGTTTTTCCGGTGGGGGAAAATGAGACGGATGGGACTTATAGGACGGATGTATCCCACATAAGTCCCATCTGTCCTATCCGTCCCCAGGGCGTTTGGCTGGCGGAGTCGTGGTAACGGCTTTCCTTGCAGTATGAGTTTGACGGCATTGGCGGAATGGCGGTGGAAGTGCTCGAAGTGTTGAGCGAGGGGCTCTCCCGGTCGAATGGAATCGGAGCCCCACCGAAGTCTTTCCCTGGAACGCGACAGAGGACTGCCGCACCAAGGCGCTTCGCGCAGAAAACTCGGAGCCTTAATCCGGTCGACTTCGCGTGAACTAATAAAAGACCCTCCATCACCCATTTTCAGACAATTTTGCCGGTTTGCCGCGTTTTGGATGGAAATCCCCTGCCCGGACGGCTTATTGAAAAGCCCACATTGCCGGAACCTAGTTAGCACCATGAAAAATTATCTCGTCACCATCGGCCTCGAAGTCCACGTCCAGCTCAAGACACGGAGCAAAATGTTCTGCGGCTGCCCGGTCGAATTCGGCGCGGAGCCCAATGCGCACACCTGCCCGGTCTGCCTGGGAATGCCGGGCGCGCTGCCGGTGATGAATCACGAGGCGCTCAAGATGACGGCGCTCACGGGGCTGATGCTCGGCTGCACGATCCCGCCCGTCTGCAAGTTCGACCGGAAACATTATTTCTATCCGGACATGCCCAAGAACTACCAGATTTCGCAATATGACCTGCCGCTCTGTCTCGGGGGCGGCGTGCCGCTGCACGATCTCGCGTATCCAAAAGACGCCCAGAAGAGCATCGCCCATCCCGACAAGGTGGTGCATCTCACCCGCATTCACCTGGAGGAGGACGTGGCGAAGAGCTTCCATTTCGAAACCAACACCGGGATCGACTTCAACCGCGCGGGCACTCCGCTGATGGAGATCGTGAGCGAACCGGAGATCGAGTCGCCCGAGGAGGCGTTTGCGTATCTGACCTCCCTCAAGCAGATCCTCAGCTATGGCGGGGTGAGCGATGCCGATATGGAAAAGGGCCAACTCCGGTGCGACTGCAACGTTTCGGTGCGTCCGGAAGGCCAGGAGGAATTCGGCACGAAGATCGAGATTAAGAACATGAACACGATCTCCGGGGTGCGTCGCGCGCTCGCCTTTGAAATCGAGCGGCAGATCGAAGCTTACGATCGGGGCGAGACGATGGTGCAGCAGACCCGCCGCTGGGACGACGCCACGGGCCAGACGTTCCTCATGCGGACCAAGGAGCACGCCCACGATTACCGCTATTTCCCCGATCCCGACCTGCTCCCGGTGCAAACCGAGGCGATCGTGGCCGAAGTCCAACCGCGCGTCCCCGAACTCCCCACGCAGAAGCGGGCGCGGTTCGTCGCGCAATACGGGGTGAGTTCCTATGATGCCGGGGTGCTGGCGGACGACCTGCCCCTGGCGGCTTACTTCGAGGCGGCCGCCGCCCACGCCCGCAAGCCCAAGAACGTGGCCAACTGGATTTTGAACGATCTGCTGAGCGCGATGAGCAACGCCAACCTGAGCATCGATACGTGCCCGATTTCATCGGACAATCTCGATGAACTCGTCAACCTGATCGACGACGGAAAGATCAGCGGCAAACAGGGCAAAGAGGTTTTCGCGGAGATGTTTGCCACGGGCAAACAGGCTGCGGTCATTGTGGAAGAGAAAGGCCTCAAACAGGAAAGCGATTTGGGAGCCATCGAAGCGCTCTGCGATCAAGCCATTGCGGCGAATCCGAAGGCCGTGGACGAATACAAGAGCGGCAAGCTTGGCTCGATCAATTTCCTTAAAGGCCAGGTGATGAAGCTTTCCCAAGGCAAAGCGAACCCGGCGGTGGTGGGAGACGTGCTGGCGAAGAAGCTGGCGTAGGGGCGCTGGGGCTGGGAATGGGAGGAATGGGAAGCATGGGAATGATGGGATTAGTCCCATTCTTCCCATTCCTCCCATACTTCCCATGAGGCCACCGCATCCACAGCACTTGCACAACCGGTCTCGGGATTCTAGGGTGGGAACAATGAGCATCACGAAGGACGAGATAGCTGCCACCTTGGAATCGATCGCCCAACTCCTGGAGTTGAAGGGCGAAAATCCGTTCAAGGTACGCGCCTACTTGAGTGCCGCCCGGGCGCTTGAGACTTTTTCCGGCAATCTCGAACGCGCTTGCAAGGAGGCAACCCTCACGGAGGTTCCCGGGATCGGGAAAGCGCTCGCGGAGAAAATCACGGAGTTGGTCGATACGGGCCGACTCCCCTATTACGAAGAGTTGAAGGCCGAATTCCCGGCGACGCTGTTCGAGTTGTTTGAGCTTCAGGGGCTCGGCGCGAAGAAGATCGGCGCGCTTTATGAGAAGCTCGGGGTCTGCTCGCTGGAGCAATTGGAGGCGGCCTGCAAAAACGGCAAGGTGGCGGCCCTCACCGGGTTCGGCGACAAAACGGCCTTGAACATTTGCCAGGCGATTGAGAATCGGCGCAGCTACGAGGACAGCTTCCTCCTGGGCCAGGTGGCAAACGCTGCGGAAACGATTTACGAGGAATTGCGGGCCCTCCCGGAAGTGGCGCAAGTGGCCATCGCGGGCAGCTATCGGCGGCGCAAGGAAGTGGTGCATGATCTCGATTTCCTCGTGGCCTCCTCGGCTCCCGAACGGGTGATGCAGTTTTTCACCGGCCATCGGCTGGTGGATGCGGTGCTGGTGGCCGGGCCGACCAAGTCGAGCGTGCGTCTCAAAAAGGGTCCGCAGGCCGATCTCCGGGTGGTGACGAACGACCAGTTTCCGTTTGCGCTCAACTATTTCACCGGGAGCAAGGAGCACAATATCGTCATGCGCGGACGCGCGTTACAGCACGGCTGGACGCTCAATGAATACCGGCTCGGACCGGTTGAGAATGCGAAGGTGGCGGTGGAGCCCATTCCCGCGATCCGTCAGGAAAGCGATCTGTACCGGGCGCTGGGGCTCGACTATGTGGAACCCGAGTTGCGGGAGAATCTCGGGGAGTTTGCCGCGGCCGAGTCGCACCATCTGCCCACTCTGGTTGAACTCGCAAATCTTCGGGGGACTTTTCACTGCCATACGACCGCCAGCGATGGCCGGAGCACCCTGGAGGAAATGGCCGATGCCGCCCAAGGCCACGGCCTTGAGTATTTGGGCATCGCGGATCACTCGAAGAGCTCGGTGCAAGCCCACGGGCTCGATGAGGCGCGGCTCCTGGCACAGGTCGAGGAAATCGAGCGGCTCAATACGACTTACGACGGCTTCCGGCTGTTTTCGGGGGTCGAGTGCGACGTCCTTAAGGACGGCTCGCTCGATTTTCCCAACGAACTGCTCGCCCGGCTCGACTACGTGGTCGCCAGCGTGCATGCGTCGTTCAATCTCCCGGAAGCGGAGATGACCAAACGGATCATCCGGGCGATGTCGAATCGGTATGTGACGTTTCTGGGGCACATGACGGGGCGGCTGCTCCTCAACCGCAAGCCGTATGCGCTGGATGTGCCGGCGGTCATCGAAGCTGCGGCGGCAACCGGGACGATCATCGAGCTTAACGCGAATCCGGCCCGCCTGGACATGGATTGGCGCTGGTGGCCGCTGGCCAAGGAAAAAGGGGTGCGGTGTGTTATCAATCCGGACGCGCACCACACCAGCGGTTTCCAACATTTGTGGTTTGGCGTGGCGATGGCGCGAAAAGGATGGTTGAGCCGGAAGGACGTCATCAACTGCCTGCCGCTGGGGAAAATCGAAGCGGCAATAGGGGCCAAGCGAGGCCGGCAGCGGGTGTAGCCAGGTCGCTGTGCGACGTCGAGGTGCGACGAGGATTTTCTCGTTCCCAAACTCTCCATGGGCTTCGGCCACCACGCGCGGATGAAAATCGGGCGTGCTCCCACGGAGAGCGGCAGGGATGCCGCTTCTACAGTAGAAGCGGCATCCCTGCCGCTTCGATCCTATTTTCGGAGTA
>JBAXSN010000056.1:0-19691 GCA_037130675.1 Verrucomicrobiota bacterium
CCGCCCTCTTTCAGGAACCCGATATGGTCCTGATAGCTGTGCTGGTAAAAGGCGACCAGGAAATCGGCTTCGTCTCCCGCCGACAACACCTCGCCCGAGCCGATGCGCACTTGGAAAATCGAGGGGCCTCCGGAGATGGTGGACGGGATGGTCATGTAAGTCATGACATCCTGCGCGCTGCGGCCGGCGAGCCGCGCGAGGAATCCGCCGATGGCCTGGATGCCATCCTGGGAGTTGCCGGCGAGGCGAATGACCGCGTCCCGGATGCTCTGTGGTCGCAGGTCGGCCCGTCCT
Organism: Verrucomicrobiota bacterium; assembly: GCA_037130675.1. Lineage (GTDB taxonomy): Bacteria > Verrucomicrobiota > Verrucomicrobiia > Chthoniobacterales > Chthoniobacteraceae > JBAXSN01. The sequence goes on from JBAXSN010000056.1 coordinate 295, forward strand.
GCTGGAATTGATGGTGAAGCCGAAATGGAAGTGGGTTCAGGAGCGATCACGAAAAGAGATTATTATCGATTTGAAAAAATGCAACGGACGCGGGTTATTTTTCCCATTTTAGGACAAGCATCAAGAATGAATCGAATTTTTTTTGACATTAGGCATCTAAATAGATGCAAGTTTTTGTTATTTTGGTCTCCGGCACGGTTGATTCGTGTCGTCAAGGGGCGGAATTTAAGGCCGTGCAGCCCTTGGATTAGCGGGCCGGGAGGAGGCTTTCCGCAGTGAGCAGTTCTGCTTCTTCGCGGAGCAGGGCTCCTTTCTTAATATTCCGCGCCGTTTTGAGCGCGGCGTCGGTTTGGCCGGCGCCTTTCTGGGCCAGGGCGAGGTAAACCGCGATTGCGGGAGAGTTCTGTGCCGCCGCGGGCAGTTTTTGCAGCACGGCCAGGGCTTGAGCCGCCCGATTCTGCCTCAGCAGGGAAAGCGCGTAGGTCGAGACGATGGAGGGATCGCTCGGATGCGCGTTAAAAAGCTCAGTGGCGAACCGGCCCGCGCGGTCGGGCGACGCATTGAGCAGCAGCGAATAGAACGCGCAATTATTTTTGGCCGATTCGCTGGCCGGGTTGGCTTTTAGCAGTTCTTCGCTTACCCGCAAGAGCGAGGCGGTGTCTTTGGCCGCCTCGTAATGCCGCATCAAGTCGGATAACGCCCATAACAGATTTCGCGGGTTGCGTGATTGGGCGGTCCAAAGGAAGTCGGTGTATTCGTCCTGCCATTCGGGCCACGATTGCACTGCGTCGGCAAGTTTCCGGGTGGATTCGGGTTCGCGCAGGGCGTCTTTGGTCGCCGCACTCCATGCGCTGGATGAGAGGAAAGCGGAATGTTGTTGGCGGTAAGCCCGCGCCAGATGCGCTTGGCGAAGAAAATCCAGCTTTTCCCAGGCACTCTTTTCGAGCAACTCGACGATTCGGTTCCAGGCCCCTTGTTTTGCAAAGGACACAACGCGGATCATTTCAGAAGTCACGCGATGGCGCTGCATGGCGGCATTACTTTTGGCCCATTTCTCGATCAGATCGGCATGGCCGCTGGCATGCAGCCAGGCGGCGATCAGCCCAAACGCCTGGTCGTCATCTTTGGCCCGGGCGGTCAGATCGGCCAGCACAGGATCGACGCGTTCAGGCTGCGCGCGGACGAGTTGTTCGGCATGGATGAGCCAGTCGGCAAAATTGGCGGTCGGTTCAGCCACCAGCTTGGTCGAAATTTCCAGCGCGTGCCCGTTGTCGCCCCGCCGGATTGCTGCCTGCCGCAAGCCCCGCAGGGCTTCGATTCCAAGAGTTTTAGATTGAGAGAGCTCCCGCAGTTCTCGTTCCGCATGGTCCAAGGCTTCAGCCGGCCCTGTAAGCACTTGGGAGAGGGCCAAAATGAGGCGTCCGACTGGATTCGCTGGATCGCGTTGGATGAGTTCTCGCGCCTGAATGCCGGCTTTTTCAAGGTCCCCTTCTGCCGCATAAAGTCGGCCTCTGAGCTCAAATACCTCCCTGCATTCCCCAAGCTTTCGAGTGAGATCGGCAATCGCCTTTGAAGCCACTCTGAGGCTCTTTGTGGAAATCGAAACCAACGCCAGGCGCTGGAGGTTGGCCTGATCGTTAGGATCGAGGTCGGCCAGCTTGGACCGCAAAACGATTTCGTTTCGGTCGTCGTTCGCCGGAATGGCATTGATCATGGTCCGGATTGCGTCGGCACATTTTGGATCGAGTTGCAACGCGCGCACGCATCCCGCCCGTGCAGCTTCCCGCGCCCCGGCGTCCAGCAGGACTTGGGCTCTTTTCGCGTACCGCCCAGCCCTCCACTGGTCCCACGCTCCAGAACGAACCAGTCCGAATGCGCCGCCCAAAAGGGCAACCGCAATCGCGCCCGAGATCCAGATCCGAACGGGGTTAGTCATTCGGGCCAGCATAGAAGAGGCGGGGCGCCATGGCAAGAGGGGGGCCATCGGTGTCACGTTGCGCGGTCGAGCCGAACCTTTCCGAGTATTTTCGGAGTAGTCCCGCCCCCGGCTGCGTGCCTTGCCGGATCATTCGTCGGGGAAACTATACACCTGAGCACCGCGCGAATTTCCGGCTCCGTAGTAGAAGTGGCTTCCAGCCGCTTTCCCTAGGAACGAAGCGGCAGGGATGCCGCTTCTACTACCCGGCGAGACCTCGCCGCAAACCAAGTTTCAAGTCAGTCCCGCCCCCGGTTGTGTGCCTTGCCATCTTCACGTTCCCGGTTGCCTGTAGTAAGCGGTCTTCCCGTGCTTGCGCTTGTAGTGTTTGTCCAGCAGGTATTGCGGAACAGGCTGGGCGTTTGGATTTAGCTGAAACGCTTTCAATGCCATCTCGGCGACGATCTCCAGAGCGAAAGCATATTCCACCGCCTTTTTCCCGCTCTGTCCCCAGACGAACGGGCCGTGGTTGCGAACGAGCACGGCGCAGATCTCCGCCGGATCAAGGTTTTGGAAGCGCTCGACGATCACGTTGCCCGTCTCCCATTCGTAGGCACTGCTGACTTCCTCGGCGGTCATGGCCCGGGTCACGGGCACTTCTGCGTAGAAGTAATCGCAATGCGTGGTGCCCATGCAGGGAATTCCCCGGCCCGCCCGGGCAAAGGCCACGGCGTTGCGGGAATGGGTATGCACGACCGACCGAATGCCCCGGAACGCCTGAAACAGCCGCTGATGCGTGGGAGTATCCGACGACGGGCGCAGCGTCCCTTCGACGATCTTGCCGTCGAAATCGACAACCATCATGTCGTCCGCTTTCATGACGGTGTAATCGACGCCGCTCGGCTTGATGGCGAACACCCCGCGGCCGGGATCGCCGACGCTGACGTTCCCGAAGGTTAGGTCGATGAGCTTGTATTCCCGGCAGCAGCAGGTTGGCTTCGAAGCACTCCGCTTTCAGGTCGCTGTAATTATTCATAGTTGATTTTTCTTCTCGTGAGGAGGTGCGGAACTCTTCTCGTTCCCAAACTCAATTCGCGAACGTCATTGTCCCAACAACTCTATTGCCGGGATGATGCTTGAGACGAGCCGAAATCCCGTTCCCCCGCCGCCGCAATGGAGTCTACAGTTTCCCCAAGCCGGGAGCGATATGGTAGTAAAGTTCGTTGTTCCGGAGCTGCATTTTGAAATCCCGGATCTCCGTGGAGGCGTCGATGGTCACCAGTAGAGTTCTCTCTGATTATCAGCGCAGGGCCACACGGGCATGGACCTCCGAAACTCTAATAGGAGGAATGTCTATGAATAAGAAAACCCAATTGATCGCAGCGGCGTCGATGGCTGTTTGCACAGGGTGGATCGGATCAGCTTTAGGTGGGCCGGGAGGTGGGCCGTATGGTCCGTATGGATCTTCGGGAGCCTATGGCGGATTCGGTCCTTACACAGAACAGGTAATGCGCGGAGAGCCGGTGCATCAAACTCGGGCAATCACTTATAGAGAGCGCCGATTGGCACCGGTAGGAGAACGGACGGAGTATTATAGGACTCAAAGGATTCACCGGTATCGTCCAACGCCCGTCGGGGAGCGGACTGAAGTGACGGTCGTCTCGCAACCGGTCCCGGAATCGAGCGGTCAACTCGTTTTGGACACGGTGACGGCGCCATTCCGGATGGTCGGCAATGTGTTCGTCTTGGGGGGGCGCGCCATCGGATCGATCTTTCGGGCTCCGGCGGCAATAGCGGAAAGAACCGAGCCAGTGGCGGAGCGGATGGAGCCGGTGGCGGAGCGGACCACCACCTGCACTTGTCCACATGAACGGAAGGTGTATCGGGGGACCAGAACCGTGAAATCGACCGGCGTGACCGAATCCACCCAGCCGACCGGCGGGCAGGTTGTCGCCCGCACGGTGACGGCGCCATTTAGGATGGTGGGCAACGCCGTTGTGGCGGGTGGCCGCGCCGTCGGGACCGTCGTCACGGCACCGGCGAGGCTCGCGACCAGGGAACCCGTGGCGGAACGGACCACTGTCGAGAAAACGACAACGGTTCATCACCCGTCAAAGCGCCATGTGACAACGACGAAACACATTAAAAAGGAACGTGCGTTGCCGCCGGTTTCCGAGCGCACCACGATTCAGAGGTCACGGAGTTATGAGTCGCCAATGAGAAGGACCGGAACACCGCTGGGAACCCAAGGGACTGAGCCAGTGGCCGAAAGGACGTACCCGAACGCGGAGCACGATTACGCGAATCCGTATCGGTAAGCCAAGGCTGGCGAATCACTAAGGAATGCGCGCAAATTCGGCTGGGGAAAACGGCGTTTCCCCAGCCGAATTTTTTATAAAACGCCGGTAAAGAAGGCACAGAAAAGGCGTAACCGCGAATGGACGCGAAGGAACGCGAATGAGGGAAGAGTCTCACGCGAAGCCGCGAAGGGCGCGAAGGAGGGAAATCCCATGAGTCCCATGAGTCCCATGAGTCCCATGAGTCCCATGAGTCCCCAATACGCGCCGGACTTGAGTGATGGAAAGGAAAGTTACCGAAATCGATTTCATGATCTTCTTAGCGCCAGCGGCGCGGCCCATACCAGCCTAGGCCAACGGCCTAGGTCTTTGCGCCCCAAGGATTAAGGGCTGAAGGCCCGTCCGATCCCGGGGGAGATGGCGCGAGCTTTCAGCCCTGCGGAGGCAATAAACCCAGGATCTTTGCTGTATCCCCTCTTGCGAGCTTAGTATCATGGTGATACTAATACTCACATGCCGCGCAAGATTCGTCGGTTGATTAAAGATCTCGAAAAAGCCGGGTTCGTAAACCGTGGCGGAAAAGGCAGTCACCGGAATTTCAAAGGCCCGAATAACCAAGCCGTTACGATTTCCGGCGGCCTGGGCGATGATGCGGCGAGGTACCAAGAGCAGACAGTAAAGAAAGCAATCCAAGGGAGTAAAAAATGAGCGAAAAATCCAAAGCTTACATGAAGGTCGTCGAGTGGAGCGAAGAGGACAAGTGTTACATCGGGAGCGCACCGCCTCTCATCGGTCAATGCTGTCACGGGGACACCGAAGAGGATGTTTATCGCCAGCTTGCCGTCATCGTGGATGAGTGGATCGAGATTCACGAGAGCGACGGGACACCGCTTCCAGATGCGAGCGCCAACAAGGACTACAGCGGAAAATTCATCGTCAGGGTAACGCCGGAGCTTCATAAAGCCGCTGCAATTCGCGCGTCTCTGGAAAATCAGAGCCTAAACGCGTTTGTCGAGAACGCGCTGAGAACTGTCACCGCACGAAAAACGGCTTAATAGGACTTCCCCTGAAAATCAGCATCGAAGGGGCAGGGATGCCGCTTCTACTGTAGAAGCGGCTTCCAGCCGCTCTCTGTGGGAGCATGCCCGATTGTCATCCTGCGTGGTGGGCGAAGGCCAATCCTGTTCGGTTAGCATCATTATTTGAGGGCCAAAGGCCCGTTCCATACCGGCCTGGGGCATCGCCCCAGGAAAAAGGGGAAGCGCGATTCAGGGCTGAAGGCCCGCGCCATTCTGAGCGCGATACAATGGTTCGGGCCTTCAGCCCTGGATTCCTTTGCATTGAAAACCTGGGGCGTTGCCCCAACCTGGTATGGGGTCGCGCCTTTGGCGCTGAAAGACGTATTTTGACGGGTATTTCTCAATCCGAACAGTATTGGGCGCGAAGGCCGCGAAGGAATGGGAAGCTGGAGCTTCCAGACACTTGCGTTCCCAAGCTGGGCTTGAGGAACGAGGGGGATGCGGCGTCGGGGCCTTAATGTGGGAGAGGTTGCCATCGGCGCTCCATTCAAAGCCCAGCCCAACGGGCTTGTTTCTTAATATTATTCCGTGAGCGCTGACTTTATCGCCTCGAAGGCCAGGCTCACTTCTTCACGGGTGCAACAATACGGCGGCATTAGATAAATGGTGTTTCCGAGCGGGCGGATGAGGACTCCCTTTTCTTGACAGAGTTTTGCGATCTGCCGGCCGAATGATCCCCCGTAGCGATTGCTTCCTGTGGTGACATCGAAGGCCGCAATGGCCCCGATGACCCTCGGTTTTTCGATCTGCGGCAGGTTACGGGTTAGTTCCCGCAAGCCTTCTTGCAACCAGCCCGAGAGTTGCCGGACTCTTTCCAGGGATTGAAGCTTGTCAAATAGCCGCAAGCTTTCCAAGGCGACCCGGCAGGCGAGGGGATTGCCCGCATAACTGTGCCCATGCGCCAGCGCTTTCGGAAAGCCCTCGGCCAGAAATTTGTCAAAGATGTGATTTTTAAACAGCGTTGCCGCAAACGGCAGGATGCCGCCGGTGATCCCTTTGGAGAGGCAAACGATGTCCGCACTCACCCCTGCGCCTTGCGAGGCCAGAAAACTGCCGGTCCGCCCGAAGCCCGTCATCACTTCGTCTGCGATGAGGGGAATTCCCCACTGCTTTAGGCGCTCGGCAATGCCGCGCAAGAAGCAGGCCCGATACATCTTCATCCCAATAGCTCCCTGGACCAGCGGTTCCAGGATGAAAGCGGCGATGCTCCCGCCCTCCTTCTCCAGCAAGATATCCAAGGCTTTCAGCGCGGCGGTTTCTTCAAGGAGGGGATCGTGTTCCCACCAGCAGTAGGGGGCATCCAGCCAGCGCATCTCGAACATCCATTTGCCGAAGGCATCGAAATAACCGCAAGTCGCCCCGGCAGACATGGCTCCCAGCGTATCTCCGTGATAGGCCCCCTTCAGACCGATCACGAGCGGCCGTTCCTGGCCTTGGTTGCCCCAGTATTGCAGGGTCGTTTTGAGCGCGACCTCGACGGCCGTTGAGCCGTTGTCGGAGAAAAACACCTTGTCGTCCGCGGCAAACCCGGCCCTTGAGAGCAATTCTTCGGCGAGGGTTACCGCCGTTTCATGGGTTGTCCCGGCAAAATGCACATGGTCCAGGAGTCTGACTTGATCGCTCAGCGCCTCTGCGAATTCCCCTCTGCCGTGGCCGTGGATATTGACCCACCACGAGGAGATCATATCCAGATACCTGCGGCCGCTTGGGTCCGTGATCCAGGCGCCTTTGGCGGACGCCACCTCCAGAAGGGCAGGTTGTTCCAAATGCTGGGTGTAGGGGTGCCAAATAACCCTATGGTCTCTTTGCTGAAGCTGCGTTTCGGCTTTCAAGGGTGAAAACTATGCGCAGGGTGTGCCGAACGCTCAATGACTAAATCAAGGCTCAAGATTCACTTTCGGCATTCGGCGCCTGCGCCCTACGCCTACGACTGGCGGCTAATTGCAACGTGAGCGTCTCCGCTTCTTCCAGCCATTCCAGCTTCTCGCGCAACGTGCTCCGAAGGCCAAGAAGGAGGATCTCCTTTCTGGCTCCTTCGGCCGTACACCACTGCCAGCCGGGATGTGCGTAAAGGTCAGCTTGGCTCATCGGTGCCACTTTCGCTGATTTTCCTCGCTTCTTCAAGCGCGGCGATGTCCGCCAAATCTTGCGGACGCGCCGCCAAACGTTTCATGGCCAGAAGCGACTCGCAAGTGACGAACGGGGCCACAAGGCCGCTGGCGATCTCCAGACGCTCCGCCATTTCATACTCCGTTTTAAAATCGAACGGCTCATAGACAAAAACGTCGATAGGCGTGCGGCGGTGGACGTCGCTCCAGAGTTTAAGCACCAACATGTTTTTGTCTCGACGCCACATCTCCCGGTTACCAGGTTCGGCAAACTCTTCTGGAGTCACAGGGATCGAAGGAACGTAGCCGATGCCGAGTAAGGCTCGCAATCCCCGGAGAATGTTGTCGTTTTCAAGGCCGATCACCAAGTCCAAGTCCCGTGTGAAGCGTTCGTATCCGTGCGCGTTGACTGCAAGCCCGCCAACGATGATGTAGCGGACCTCCTCGCTGTTCAGGGCGCGGATGATCGTTTCGATGCTACGAATTTCCATGGCAACATCTAATCAGACCCACAGATTGCGGTCCAGCGTGCGGTCGTTGATTCCGATCTTGCGCTCAGCGCTCAATGACCACGGGCGTGCCCACCTTGCATTTCTCGTAGAAAAGCGGCGCGATCTCGGCGGGCATCCGGATGCAGCCGTGGGATGCCGGGTAGCCGGGCAGGATGCCGATGTGCATTCCCACGCCCTCGGAAACTCGCATGAACCATTTCATGGGCGCCCCTTCGAAATGAGTGCCGCTTGGCGCGGAGTCGATTTGGACGCTGACGCCCGAACGAACCGTCCGCCCCTGACGATCCACGAAGTTCCCGTAGCGGTTCGAGTGGTGATCGGGATCCTTTTCCTGCACATTGAAGCTTCCGGTGGGAGTCATGCCCGCCGCTTTGCCTGAGGAAATGGGCGAGTCGATGGCGATTTCCGGGCCAAGCATCAGGTAAGCCCGTTGTTTGCTCAATGAAATGAGGACGCTGGAACTCTCGCGAGTGAGCCGCTCCAAGACCCGCGGCGAAACCTTTGACGGCTCTTGTTCGCGGATCGATTCGCTCGCTTTTTTCATGGCGGGGCGACCGGGGATCTGCGCACGCAGATGCGCCTGAAAGCCCCACATCCCGACGGACGCGGCGAAAATGCCACGGAAAATGCGGGGAATTTGGAATCTCATTGCAGCAACACGATGCCTGCTACTTAATGTTAGGCTTTCTTGACGATCAATCGAAAACTCCTAAGAACTGCTGGAAGTCGGCGATTGGGCATGTATTTGGCCCTTGTCGCCCGGCTTCTCGTGCTTTGCTCTCTGCCCCTCGGGCCGGTGCTTCCATGGTGCGCCAAGGCGGAAATCGTCCTGCCCACGGGAGGAAAGGGCGAAAAAAAGAAAAAGCGGCCCATGGCTCCGCAAGCGATCGCGACCGCGGCTCAGCTCGCGCCCGGCGGCACGGTGCAAATCACGTTGCGCGTGACCGGGAAACGCAACCAGGAGGTGCGATACCTGATCCGGAGTGAGCCGAAGCTCGGGAAAATCGTCGGCATCCAGCCCCTCGATCAGGAAATTTCGGTGCTCACTTATCAGCACACCGCGCCGATGGCGGGGGAAGGGGATGCGCACGACCGGATTGTTTTTGCCGCGCAAGATGACGAAGGCACTTCCGCTCCGGAGGAAATCGCCATCACGATCGTGGACGAACCGGCGGCCCTAGTCGCGCCCGACTCCGTGGAGTTCGGGGAAGTTCTGCTGAGCGCTACCGTTACGCGCACCATTACGCTGGCGAATCGAGGCGGACATGTGTTGGAAGGCGATTTCGCACTGGACACCCCATGGCGCGTCGAACCGAGCCACTTCCGGCTCGCGAGGGGCGAGGCCGCGCGATTCCTCGTATCGTTCATGCCGGATTCCGAACGGGAATACCGCGACAGCCTCCGGATCGCGACCCTCGCGGAAACCGTATTGCACGCCTTGGCCATCACGCCGATTACGACCGCGCCGCAGACGCTTGACTTGGTGGCGAAAGTGGGAGGCAAGGCTCGCTCAGGCAATCTGACGCTGACCAATCGCACGGCCGGGGATCAGACCGTTCGGATTCAAGCCGATCCGCGCCTGCATCTTCCGGCTGAAATCGTGGTCCCCGCGAATGGAACCAACACGGTCGCCGCGACGCTCGCCGCCGACGACATGGCGGGATTCGATGGCCAGGTGGAGTTTCTCGCCGGGCAGGCTGCGCGCCACGCGCGGATCTATGCGCCGCCGGTTGGCCCGAGTTTGTTCGCGGACATGAAGACGCTCTCTTTTGGAAAGCTGGAAGTGGGGCGCACCAAATCGCTGACGTTGAAGCTGGAAAACCGTGGCGGCACCAAGGCCGAAGTGACTGCGGAAGCGCCGCCTCCGTTCCAAGTCGGCCAACAGAAACTTGCCGTTGATCCGGGGAATTCGCTGGACTTGAAAGTGAATCTCGACCCCGCCTGGCCCGGCAATCTTGCAGCCAATCTCAGAATTGTCGGCTCCGGTGCGGATTTGACTATTCCGCTTACGGCGGAAGTGACGCCTCGGAGTCCCATAACGCGAAGCTTAATGGCTGCGGTCGGAACCGCGGCGCAGTTCGGAGCGGGTTCGGCTGTGGGAAGCGTCGAAGGCAAGGCGCCCGTTTTTTCCGGGGTCCCTTCGATCGGGCTTATCGAAGTTGAAAGCCTGAAGCCGACCACAGCGACGCTGGCTTGGAAGCCGCCGGCCAACACCAAGACCGATCTCGACTACCGGCTAGAGTTCCGGCGTAGCTTCCTCGACCAGAAAGGAGCCTGGCATGTGGAATGGTTGCCGATTTCCGACGTGAAGTTCACCAAAACATCTGACCGGGTGACCGCCGTGCTGGGCGATCTTCCTTCCGGATATGCCATCACCGTCCGCGCCATGTCGGTGACTGCAAAGGGCGAAGTTTCCCAGCCATCCGCATCGGTCCAATTCTTTGTCCCGCAAAAGCCAGTAATCTTCACCACCCAGCGGGTGCTCCTGGTCTTGTTTGGGCTGCTGCTGGTCGGTGCGTTGCGCGTGCAGCGGCGGCTTCAGAAAGGCTAAGACAAATGCTGTTCAGAAATTCAAAGTTCAAAGCTCTGGAAAGTGTTCCTGAACCCGAGTATGTGTTTTGCAATTCAGGGCCAAAGGCCCGACCGCATACCAGCCTAGGCCAACGGCCTAGGGCTTCGCGGAAAACAAGAATCAGGGCTGAAGGCCCGCCGCACGCTCAATGCTTCGGGCCTTCAGCCCTGAAATATTTATTAACGCAAATTCCTGGGGCGATGCCCCAGGCTGGTATGCTTCCGCGCCGTTGGCGCTCCAACCGACTCCAATTCCTTTTCGCTTCATGAATAACGGTATCCAAAACATTCATTTTCTCGGCATCTGCGGCACCGCCATGGGTTCGGTCGCCGCCGCCTTGCAGGAACGCGGCTTCACCGTCACCGGCTCCGACGAAAACGTCTATCCGCCGATGTCCACATTTCTGGAGCAGAAAGGCGTCAAGCTGACCGCGGGATTCCGCCCGGAAAACATCCCGGCCTCCGCTCAGTTGATCGTGATCGGCAACGCCATGAAACGCGGGAATCCGGAAGTGGAAGCCGTGCTCAACCGGAAGCTTTATTACCTCTCCCTGCCGGAAACGTTGAAGGAGTTTTTCCTGCGCGGCCGGCACAATCTCGTGGTCACGGGAACCCACGGGAAAACCACCACCACGTCGTTGCTCACCTGGATTCTGGAATCCGCCGGGCTGGAGCCAAGCTACTTGATCGGCGGCATTCCAAAAAACCTGGGCCAGGGCGCGCGGTTCCGCGATTCCAAATACGTGGTGCTCGAAGGCGACGAATACGACACCGCGTTTTTCGACAAACGCTCGAAGTTCGTCCACTACATGCCGGAGTTGGTGATAGTGAATAACATCGAGTTCGATCACGCCGACATCTTCAACAATCTCGACGAAATCAAACTGAGCTTCCGGCGGATGCTCAACATTGTCCCCGGCAACGGGATGGTGTTACTCAATGCTGACGATCCCAACTGCATCGACGTGGGCCGCACCTGTCCCGCGCCCGTGGTGGAAGTCGGGTTCTCGGCGAATGCAGCCAACCAGATCCGCGAAGTCAGCTATCATCCGCACGGCTCGGAGTTCACGCTTTTCGACACCCGGTTCACGCTGCCGCTGGTGGGTGAATACAACGTCCGCAATGCCGCGATGGCCATTTCCGCCGCCCATTTCTATGGGGTGCGGCTGGAGACGATTCGGAAAGCGGTTGCATCGTTTGAAGGCGTGCTCCGCCGCCAGGAAATCCGGGGAGAGGCAGGTGGCATCAAGATCATCGACGACTTCGGGCATCATCCTACCGCCATTCGCCAGACGCTTGCCGGGTTGCGTCATCAGTATCCCGGCGCGCGGTTGTGGGCCATCTTCGAGCCGCGCTCCAACACCACGCGCCGGGCAGTGTTCCAGCACGAACTCCCCGCCGCGTTCGCGGAAGCCGACGGCGTCATCTTCTCAAAAGTGGCGCGTCTGGAGCAGATTCCCGAAGCCGAACGCCTCAAACCCGAACAGGTCATCGCCGACATCGCCGCGATGGGCAAACCGGCCTTCTATGAACCCGGCGTGGACGAGATCATCGCGCGCATCTGCCCGCTGGCCAAGAGAGGGGATGTGATCGTGGTGTTCAGCAACGGCGGGTTCGACGGGATCCACGGGCGGTTGTTGAAGGAGTTGGTGTAAATAGAAGCACTGCCGTATTCATCCGCCTGTCCTCAGCGGATTAAACAACAGCAGTCCGGGAAATCTCCTGAACCCTTCATCGGCGCTCACTAGCGTTGCGCCATGTTCCAAGGCTAGGGCGGCAAGCCAGGCGTCGTTTAAGTCATTGCCAATTAAGCCGTGGGCAGCAATCAGCTCTTGAAGAATTTCACCGTGCCGTTCGCCGGGTGTTAACCTGAGAGCCTCGGGATAACTTTTAAGGTCATTCCAGAATTCCAGCGCGACTTTGATCGGTGCAATTTGCAGGCTTGGCAAAGTGGTGATCCTTAGGAACGCAACCTCCACCAATTCACATAAGGCCAACGGCTCCCCTCTTTCGGCAAGAGTTTTCAGCCAGTTGCAGCAAGCCCGATGCCCGGTTGCCTCTTCGCGGAGGCAATAGATCAGGATGTTTGCGTCGGGGAAATGAAGGGGCATGCGCGGCTCTTTGGCTGCTAACGTGGCGGGAACTTGAGCTTCTCAGCATCGCGAGCCTCTTGTTCGCTGTTTGCGATCTCTTTCAACTGCCCGTCGTTAAAGGGAAATGCCTCGCCTTTTCGGTAAGTCCGAAAACGAATCGGCACTCTGGCGGCTGTCGCCCGGGCTTTTTGAAGTCGTAAGCGCAAAGCATCTTCCAGAAAGCGGGTCAGAGTGAGGCCCTCCCGTGCGGCTTCGGATTTAGCCTCGCGATAAAGCTGGTCATCGATTCGCAGGGTTGTTTGCACGTCTGAAATATTGCATTTGACAGATTTCTGTCAACCCTCTTCCGCGACCCGGTGGTCAGCCTACGCTCAACGTCGCCGGCCACCGCACTTCAAACCTACTGCCTTCTCCCAGTTCGCTGGTGAGCTCGATCTTCCCGCCATGTGCTTCGACGTGCTTTCGTGATCGCCAGGCCGAGACCCGAGTGGCCTTGTGCGCCGGAGCGGGCTTTATCACCCCGGTAGAACCGCTCGAAAATGTGCGGGAGATCTCCGGGCGCAATGCCTCGGCCCGTGTCGTGGACAATAATTTTCCTCTTCACCTTCTCTTAAGGTTCATTCGCGTAATCTGGCGTTGTGAAAAACGAGAATTTCGTTTGAACCAAAGACTAACACGCAAAGCCACATCGCTATGAAAAGAACACTCATTGCAGTCGCGCTGGCGCTCGCCGCGTCAACGCTCAATACGAAAGCCCAGGATGGAGGCGGAGCCCCGCCGCCGCCTCCGGATGGTCCCCCGCCAAATGAAGCCGGCCCGCAGGGCGGTCCCGTTGGCGGCCACAAACACCCAAAGCCTCCGATCGAAGCAGCGCTCGACGCAAATGGCGACGGAGTGATCGACGCCGATGAAATAGCCAACGCGGCGGCGGCGCTGAAGAAGCTGGACAAGAACGGCGACGGCTAGCTGACGCCGGACGAATACAGGCCACCGCATCCTCCAGGACCGCCTCCCGGCTGTCGCCCGGGCGGTCCGCGCCCGGATGACCATAACGGTGCAGAAAACAAAGGGCAGCAGCCCACCGCCGACAAAGCCAAGCCGTAGCAGGGGCGTCGTTTGGAAATTCTGAAATCCGAAGGGTTCCCATAACTGAGCCGGGGGTTGAGCGCCAGCGATGCCCCCGGCATGGGAACAACAGAGGCTACTGCGTAATGTCGCAGACGGATCGTAGCGGCAAGGATGCCGCTTCTACTATAGAAGCGGCTTCCAGCCGCTCCGCCGTGGCAAAACGCCCATTTTCCATCCGGCGTGATGAGCGAAGCCCATGATTACTCGTTCCCAAACAATCAACCTATGAAACAAACGTCACACTTAACCACTGCACTCATGTTGGCCTTGTCCGCGCTGAGCGCTCCCGCCCAGGATCACCGCCTGCCCCAGCGGGATCAGAGGCGTTACTCAATCGAGCAAGCGGTGTCAGACAAGGCGCAACTCAATACGATTGCCTTTAACGATTATCCCTGCACAGGGGCTTTCATTTATTCCGAACCGATCGCTCTGCCTCAAGTTCTCAACACTGATCTGTGGAGGACCACAGCGCTACAAGACGCTACCGCGAATCAGATGGTGCTGTGCTAATTAAGAAATTTACCGCAGCTTGCGGTACGTTTCCAAACGGCAATTGAATCCCGCAAAATCCACGACCTGCCGGGATTGCAATTTCAACGAAGGAGGGCAGGTGGAGTTGAGCAACGGGTTTGCGAAGACTAGTCTCCCGCCGGGCTTAAGCACGGTGGCGGCAATGGAAAGGAGGTCCATAATCAGCCCGCGCAGGTCGCCAATGGGGACGCGCCTGCCCATGGGAGGATTCGTCACAATGAGCGTCACGGAGTTTGGCCCCAGCCCCTCTATGGAGGCGAAATCTCGAAAATCGCAGCAGGCAAAGTTCGTCGGGACGCCTGTTATTTTTGCGGCGGCGAAATTGCCCTCCGTAATGGCCACGGCCTCCGGGCTCAGATCGGTTCCGATCGCACGCCGCACGCCTCCGAGCAGGGCTCTCTCAATGAGTTCCAAGCCGGAACCGCAAAAAGGATCCCAGACAATCTCCCCGTCAAATCGCCCAGCCATCCGAGCCATGCATGCGCCCAACGGGGGATGAGATGCCGCCGGCACATCGGCTTGCCGATAGTAAAACCGCGGATCGGGCGTCAATCTCGGGCGCAGTTCCACGGAATTTCCCCGACCGGCGGAATGAATTTCGATTTCCCAGGGAGCCGTCTGCGCGTCGTTGAGAATTTCCGGGCCTAACGCATAGGCGCGGTTCGCGATTAGCCGCACCGCGCCCCGCTGGTGGCCTTTTGCCACAAAGTTTAGCCGGTAGCGGAGGGAGCCCTCGGTGAAGGTTTTGAAAACCCGACGCGATAACGGCGAGGCGATGATGGAGGCTATGGGCTCGATGGAGTCCGCTTCGCTGGATGGACGGGTGCTGCCCAGCACGAAACCGACTGTGCCGAAACACCGGAGCGTATAGAGGTCGCCAAGTGAAAAGGGTGCCAAAGGCCGAAGGGCGACCACGCCGGGCGTGACTTCCACGATGCGAAACTTTCCACGCATGAGGCGGGAATCCTCCACCTCCTGCCGGACGATTTGTTCCAGCCCCTTGCGGCCCCGCAGATGGATTCGCAAGCCTGTGAAATCGGAGAGAACGCCGTCCATTCGCACGGTGCTGGGGCTTTGCTGGCGCGCTACGCTGGCTTTCACCTTCTGCTCGGTTTGCGGGAGGATGCCGCGCGTCCCTTGCAATACTTCCAAGGTGGCAGCGCCGCCGATCTTATCGAGTGTCTGCCCCAGGAACTTTTTTTCGCGCTCGGTCGTCGTCTTTTGCAGCAAGGAAAGCAGCTCTCCTTCCCCGCTGGGCCCGGCCCCGATCTTGGGGAGGGCCGCTATGGCATAGCGCCTGACCTTTTCACAAGAATCTTGCAAAAGCCCAAGCAGCCACCGCTTCACCTCTTCCTGCTGTTCCGCCGGGCCGGATTCGGAAAATACTACGCCCACCGCGCGGATCACGGCCACCCTGCTCATTCGTTCCGGCGGAGTCGCCCGATCAAACTGCGCCACTTCCCCAGCCCAGAGTTGCTCCCACGGCAGAACGCGCAACTGTCGATAAAGCTCTTTGCTGGGATTTTTTCCTCCGTCTTTCATAGATGTATTAGCTCCGTGTATTTTCTGGCGCTGGAATCGGGGTGTTTTAGAGCGGAATGTGTTTTTGGAAATTCCGGTAGAGCAGCAGATCGTAAATCACTTTAAGCAAGCCGCCCAAAACGAAGGGCGCGCTGAGGAACGACGGGCTGGCAAGGAGAGCGCCCGCGATTGCCGGAGAGAGAGCAGCGCCAATCGTGCGCGCAATGCCGGTGATCCCCGCGGCTGCGGAACGTTCATCGGGCGCCACGACCGCCATCGTGTAGGCTTGCCGCGGGGGGACATCCATTTGGGAAATGCTGAAGCGCGCCAGCAGCAGGCCAACGGCCCAGGGCAGGGTTGGCATGAAAGGGACAAGGATCAGAAGGATATTGGACGGGAGATGAGTAAAGACCATCGTGTTGACAAGCCCGATCCGCGATGCAACCCACGCTGAAGCTAAAGAGGACAGGCCCGCGAGCAGATTCGCCCCGAAGAAGATCGATCCCAGGGTGGAAAGATCCGCTCCGAACCGGCAGTGGAACCAGTAAGCGACGATGCTTTGAATGACAAAGCCTCCTGCAAAAGCGTCCAGCCCGAAAAGGGCGGAGAGTTTCATCACCACTCCGTGGGAATTGTGAAGGCCAAACCGGTTTTTTGCCACGGCGGCCTCGGATTTCGACGGCTCGACCGCTTGGGAGAGCCGGGAAAACAACAGGCAAAGCACTCCGCCAATAAGAGCGTAGGCAAACAGGATTGTCCGGTAGCTGTTGAGCGGAGTGACTCCCATGTGCTGGAGGGCCCCGCTAAAATGCCCGGCTGCGAATGCCCCAATCGCCGTGGCAAACGATCCGCTGAGATTATACCAGGCAAAAATGCGGGTGCGCTCTGTTTGCGCGATTTCCTGGGAAAGCGCAGCCTGTTCGATGGCTAGGAACGGGCCCACCTCGTAGCCGCTTGGACTGATGACCCCAATGATGGCGGCAATGAGGAGCCATGTGAACTGGCTCGTGAGTCCAAAGAGAACCCCGGCAAACAGCATCAGTCCGCCTCCCGCGATGAGCATCCGCCGACGGCCGAGCCGGTCGGCAGCCGTGGTCATCCAGAGTGAGACAGCCGTGTCGCCGAGCAATGTAAGGCTCAGAAGGATCCCTATAAGCCGTGTGCTGACCCCGACGGTTTCCAAGTAGAAAACCAGAATCACCGAGATGAGGCCGTAGGCAAACATCCGCGCAATCCGGGCGGCAAACAGAAGACGGCAGTCTGGTTGAAGGCCAATTCTTAATTCTCGGGTCACAATATAACCTAGCTCATTTTGTGTTCAGTATAGGTAGCAAAGGCCAAATCCGGCAAGAGAATGCCAAAAGCCGCTCTACCCAAAAGTGCGTCTGGATGGCATAAGAAAAGCCATGGCTTACAAAATCACCGATAACTGTGCCGCATGCGGCGGATGTAAAGACGAGTGTCCCCAGGGAGCGATTTCCGAGGGCAATCCTTACAAGATCGACCCCGAATTGTGCATCGACTGCGGCGCGTGTATGTCGGCGTGCCCGACCGAAGCGATCGTTTGCGAATAAGGCTCTTACGAGAACCAGTTCGTAAACGAGAGCCAGTCGCCAGGCTGCGAGCCGTGCTGTGCCTTGGAGCGGATGATCACCCGCGTGCCCACCTGGACTTGCTTGAAGAGTTCCACCACGTCTTTGGAGCGCATGCGGATACAGCCCCAGCTCACAGGCTTCCCAATGCGCCGCTCTTCGGGCGTCCCATGAATGTAAATTCCGCGTCCGAGCGCATGCCGGTTCTGCGGCTCTAGTCCTTGCAAGCGAATGACCCGGGTGACGATCGGGTCGCGTCCCGGAGCGTTGGGCGGCAGCACTTCCCCTGTGAAATGCCCTCGCTTGATCACCGCGCCCATCGGCAACTCGTCTCCGAGTTTCGAGCAAACTTCGAAGGTTCCAAGCGGCGTCTTGTAACTATGTAAATCGTCCCCGAGTCCGAATTTCGAGGTGGAGATGCGGAAAGAGGCGACTTGCTGCCCGCTTTTTAGAAGGTCCAATTTCTGGCCATCGACATCGATGACCACCTCGGAGGTCGGCTTCGGTACGTTTGCAAACGCATCGACTGCCCCCAGCAAACTGGCGGCAGCGACGAGAGCGGAGGTAAAGAAGATTCGGCCCTTCATTGCGATTTTTTTTATCATGCGGAGCTGAAAAGGTGAAGTTGTTTTCTGTAGCCACGTCGCTGTGCGACATCGGGGGAGCGCTTCGCTTCAAAACCGGACGTTTTGGTTCACATTGCCGCCCCGACTGAGCGGGGGCGGCTGCAGGGGGCTGCAGGGCCGGACTCCCTGTCCTTTTTCACGCCGATGGCGTCCGAGGCAGGGGAGTCCTCCGTTTCGGAATTTATGGAGTACCGGAACCCTGTTTACCCGGAGTATTTCGGTGACCCGTTTGTCTGGAAGCACGGCGACGACTACTTCGCTGTTGGAACCGGTTCCGGGGAAGCTTCCGGCGATCTCGGAAAATCAGGCCGCGTTTTTCCATTGTTGCACTCGCTGGATCTCGTCCACTGGAAACCCGCCGGGGAAGCGTTGGATCGGCCCAATGCGGACCTAGGGAGTAACTTTTGGGCTCCGGAAGTCGCGTATGCCGAAGGGCAGTTCTGGCTTTATTATTCGGTGGGTCGCGGCGACAAGCTTCATCAGATCCGCGTGGCGTCCTCCCGTGATCCGCTGGGTCCTTACCGGGATGTGAGCGATGAACCGCTCGTGGCGCCCCGCTCCCCCCCCTTTGCCATCGATCCGCATCCGTTCCAGGATGACGATGGCCGCTGGTACCTTTTTTATGCGCGGGATTACCTCGATGCCGGATTCAGCCGGTCGTTTGGCCGGGTTCGCTCCGGGACAGCCCTTGCGATGAGCCGGTTGTTGACGATGGACAAGCTGGAGAAAAAGGAACGCACCGTGCTCCGTGCCCGATGTGACTGGCAGCGTTTTTTGGCGAATCGGCTGATGTATGGCGGGGTATTCGACTGGCACACCCTGGAAGGGCCATTTATTCGCAAGCATGAAGGGCGGTATTATTGCTTCTACAGTGGCGGAAATTGGGAAACCGGTTCCTATGGAGTCGATTACGGGGTGGCCGATCAGGTTGCGGGACCCTATTCGGACGCTGGGAACGAAAAGGGGCCCCGGGTTTTGCGGACCTCCCCGGGGCGCGTTATCGGCCCCGGCCACAATTCGTTCATTACCGGCCCGGACGGGCTGGACTACATGGTCTATCACGCGTGGGACCCCGCCATGACGGCCCGCCGCATGTGCATCGACCCTCTGGTCTGGACACTGGAAGGTCCGCGCTGCCAGGGGCCGACTTAGTCTTTGGATAGAAGCGGGGCCATCCTGGCTGCTCCGGGCGGCGGGCGGGACGCCAATAGTGTTCGACATCGTTTTTGCTTAGGACCAAAGGTCCGTCCCATACCAGCCTGGGGCAACGCCCCAGGAAAATTCGGACGGCGAATCAGGGCTGAAAGCCCGCGCCATTCCGGGCACGATG
Organism: Verrucomicrobiota bacterium; assembly: GCA_037130675.1. Classification (GTDB taxonomy): domain Bacteria; phylum Verrucomicrobiota; class Verrucomicrobiia; order Chthoniobacterales; family Chthoniobacteraceae; genus JBAXSN01. The sequence continues at coordinate 19,598 of JBAXSN010000056.1, forward strand.
CGATGGTTCGGGCCTTCAGCCCTGGACATTTCTGAAATCGAAAACCTGGGGCGTTGCCCCAGCAATTGTGTTCACGAGGCAAGGGAAAAGTCAG
>JBAXSN010000057.1:0-19386 GCA_037130675.1 Verrucomicrobiota bacterium
GGCGGCGACAGAGCGCCGCAGCCACAGCAAACCGCAACTTCGGAGTTCGGGTTTAGGGAAGTCTTTTCATTTGCGAAAAGCAGGAGTCAATCAGCCCCCTAATACGACTTCGCCCAGAGCACGCGCCGTTTGCTCTCCTGCCCGCACACCACGCATTTGCCGGCTTCTTCCGCGGCGTCGAACGGGATGCAGCGGATCGTGACCTTCAGGTCGGCCTTGATCTCCTCTTCGCACTTGCCGCAGCCGCACCAGTGGGCGTTGGCGAAGCCGCCGTGGATCTCGGGCTTGTTCTGGTCCTTCGGGGTGAAGAAGGCGTAGAATTCTTCGCGGGTTTCCACCGGACGGGTGTTTGCGTCGCGGTACGCGAGCGCCTTGGCATAAAGGCCGTCCTGGATGGACTGGAGAATCGCCGGGATTTGCGCGGGGACTTCCGCAGCGGGAAGAAACGCTTTGTCTTTGACGCCTTGATCGCGCCGCACAAGCGCCACGGTCCCTTGGGCGAGGTCGCGGGGGCCGAGTTCGATCCGGACGGGCGCCCCTTTTTTGATCCACTCCCAGTTTTTGGTGCCGCCGCCGAGATCACGCTGGTCCACTTCGACGACCACGGGATCGCCATGGAAACGCTGGGCGCGGATTTCGTTGGCGAGACGGTGGGCGGCTTCGAGCACGGCGTCGCGGGTGTCGGGCTTGGGCGTGACGGGCAAAATGACCACATGGGTCGGGGCGACGCGCGGCGGGACGATCATCCCGTCGTCGTCGGCGTGGGCCATGATCAGCGTGCCGATCAAGCGGGTGCTGACGCCCCAACTGGTGGTCCACGCGAATTCCTCTTTGCCTTCGCGGGACTGGAACTTGATGCCGCTGCTCTTGGCGAAGTTTTGGCCGAGGAAATGGGAGGTGCCGGCCTGAATTGCCTTGCGGTCCTGGACCATCGCCTCGATGCAGAGCGTCCGGTCGGCGCCGGGGAAGCGTTCGCTCTCGCTTTTCTCGCCGCTGTACACGGGAACGGCCAGGTGCTCGCGGGCGAAGGTCGCATAGACGCCCAGCATTTTCTCGGTTTCCTCGATGGCTTCCGCCTTGGTTTCGTGCGCGGTGTGGCCTTCCTGCCAGAGGAATTCGGCGGTTCGCAGGAACACCCGGGGCCGCATTTCCCAGCGGACGACATTGGCCCACTGGTTGATGAGGATCGGCAGGTCGCGGTAGGACTGCACCCATTTAGCGTAAGTCGCCCCGATGATTGTCTCGGAGGTGGGGCGGACGACGAGCGGTTCGGTCAGTTCGGCGGAGGGCGCCGGGCGCATCTTGCCATCGGGACCTACTTCCAGGCGGTGATGGGTGACGACGGCGCATTCCTTGGCGAAGCCTTCGACGTGGGCGGCTTCTTTTTCAAGATAGCTGATCGGGATGAAGAGCGGGAAATAGGCGTTCTTGTGGCCGGTGGCCTTGAACATGGCGTCGAGCTGGCGCTGGATGTTTTCCCAAAGGCCGTAGCCCCATGGCTTGATCACCATGCAGCCGCGCACGTCGGAGTTTTCGGCCATGTCGGCGGCGCGGACGACTTGCTGGTACCACTCTGGAAAATCCTGGTCGCGGCGTGGGGTGATTGCGGTCTTGGTATCGCTCATAACTGTTTCAAAAAGTTTTGGTAAAACTCAACGCCCCGCTGGAGGCTGTCGATGGAAATCCACTCGTCTTCGGTGTGCGCCTGGGCAATCGAGCCGGGACCGGCGGCGACGGCGGGGATGCCGGCAGCGGCAAAAACGGCGGCATCGCAGAACCACGGAGCGCCACACGGCTTGCCGCCTGCGCGTTCCAGCGCGCCGACGAGCGGGTGGCCGGGATCGGTCCAAAGCGGGCGCGACTCGTGGCAGGTTGCCTCCAGATCGGGGCAGACCTTGCGGAGTTCGGCAATGAGGTCGTCGCCAAAGGTCGGGCTGGCCTGCGCGGGAATGGTCCGGAAATCGACCTGCACCGTGCAAAAGTCCGGCACGATGTTGACTTTGCTGCCGCCCCGGATCGTTCCGACGCTGGCGGTCGGGCTCCCAAGCACGGGATCGTCGAAGGCGGCCAAGCAGGGAATCACCTTTTCACGGAGGGCGCGGATCACGTCCATCATCTTGTAAATGGCGTTCACTCCCCGGTCCGGCGCGGAGGCATGCACGGCCTTGCCGCGCGTGGTGAGGGTCAGCCAGGCTGAGCCTTTGTGGGTGTGAACGATTCCGAACTCGGTCGGTTCGCCGATAAGCGCGAAATCGGCGGGATAATCCTTAACGAACGCCTTGGCCCCATGCTGCCCGGCTTCTTCGCCCATCAATCCCGCAAAACAAATCTCGTAGGGGAGAGAAGGGATCTGTTCTCGCAGCTCCCGAAGCGCCCAGAGCATGGCTGCCATGGGGCCTTTGGTGTCGCTGGCTCCGCGCCCCCAGATTCGCCCCTCGCGTTCTTCGCCGGAAAACGGGTCGATGGTCATTCCGACGATGCTTACCGTGTCGGTGTGCGGCGCGAAAACGATCCGTTTCTTGCCTGGGCGATCACTCGGAAAAATCGCCACCACGTTGGGCCGGCCCGGGAGCACCGGTTGCAATTCGACCGCCGCGCCCGCCCGCCTCAAAAACTCGCCCACAAACTCCGCGCACGCCGCCTCGCCCGTGGTTTCAGAGCCGGGGTTGCCTTCCGGATTGAGACTCGGGATGCGGACGAGCGCCTGGAGGAGCTCGGTGACGTTGGCGGGTTGGAACATTCGATTACTTGCAGTAAGTCTTCAGATACCAGTCCACAAACTTCGGGATCCCCTCGCTGATCTTCGTCGTGGGATGATAATTGAGCAGCCGCTCGGCTTTTCCGATGTCGGCATAAGTCAGCGGAACATCGCCGGGCTGTTCGGGCATGCGATTGATGATCGCCTTTTTGCCGACCGACTTTTCGATCGCCTCGATGAGTTCGCTGAGCGTGGTCGTCTGGCTTTCGCCCAGGTTGAAGACATCGCAGAGCTGCCCTTCGTAGGTGAGACAGGCGACGACTCCCTGAAGGATGTCCTCTATATATGTGTAGTCCCGGCGGGTGGAGCCGTCGCCGTATTGGTCGATCGATTTGCCTTCGAAGATCGACCTAGTGAACTTGTGGATAGCCAGATCCGGCCGTTGGCGGGGCCCATAGACGGTGAAAAAGCGCAGATTGATCGTTCGCATCCCATAGAGGTGCGAGTAATTCGAGCAAAGCTGTTCGGCGGCCAGTTTCGTCGCGGCATACGGGCTGATCGTCTGGTTCAGGCACATGTCTTCGCGGAACGGGGCCGTCTTGAGCACCCCGTACACCGAGGAGCTGGAAGCGCAGATGAACCGGGAAATGCCGGCCACGCGGGCGGCTTCGAGCAGATTGAAAGTCCCTTCGATGTTCGTCTCGATATATAGTTTGGGCTGCTTGATCGACGGCCGCACCCCGGCCCGGGCCGCCAGATGGATGATGCTGTCAAATCCGCCGTTCTGAACCGCCGCGCTCACGGCCTCCGCATTGCGGATGTCGATCTCGTGCAGCGTGATGCGATCCGCGACGCCCGCGAGGTTAGCCCGCTTGATTTGAGGCTCATAAAAGTCGTTGAACTCATCGATTACGCTGACCGAATGTCCATCGGCCAGAAGCCGCTCCACGAGGTTCGAGCCGATAAATCCCGCGCCGCCAGTCACCAAGATTTTCATGGCGGCAAGCTAGTGATCTGGTAAAATCGCGGCAAGCAAAAGTTCCCCCCTCATTTCAAAACCGGGTTAAAACCCAGGCGTTTGGGCCGAACTGTTGTTGACACTTTGCGGCGAGAATGAGACAAACCCAGAATCCCTTCCTAATCTATGGCTGACCAGAACCCTCCGGCATCTCCTGATCCGAGTCTTTCCAAAAAGGCTACCGTAAGAATCACGCTTCCGCCCAAGCCGGCAACGGCGGCCAGTGGTGACGCGAAGAAAGAAACCCTTCGCATCACGCTTCCTCAACCCGCCGCGGGGGGGAAGAAAGAAACGGTACGGATCGGGGAAACCAAAAAGGAAACCATTCGCATCAGCTTGCCTTCCCAGGTGAATCAAAAGCGGGACACCATCCGCATCGACACGCCGGCCAGCGAGGACGAGTCTCGCACCACCATGCGGATCAACCTGCCCGAATCCGGCGAAGCAAGGACCACCATGAGAATCGCCGTTCCGGAGGGTGCACCCGCTCCGGTGGCTCCGCCGAAGAAGGGTTCCGCCCAGATCTCCGGCATGGTGTCGGTCCCTGCACCCGCAACCCCGGAACCCGCTTTGCCGACTCCTCCTCCCACGAACAGGCCGACGCCGCCTGCTCCGCTCGGAAAACCGGTTCTGCCACCCCCCCCTGCTGCCTCCAAGCTTCCGCCAGCTCCGAAACCTCCGGGAGCCCTCGGGTTAAAACCCCCGATCCCTCCCGGACCCCCAACTCCTCCAGCGGCGCCTGCCGCGCCTGCCTCGCCAGCCAGACCTGCGGCTCCAGCTCCCGTTCCTGCAGCGGGCCTGAATCTCCAGAAGCCGGTTGCGCCGAAGAAGGAAACCACTCGGATTCAGCTTCCTCCCGAGAAATCGATACCGAAAGCTACGGTTAAAATTTCTCAAGTTGCGCCGAGCGCTCCCATGCCGGCTCCTGAGATTAAGACCGCGAACGTCGTGAGTTCCGAAATTGAGACCGACTCTCTTGTGACTTACCTCAGCGCCGCCGCCGCCGTTCTCGCTTTGGTTGTCGCGATCGTCAACTACTTGAATTTTACGGCCTAGAGCCAACGACCGCCAACGAAATTATTTATGGCCAGTGCGAATGTTATCAATCTCACGGAAACCAGCTTCGATCAGGAGGTGCTTAACGCTTCGGTGCCTGTCCTCGTGGACTTCTGGGCGCCTTGGTGTGGCCCTTGCAAGATGATTGCGCCGATCATCGACGAAATCGCCGCTGAGAAAGGCGCGACCGCGAAGATCACCAAAGTCGATGTGGACCAAAACCAGGCGATTGCCGCCCGGTATGGCATCCGCGCGATTCCCACGCTGCTTCTTTTCAAGAACGGCGAGGTGAAGGAGCAAATCGTCGGGATGGTCAACAAGAGCAATCTGTTGGCCAAGATCGACGCGCTCCTGTAGCTGCGGCGCTCCGTCGCCGCCGGGGGGGGGATAGCGTTGCTCAGCGGAGGCGACTGCTGCCTCCGGGGTACTCGTTACAGCCCCACCGGGTGCCTAATCACACAGCCGTCCGCCGGTCGGCTGTGGGTCGTCCATTGCGGACCGCGCGGGCCGCCGCCCCAGCTTGTGGTGTCGAAGCGCAACCCGGCAACTACCAGGAAGACGTGGTCCTTTCGGGCATAAATACTGACCCAGCGACCTTCGCCGGGTTCGCCGTAATGTCGAAAGGTCCGGGACGGAACCGGGCCACCAAGCCGACCGGTGGCTTCCAGCACGAACGATGCCGCGCCCGAGCAATCATAGGCGCTGTCGATTCCCCGACCGTGTCCAGCCCCGTAGCGGTAAGGTAATCCGGCAATCCGGTTCCCTGCGGCAATGGCCGCCTCCACTTCCGCGGGCGCGCTGGGCGGTGCGACCGCACATTTCCCGCTGAGCACCGCAGTCCTGCCGGGCACGTAATGGTAGCGGTAAGGCGGCGGCGAGGCGCAACCGGCCAGGAAGAGCAGGGTGAACAAAAAGAGGAGCAACGGGGGACGAAGCATCGGGGAATATTGCAAGAAGGGTTCGGGTTGCAAGAAGCGGAGGATACGCAACTTGGCGTAGGGTCCATCAAGTCCATAATGTCCATTTCGTCCATTTCGTCCATTTCGCCATCGCGGCGAAAAGGGAATGGGACTGATGGGACTGATGGGACCTATGGGACTGATGCAAAAGGGAGGCAGCGTCTCCCAGTCTTCTTCCTCCGGTTTTGCTGGCGCTTTTTTCGCGTTGGGTTTATCGAAGCCCTCGCATTGTCCATTGTGCGCTATTTATATCCATGCTCAATATCCGTGATCTCAAGAAATCCGTAGGCGGTCGCACGCTTTTCGAAAACGCCTCTTTGACCGTGAACTACGGGGAGCGCATCGCACTGGTGGGCCCAAATGGCGCGGGCAAATCGACCCTTTTCGGGATCATTCTGCGCCAGGATGAACCCGACTCGGGAACCGTGGAGCGCGACGAGTGGACGATGGTCGGTTTCCTGCCCCAGGAAAGCGAACCGGTGGGCGACGAATCGGTGATGGACATCGCCACGGGTCGCGCGGGTGAACTGGTGGCCTTGGAAAAACGGCTGCACGAGCTTGAGAAGCTGGGAACCGTGGACACTCCCGAATACCTGGAGACCCACGCCAAGCACGACGCGCTGAGCAATCCGCAAGTGGACGCCAAAGCCAAAAAAATGCTGCATGGGCTGGGCTACCGCGAGGATCAGTTCGAGCGCCCGGCCCGCGAGATGAGCGGCGGATGGGTCATGCGCGCGCACCTGGCCCGGCTGCTGGTGATGGAGCCGGACTTGCTGTTGCTCGACGAGCCGACCAATCATCTCGATCTGCTTTCGCTGCTCTGGCTCCAGGAATATTTGAAGAACTATTCCGGGGCCATTCTCATGATCTCCCACGACCGGCAGTTCATGGATGAGGTCGTCGAGAGCGTGTATGAGATTTCCGAAAAACAGCTCATTGCATACAAGGGCGGGAATTACTCGGATTACCTCACCCAGCGGGAGGCGAATTATCAGCACCAGCTTGCCGCTTTCAAAAATCAGCAGAAAGAGATCACGGCGCTGCGGGAGTTCGCGGAACGGTTTCGCTCGGTCGCCTCCAAGGCGTCTCAAGCCATGAGCAAGCTCAAGCAGATCGAGCGGATGGACCTCATCGAAAAGCCGGTGCCGCCGCCCAAGCCCATCGTGTTCCGCATCCCGCCTCCGCCCCGGGGCGGCCAGCGGGCGATCACCCTGGAGTCGCTCCACATGGCCTACGGCACCCACAAGGTTTATGAGGGGATCGACCTGACCATCGAGCGAGGCGAACGCACCGTGCTCGTCGGCCCGAACGGCGCCGGGAAATCGACGCTCTTAAAAGTCATGGCCGGCGTGGTTGAATTCCAGCGCGGCGAACGCAAGCTGGGGCACAACGCCAAGATCGGCTACTTCAGCCAGCACCGGGCCGACACGCTCGACGCCACCAAAACCGTGCTCGAAGAGGTGATGGCCAGCGCACCCACCCTGCGGGAGGATGAAGCTCGGGGGATCCTCGGTTCGTTCCTCTTCCGCAAGGATGAGATTTATAAAAAGACCGGTATCCTCAGCGGCGGGGAGAAGAGCCGGCTCAACCTGATCAAGTTTCTCGTGGACCCGCCGAATCTCCTCCTCATGGACGAGCCGACGACCCACCTCGACATCCAGAGCGTCGAGTCGCTCATTCTCGCCTTGGAACGCTACGAAGGGACGCTGGTCTTCATCTCCCACGACGTCCACTTCATCCGAAAGCTCGCCACCAAGGTGCTCCACGTCAGCGCCGGCCAGCTATTCCCGTATCCTGGCGGGTACGACTACTTCCTGGAGAAATCCGGCGCGGGCGACGAGCGCGCCGCGCTCACGGTCGGGTAGGGGGGAACGCGGAGAGGAGAGGGGAAGACGCGGAGACTGGGAGACGCGGAGAGAAGAGCGTTTCCTCCCCTTTACATCAGTCCCATCGGTCCCATTCGTCCCATTTCCTCTGTAGCTGCGGCGCTCCATTTTCCATCGTAACCTGCTACCCCCCAGCCGCTTACAAAGTTATTCACAGGCCCGAATTTCGGTCGGGCCAACACGTATCGGGGTCTCATAGTTCCTCCCCCATGGGGAACGGGGGTGCGCCGATTGTGACGAACGCTTGGGGCTTCTACGCTTTGGTTCAACCGAAAGGAACCAATGCTCGACGTTATACCCGAACTTTCCGATACCGATACCCTGGACGATGTGCTGGCGGATACAGAACCCGCCATCTCGCTGACTCCCGTGCCGCAGGCCGAAGGCGCAATCAGCGATGAAGCCCTCATGCGCTCAATTTCCAGAGGCAATGCAGCCTCTTTGTCCGCCCTTTACGACCGCTATGCCTCTATATTGAAGGCGTTGATTATTCGTGTGGTCCATGATGAAGCCGAAGCCGACGACCTCCTGCAGGAAGTGTTCATGCAGGTTTGGCAACAGGCACACAATTATTCGTCTGACAAAGGCAAACCGCTCGGGTGGATTGTTACGCTGACGCGCCGCCGGGCCATCGATCGGCTCCGAAAACGCCAGGCGTATTGCCGGGCCAAAGACCGATTCGAAGTCACTGTGGACCGCCAGCCCGAATCGTGGGTTCACAACCGGATCGAGGACGACATCAACCTCGAAGACATGCGAGGCTTCCTCAAGATGAAGATCGACGCGCTCCCCCCATTCCAGAGGCAGGCCATTGAAATGGCGTTCTTCAAAGGGATGAGCCAGCGCGAGATCGCCGTGGCGACAGAGACCCCGCTCGGAACGATCAAGACCCGCCTCGAACTCGGGCTTCGCAAGCTCTCAGAGTCGATCCGCGGGATTCGACATAAAATCTAGGTTGTAACCGCCCCGCTCAGTCGGGGCGGCGATGTGGCCTTGGTGCATCGACGCTTTCCCCCGGCGGCGACAGAGCGCCGCAGCTACGGTTCGTCGATCGCCATGAACTCCTGATACGTCTCCACGAAGCGCTGGGTGGAATCCAGCTCTTCCCCGACGTGAATGACGACGCGGGCCGTGCCGGATTTAGGCAGTTTCTCAGCGGCCTCCGGTGGGATCTGCAGCACCGGTGCGGCGCATAGTTGGGCAGTAAACTCGACGGCGTTCATGGCGCGGAGGGTAGGGGATTGCCGTAGGGAGGTCAATGGTCTGTCCTTGGGCCCGGGGGGGCAGCGAGGCGTTGGCATTAACAGGATTTTCAAGATTAGCAGGATTTTGCCTGAAGCCTGCGAAGTCGGTTGGCAGCCCAAAATCTTAATCCTGTAAATCCTGTCAATCTTGTTAATCCTGTCAAAAAAGGGAAAACGACGCGAGGCAGCTGAGCGGAGCGCCGCCTTCGCGTGAGCCTTTCCGTCACCCTCCGAAACCGCCCGCGAAAAATCCTCCTCTTTTTTCCTTTCAAGAGCGGGCGAGCTTTCTATGCTTTGCCGGGTGATTGACCGTTACACCCTTCCGAAGATGAGTGCGCTCTGGGAAGAGCAGCACAAGTATGAAATCTGGCTCGAAATCGAAGTGCTCGCTTGCGAAGCACAAGCCGCGCTCGGCGTAATCCCCAAGGAGGATGCCGAGACGATCCGTGCAAAAGCGAAGTTCTCGCTGCCGGACATCCAGGAGATCGAGCGCCGGACCAATCACGACGTCATCGCGTTTCTCGAAAACGTGGCGAGCTATGTGGGACCGGCTGCGCGCTGGGTTCACCAAGGGATGACCTCCTCCGACGTGCTCGACACCACACTGGCCGTTCAGATGAACGAGGCGAGTGGCATGCTGCTCGAAGACCTCGAAGCGCTCCGCGTCGTGATCGCCAAGAAGGCGCAGGACTACAAATTCACCCCTCAGATTGGCCGTTCACACGGCATCCACGCCGAGCCCGTGACGTTCGGGCTCAAGATGGCGCTCATGTATGACGAGTTTGGCCGGGCCATTGAGCGCCTCAAGCAAACGCGGGAGCGCATCCGGGTCGGAAAACTTTCCGGCGCAGTCGGCACCCATGCCCATCTCGATCCGAAAGTCGAAGAGTCGGTCTGCCTCAAGCTGGGGCTGATCCCCGCCGCGTTGAGCACGCAAGTCGTCCAGCGCGACCGCCATGCCGAATTCCAGCAGACGCTCGCCCTGATCGCGTCGAGCATCGACCGCTGGGCCACCGAGTTCCGCCATTTGCAGCGGACCGAGGTGCTGGAGGTCGAAGAATATTTCTCGCCCGGCCAGAAGGGGAGTTCCGCCATGCCGCACAAGCGGAACCCGATCACAGGTGAAAAACTGAGCGGCCTGGCGCGCATCCTTCGCGGCAACGCGGTGGCGGCGCTCGAAAACGTCGCGCTCTGGCACGAACGCGACATCTCCCACTCCAGCGTGGAGCGGGTCATCATGCCGGACTCCTGTATCCTGCTCGATTACATGCTTCAGACGCTCACCAAGCTGGTGGACCGGCTGATCGTCTATCCGGAAAACATGATGCGGAACCTGGAGATCACCAAGGGGCTCTACTTCTCGCAGTCGATCCTGCTCAAGCTCACCGAGCGCGGCATGGAACGTAAAACCGCCTATGAAGCCGTGCAGCGCGCCGCCATGAAAACCTGGCAGGGCGCCGCTTCGCTCAAGCAGAACCTGCTCGAAGAGGCGGAAATCACCGACAAGCTGACCCCGGCGGAAATCGAAGAGTTCTGTTCCCTGGAGATCCACTTCCGGCATATTGACGAGACTTTCCGGAAGCTCGGGCTTTGATTTTTAAATTTGCCCACTCTTCTGTTTGACCTCTGCAAATTTGCTGTAAGTTCACGCCCATACCTTCAATGAATACCCGAGTCCTCCTGAGCTGTCTGGCCGCCGTCGTCGCTTTTTCCGGCTGCGAAAAAGTAAAAAAACTGGTGCATTTCAAGTCGCATGAGGTCGTGGTGGCCGCTCCCGCCCCGACCGCGACTCCAACGCCAGCCCCGACCGTCGCGCCGGCGCCAGTGCCCAGGATAACGGCCAACCGCAATGCCGGGGTTATCATCCTCTGCTACCACCGATTTGAGGAGGGGATCAACAGCCCGATGGTTATGAAACCGGCGGATTTCGAACAGCAGATGCAGGAAATTAAGGACAACGGCTTCACCGTGATCTCCATGCAGGATTTCCTGGCTTGGCGGCGCGATGAAAAAGAAATTCCCGTCAAGAGCGCCCTCATCACGATCGACGACGGGTATGTTTCCGCCTATGAAGTCGGCTGGCCGATCCTGAAAAAATTCGGCTACCCGTTCACGATGTTCGTTTATATCAACTACGTCGGCACCGGCGGCAAAGCCATAACCTGGGACCAGCTTGCCGAGATGCGCGACGCGGGGGTGGAGATCGGCTGCCACAGCTACAGCCACCAAAACCTCAAGGGCAAGGGGCCGCTCTTTAGCAAACAAGCCGCTGAAGAAGTCAAGCGCGTGGGCTATGACGCCTGGATGCGCAAGGAGATGATCGATTCCAAAAAAATAATCGAGCGTCAACTGGGCATCAAAGTAGCCACCTTTGCCTATCCCGGCGGCTTCTACAATGCGGCCGCCGAAGCGGTCATCAAAGAGGCCGGGTACGAGGCCGCCTTTATTACCTATGGCAAGCGCAACGGTTTCGCCAGCCCCGCCTTTGACGAGATCGGGCGCTACGGCATCGAAGCCAACAAACCCAAGACCTTCGCGGATGCCATGGCAATGGTCGGCGGTGGAGTCGGACCCGGCATGGGCGAGATGTATGCCGCCGCGCCTGCGGAAACGCACTCTAACGCGGCTTCGCTGGAGACGGAACCCGCCGACGGTGCAACGGTTTCAAACCCGAAACCGGTGATCAAAGCCAACCTCTCCACCATGGGCGAGGTTGACCCGGCCAGTGTGGAAATGCGCATCAGCGGCTTTGGGGTGGTGCCTGCCAAGTTCGATGCTGCCAGCAAGACCGTCAGCTTCCAGCCGACCACCCAGCCGCTTCGGGACAAAGACTACACCGTGATCATTTCGGCGAAAGTCGGCGGAAAAAAAGCGGAAACCCGCTGGACCTTCAACTTCGACCCGAGCGGAGCGGCGGTCCCGGCGCCCGCTGCTGGAAAAGCGCCGTAGGGGGCTCTGGGAAATGGGAATAATGGGAAGCATGAGAAGTATGGGATGAAAGTCCCATTCTTCCCATATTTCCCATACTTCCCATCTCCCCCTTTAGCATTCCTAAACCCGTGCTAAATTTCGCCCTCGACGGATGCCGTTCGTCTCTTACACTCGCACGCTCTCATGTTCAGCCAACTCGCCGACAAACTTCAGGACGTCTTTAAGGATCTCCGTGGTCACGGCTCCATTACCGAGACCAATGTCAACGATGCCATGCGCGAAGTGCGCCTGGCCTTGTTGGAGGCTGACGTCCATTTTCAGGTCGCCAAGGGGTTTATTGCCCGGGTCAAAGAGAAGGCGCTCGGCGAAGAGGTGCTTCGCAGCGTTACGCCCGGCCAGCAGATCGTCAAAATATTCCATGACGAACTGACCGCGCTCCTCGGGGGCGACGCCGCGCCGCTGAATCTCGACAAGCCGGCCCGCATCCTGATCGTCGGCCTTAACGGCGCCGGCAAAACGACCTCCTCCGCAAAGCTCGCCCGCTGGCTCAAGAGCCAGGGCCGCGCCCCGCTGCTGTTTGCGCTCGATTTGCATCGCCCGGCGGCCATCGACCAGTTGGTAATGCTCGGCAACCAAATCGGCGTGCCGGTGTACCGTCCGGACCCGGGTGAAACCGATGTCCTGCGGGCAACCCGGAAGGCGCTGGAATGGGCCGAGACCCAGAATGGGAACGTCGAAATCTACGACACGGCGGGCCGCCAGGAGATCGACGAGCCTTTGGTCCAGGAACTCAAGAGAGTCAAAGAATTCCTGAAACCCAACGAAGTGCTCTTGGTCGCCGACGCCGCCACCGGCCAGCAGGCCGTCAGTGTGGCCACCCATTTCCATGAAGCCTTGGAAGTCACCGGCCTGATTCTTACGAAATTGGACGGTGACGCCCGGGGTGGCGCGGCGCTTTCCATGCGCGAAGTCACCCAGCGGCCCATCAAATTTGCAGGCGTTGGGGAAAAAATCGATCAATTTGAGCCGTTTTATCCCGAACGGCTAGCCGGACGCATCCTGGGAATGGGCGACATCGTCGGCTTGGTGGAAAAAGCCGCCATGGCTATCGACGAAGAGGACGCCAAGCGCATGGAAGAGAAGCTGCGGACGGCTTCTTTTGACCTTTGCGACTTCCTGGACCAGTTCCGAATGATCCGAAAACTCGGTCCTTTGGAAAATATTCTTGGCATGTTGCCGGGAATGAGTAGCGTGAAGGGCTTTTCCGTAGATGAGAAGCAAATGAAGCGGGTCGAAGCCATCGTCCTTTCGATGACGATGCAAGAGCGACGCAAGCCGGACATCCTCAATGCCCGGCGGCGCCAGCGAATCGCCCGCGGCAGTGGCACCTCAGTTACGGAAGTAAACGACCTGCTCATGCGCTTCAATCAGATGCGAAAGATGATGAAGAACATGGGCAAGTTTAAGAAAATGATGGCTCGCTCCGGTGGGCCACGCATCCCGGGGATGCGCTAGACCGACCAACGACCGAACCAACAACAGATTTATGGCAGTATCAATCAGACTCCGCCGCGAAGGCGCGCTTAACCGTCCCTATTACCGTATTGTGGTGACCGATGCCCGCAGCCCGCGGGATGGCAAGTTCATCGAACATATCGGTAACTACGACCCGAAGAAGGCCGAAAACAACTCGGAAATCGACCTGGCTCGCGTCGATTACTGGGTCGGTTGCGGCGCCCAGCCTTCCGATACCGTTCGCAGCCTCATCAAAAAGGCTCGCAAAGCGGCTCCGGCAGCGGCTTAATCTTCGAAATCGGCAATCGTGCCGACTCGATTTTACGGCCTGTGGACGAATTCCTCCGATATGTCGTGCGCCATCTCATCGAAAATCCCGATGAGATGGTTCTCACGCATACTGAAAACCCGCGCAAAGTGGTTTTCCGCCTGAAGCTTCGCCCGAGCGAAGTCGGGAAGGTTATCGGCAAACAGGGGCGGACCATCACCGCCATTCGCAATTTGCTTTCCGCCGGGGCTGCCAGGCACGGACAGAAAGCATTGTTGCAGATCGACGAGTAAAACGGCGACTCCGGGCCGTTCGCCGTTATCTCTCACCAACTTGGAAGCTATTTGCGGAGTCGGGAACGGGTCGAGCCGAAACATTCAGGGCAAACGCATCAAATTTTGGACCACTCCTTCTTCAGCGCTGAAGGCGCGACCCCATACCAGCCTGGGGCATCGCCCCAGGTCTTGATGTTGCTAAACGTCAAGGGCTGAAGGCCCGCCCCATTCCGGTCGCCAAAGAATGGCGCGGGCCTTCAGCCCTTTCCCGTTTGTTGGTTATATATCCTGGGGCTTCGCTTCGCTCCGGTATGGTGCCGCGCCGTTGGCGCTTCGGAATTTCCATATGGAAATTTTGATGCTTTTTCCCTGCCGAAACATTCCGCGTATTTCCGGAGCAGTCCCGCCCCCGGCAGCGTGTCTTGCCGGATCATTCGTTGAGGAAACGTGAAGGTGGCACTGGACCTCTGGCGTTTCCTGCGCGCCATCCAAGGCGGCAGAGGACTGCCGCACTCCATGGCGCTGGCGCGCTCCCGACGGCGATGCGCGAAGCGCCTTGCGCTAGTCCTCTAGCTCCTTACGAAGCGCCCCGATACCCAAGATTTCCAGTCGCTCAGATGCAAATCACGCTCGGGTTGGAGGCTGGAACTGCGCGTGACCCATAATGGCTTCTTCAAAGGCCGCATGCTGGCTGGCGTCGATTCCTGACGGGAACTTGGCGTCCGAGCGGGTCCACTTTTTCAGCCAGTCAGGCGGGAGGAGTTCATGGCGGATCCCGGATTCCGAGCGGCAGGCCTCAGGGGTTAGCGCGATCGTGGTCTCGGGTTTGGGTCCGGCCCCACGGCCTTTGGCGACATGGAAACCGGCTTCGAGGAGGGCCGCACGAATGGCGGTGGAATAGGTGTAAGTGAAGAGCTCCACGGCGCGCCCCTGGCACGCGGCGAACAATCGCCGGAACGCCTGGGGCGTCCACTGGTCGCCGTTGGTTTTGCTGGAGAACATGTCGTAGAAGATCACGTCTGGCAGAAACGGCGCCCGGGTCATGGTCTCGAGAAAATTGCCGGGCACGAGCACCCAGCTTAGTCCCGGGAAGCGCTTGGATTGCCAGCAACCGTGTTTGAGAATGGCGTCGGGACCGCTGTGCCGGAGGTAGTGAAAGAGACGATTGTGAAGGCGGGCAAGCCGCAACGAATCGAGGTCGTTCTCAAAGCTGACGAGGCACATCGGGCGCACCGGACCGACTCCGGCCTGCTCCTCGTAACACTCGATGGCCGCCATGGCATTGGCAGCCGCGCCCAGGCCGACGTCCCAGATCACCAGCGGCTTCTCGGAAAATGGCCCGTCCATCCCGCCCGCATCCGCGAGCCGCAACCGTTCCGCGAGCCGGGATTGCTCCACGTACAAGCTGCGCGCTTCCTCGATCGGCGGGGTGCGCGCATGCATTAGCTCCCCCGATTCAATATGCCGGATGCTCCCAAACCCTTCCGGAGCGGTATGCACTTCGTAGGCCCCCAGATGGAACGGCATTTTCCGGGAAGGCTTGGAGTCGTGGATGGGGTTATCGAGATCATCCGCGTGGAGCAGATCGCGTTTGCCATGGTAGAGTTCCAGAAAGCGATCCGCGAGGATGCTCTGGCGGATTTCCCGCATAAGCTGGTGATAGAAATAGATGTTGTGCTTCCCGAGCAACTGCCAACCAAGGGTCTCCCCGGTTTTGGTCAGGTGATGCAGGTAAGCCCGGGAATAACGCGCGCAGGTTGGGCAACCGCAGGAGGGGTCGAGGGGCGCATCGGCAAATTTGTAAACGCCCCGCCGCATTTGCAGGTACCCGCGCGAGGTAAAGACGCCGCCACGCTGGGCGACCTGGGTGGGAATGATGCAATCGAACATGTCCACGCCGCGGTGGACAGCCTCAAGGATGTCGATCGGCGTACCCACACCCATAAGGTAGCGGGGTTTGCCGTGCGGCATCAGTTCCGTCGTGAACGCGCAGAGATCTTCGCGCTCGTGCTTGCTCTCGCCGACCGCCAGCCCGCCGATGGAAAATCCGTCGAACGGCATCTCGCACAAGCACTCCGCGCTTTCGCGCCGCAGATCCTTGAAAAGTGCGCCCTGAACAATCCCGAACATCGATTGCGGCGAATCCCCGCGGGCGGCCAGGCTGCGGGCAGCCCACCGATGGGTGATTCCCAAGGCGGCCCGGGCCGTCGCAACATCGGCCGTTGAAGGGATGCACTGGTCGAGCGCCATCATAATGTCGCTGCCGATCGCCTTTTGCGTTTCGATGCTCACCTCCGGGCTTAAGAGAATAGTGCGGCCATCGAGATAGCTTTGAAACACCGCGCCCTCCTCGCTCATGGAACGCGAATGCGGCAGCGAAAAAATCTGGAACCCGCCCGAGTCGGTGAGCACCGAACGCTTCCAACTCATGAAACCATGGATGCCTCCCATGCGGCGAAAGACCTCCGGCCCGGGCCGCAGCAGCAGGTGATAGGTATTTGCCAGGAGGATTTGCGAGCCGGAATCCTCCAGAGATTGCGGCAACTGCGCCTTGACGGTGGCCTGTGTGCCGACCGGCATAAAGAGCGGGGTCTGGACCTCGTTGTGGAGCGTGTGAAAAGTCGCAGCCCGGGCCCGGGAACCGGTGGCTTGAGCTTCGAGGCGGAAATTAAGTCGGGAGCGAGTCATGGAGCGAAGTCCCCTACCCTAGGGGGAGGCGTTGAAGGACGCAAGGCGGGCGACTGCGCAGGGCAAACGCATTTTAGACGACTGCTTCTTCAGCGCTGAAGGCGCGACCCCATACCAGGCTGGTATGGTGCCGCGCCGTTGGCGCTCCAGAATGCTGTTCCATATATTTTTAATCCTAGATCCGGTAGAAGAGCCTCGCGCCAAGGACGCAAAAGACGGCCAAGGGAGGAACTTATGAAAAAGGCAGAAATCACCGTGTAAGTGATCCATTTAATGTTTCGCCCACTTCGTAAAGCTCTGTCTTGGAGAACTTTGCGTCCTTGGCGCGAAATCCAATTGCTTTTTCTAGGTTAATGCGTTTGCCTTGGTTTCTCTGCGTGATGAAATAGTGGGATTCAGCGGATTTTGCTTGAAGCGGCTCGCCCGTAGCCCCTCCAATGTGGCGCCGCCCATCTTTCAAGACAACGACCCCAAATTCTACTATCCCCAATTCCATGGAGAGCCCTTATTTTGATTTGCCCGGTTACGATACGGTAGAAGCCCTGCACAAGGATCGTCTGGGAGAAGTTTGGATGGCACGCCAGATAGGCACGGACCGCATGGTTGCCATCAAGACCTTTGCGTTCGAATATTTTCAGAATCCAGAGGCTGCCCTGCGATTCCGCCAGGAAATGAGGGACACCGCGGTTCCCGAGAAGAGCGGGATCATCCCGATTCTCGACGCCGACGAGACCAACGATTTCCTCTATGTAGTCTCGGAGCATGTGGATGGGTACACCATCGCCCAGTATTTGGCCGATCACGGTCCACTTGCAGAAAAGACTGCGCTCGAAATTGCACTTCAAGTGGCCATCGGCCTCGATGAGGCGTGGAAGAAACTGAGCATCATGCACGGGGATCTTAAACCCGAAAACATCCTGATCGACCGCAAAGATGGAACGGTGCGCTTGGCGGACTTTGGAGTCGTCAGCGCCCTGAACCGGGCCTGCGGTGAATTCGCTCCCGATTTCTTTGCAGGCACGCCGAACTACGCTTCCCCCGAACAGGCAGGGGGCGAGCGGAACTTGGATTGCGGCACGGACATCTATGCCCTCGGAGCCACGCTTTATCAGATGGCCACCGGCTGCATTCCTTTCGGCAACACCGGACACGAAGCGACGCTGAAATCCCAGCGGCTCGATTACTTGCGCGATCCGTTGGATTTGCGGCCCGCTCTTTCTCCTGAAATCGGATCGCTGATTGAAGTTTTGATGGTCAAGGACCGCACCGCGCGCCACGCACAATGGAGCCAGGCGATCGAGGATCTGCAAAACGCGTTAAAAGGTTTTCGCCCGGCCAGTGGACTCCCGCCACAAGGGGCAAGCACGGTGATGCGGGGCGAAGTCCGCCTGTTCGACCCCGGCGCGCTTCCCCGGGTTGAAGCACCGGAACCGCCCAAACCGAGTCCGACCCGGAGTGTCGAAGCCCCTCCGGCAGCCGTCGTTGCCACTGACCCTGCCGCAGGTGCGCCTTCCGCGGAACCCGCCCAGCCGGTGGCTGTTTCCCCAGCGGAAACGCCAGCAGCCAAGCCAAAGGCGACGGCATCCGTTCAAAAGGTCCCGGCTGCGGTGGCTGGTTCCAAACCGAAGGCGACTGCGCCGGGCGCGAAGAAGCGCGCCATCGCTGAAAAATCACTTGGTTTACAGGAGGGAGCTTTGCGCGCTTTAGCGCTTGGCTTCATCACGGCTGCCATTTTCGTCTTGGCGCGCAACCCGGTAAATCCAAAATTGGCAACCGCTCGTGCAGCGGCGACCGGAACCGGTGGGGTTTCGCAAACCAAGGGAAGTCTGCCGCAGGCTGGGTCTCAAGCGACGCCTGATGCCACAGCGAACCCGGCGCCAACGGAGATCGCAGCACCAGCAATCCCAGCAGCCAGCGGAAGCGCGGATGGCCCGTAAAATCTGATCCACCTCTGCATGAGCGAGGCGGTTCAAAGAAATTAGCTGCGCTCATGGCACTCCGCCCCTCAAGAAAGCATTTTTATTGCAGACACCGGGATGATCATTTGCTAACAAAAAGTCAGGATGGGCATTGATACCACTGCGGCAAATTACGTTCCCCGGCTTACGACAAAGAAACTGCTCTTGTTGGAGGACGACCGTTTTTTCGGCGAGTTCCTGAGGGAATACCTGGTTTCGCAAGGTTACACGGTGACGCTGGTGCCCAATGGAGCCGATGGGGTGCGCGAAATTTTGCAGTCGGATTTTGACGTGATCGTCTGCGACATGCTCATGCCGAAATTGCCCGGAAATATGTTCTATTTAGCGGTGCAACGCACAAAGCCCCACCTCTGCAAACGGTTCCTCTTCATTACCGGGCATTCCGCCGACCCCAAGATCGGCGCCTTCATCGCAGAAGTGGGAGGCGTCTTGCTCGCCAAGCCGTTCCGGGTGGAGGATATCTCGCGGGCGCTTCGTAGAATTGAGGCCCGGAGCTGATAGTGAAGGGGAACGGAGAGAAAAGCCTTGATGTGCCTGAGTTGAAACTTGGTTTGGAGTGACTGGAAACCTTGTGTACCGGGGCGCTTCGTAAGGCGCTAGAGGACTAGCGCCATCCAAGGCGCTTCGCACATCGCCGTCGGGAGCGCGCCAGCGCCTTGGATGGCGCGCAGGAAACGCCAGAGGCCGGTGCCACCTTAACGGGCGTGCGGAGGCCGACGAAGCTCAGCTTCGAAGATGGGTGCGTTACAAAGTGAAACTTCGTAACGAGGGAAAAGGAAATTAGCAGAGAATCGGGCCGACAAGATTCGAACTTGCGACCTCTTGAACCCCATTCAAGCGCACTACCAAGCTGTGCTACGGCCCGATTT
>JBAXSN010000058.1:0-19364 GCA_037130675.1 Verrucomicrobiota bacterium
AAGTCCCATAAGTCCCATAAGTCCCATAAGTCCCATAAGTCCCATAAGTCCCATTCCGGACCTTCACCGCTTCACCTTCCAGCCTACAGCAGCTTTTCCGCGGCTTGCGCCACGTCTTTGTCGCCGCGGCCCGAGAGATTCACGATCATGATTTCATCGCGGCCCATTGCCGGCGCGACTTTGATGGCGTGAGCCACGGCGTGCGAAGACTCCAGCGCGGGAATGATCCCTTCGAGGCGCGAAAGCGTCAGGAAGGCATTGAGCGCTTCGCTGTCGGTGGCGTAGTCGAACTGCACCCGGCCTTCATCGCGGAGGTAACAGTGCTCCGGCCCGACAGCAGCGTAATCGAGCCCGGCCGAAATAGAATGCGTGAGCTGGATCTGGCCGTCGGCATCGGCAAGGAGATACGATTTGCAGCCTTGCAGAACCCCGAGCACGCCGCCTTGGAAACGTGCGGCATGTTTGCCCTGCACAATGCCTTCGCCACCGGCTTCGACCCCCACCATGCGAACGCCGTCATCCGCCAAAAACGGATGGAAGAGCCCGATCGCGTTGCTGCCGCCGCCCACGCAGGCGATGAGCAGGTTCGGCAACCGCCCCTCGCGTTCGAGGATCTGGCGGCGCGCCTCGATCCCGATAACGCGGTGAAAATCGCGCACCATCATCGGATACGGATGAGAGCCATACGCGGTGCCTAGAATATAATGGGTCGTGCGGACATTAGTCACCCAGTCGCGCATGGCCTCGTTGATCGCCTCTTTCAAGGTCGCCTGCCCGGCGGTGACGGCCACCACTTTGGCACCAAGGAACCGCATCCGAGCGACATTGAGCGCTTGCCGTTCCATATCGACGGCGCCCATGTAAATCACGCATTCGCAGCCGAACCGGGCTGCCACGGTGGCCGTGGCCACCCCGTGCTGGCCGGCGCCGGTTTCCGCGATGACCCGCTTCTTGCCCATCCGCCGGGCGAGCAGGATCTGCCCCAAGGCGTTGTTGATCTTGTGCGCCCCGGTGTGCAGCAGGTCCTCGCGTTTGAGGTAAATCTTTGGCCCGCCAAGCTGCTCGGTGAGGCGTTCCGCAAAATAAAGCGGCGTAGGCCGGCCCGCGAAATCGGCCAGCAACCCGTCCAATTCCTTCTGGAAATCGGCGTCTTCGCGCGCCCTGAGATACTCCGCAGTCAGGTCATTGAGCGCGGTCATGAGGGTCTCGGGCACAAACATGCCCCCATAGGGGCCGAAGTGGCCGTGAGCGTCGGGAAGACTTTCGGGATTCATTGGAACAGAAATCAATAACCGGGTTTGGGCGTTCCGAAAAGGCGAAACTGGAATCGGCACGCATGGGAAGCATGGAACTAATCCCATAATTCCCATGCTTCCCATAATTCCCATTTCAGGCGGCTACAGTCCCCTCCCCGGCAACAACTACCGCAGACGATTTTCTTGCTGCTGCGATTTCTTGGATATGCAGCCTCCCGATACCTCGCCCCTACCACCCCATGAACCCGCGAGCAATGTCACCCGAAAACCGCGGGTCGGATTCCTTGGAGTCGGCTGGATCGGCACGCAACGAATGGAGGCGATCGTCAAGAGCGGCTTGGTCGAGGTCGTTGCCGTGGCCGATCCCCAACCGAAAGCGGTGGAAAGGGCGGCGGAAATCGCGCCGGACGCCAAACGAATGAACACCTTCGAGGAATTGCTCGCAGAGGGTCCCGACGGGATTGTGATCGCAACCCCAAGCGCGCTGCACGCAGGCCAAAGCGTCACGGCGCTGGAGCGGGGCGTTGCGGTCTTTTGCCAGAAGCCGCTGGGGCGCACGGCCGACGAGGTTCAACTGACGGTTGACGCGGCCCGGAGCGCGGATGTCTTGCTTGGGGTGGATCGATCCTATCGGTTCACGGCAGGAATGGAGCGCATCCGCAAACTGATCTCGCAAGGTGAACTCGGAAACATCTACGCCGCGAACCTGGTCTTCCACAACGCGTACGGCCCGGACAAACCCTGGTTTTTTCACCCGGAGCTCTCCGGGGGCGGTTGCGTAATGGACTTGGGAATTCATTTGGTGGATCTCGCTCTGTGGATTTTGGATTCGCAGGTGGTAGAGGTTTCCAGCCGCCTGTTCCGGCACGGTGTGCCCTTGAATTCCGCGCGCACAGTGGTGGAGGATTTCGCGGTCGCACGGCTCGATTTCGCTTCGGGTGCCACCGCGCAGATCGCGTGCTCCTGGAATCTTAACGCGGGGCGCGACGCCATCATCGAAGCGGCGTTCTATGGGGACCGCGCCGGGGCGATGATGCACAACGTGGACGGCTCGTTCTACAACTTCGAAACGGAATGCTTCCACGGCACGGCGCGCCAGACGATCGCCGCGCCACCGGAGGATTGGGGAGGGCGCGCCGCGGTCGGTTGGGCCAGGCGGCTGGCGGCTGGCGAAGGATTCGATCCGGAGATTGCCCGGCTGGTCGATGTCGCAGCTGTGCTCGATTCGATTTACGAGTCGTGCTGATGTTTCTCGATAGCATCGAGCACCTTTTCAGGCTGGACGTCTTTTTGAAGTTCCGAGAGCTCGGGGTTCTGCGCTGCGCCGATATCCAGCCGGGTTCCGATCTCCCTCACCAGCGTGATGAGCTTGGTGATCTCGTGTTCGGAGAGCAGGTTGATCTGCAAATCGAGATCGGCCCTTCTCTCCGCGATCATCGCCATGCGGTTTTGGGTGATAAGAATAAAGGTGGAGAGAAAAATCGCTTCCACGGAGGCCACCATGGCCAGGATGACAAAGCTGGGATCGAACTTTGGCAGCCCGAGCCACCCGAGATTAATCACAATCCAGAGCCCATAAATGAAAAGGTGGATATAAACAAAGAGCATGCTGCCGGTAAACCGCGTGATCGCATCGGCGAGCCGCTGTTCAAAGCTTCTTCGCCTCTCGAATTCCCGGTTGCGCTCCACCAGGGCGTGGATGTTGCGCTCCACGACATGAGCCATGTCCGGGGGGTCGTTTTGATTCATTGAAGTTGGATGCGGGTTCATGATTACGGATGTTTCGGGTTTCGACTGACTCACGCTGCAGCGAGAGTGCGGCGGAGGTCTTCAAACGCGACGGGCTTGGTGAGATGGGCGCTAAAACCGGCCTGGAGACTTTTGCGGATGTCGTCCTCGGTGCCGTACCCGCTCAGGGCGATGGCTCGGATGGCGGGTGTCTCCAACCTAATCTCCCGGACCAGGTTCAGGCCGCTGCCGTCCGGAAGTCCCAGGTCGCTGATGAGCACCTGGATCGGATCGCCTGGAGACTGGTGATGGGCGACTTCCCGGGCAGCGGCGCAATCTCCGGCCGTTTCAACCTCGTGCCCTTCCCGGCTCAAAAGCCTGGCGAGCACTCTGCGGGTCGGCTCGTTGTCCTCAACCAAAAGAATGTGCAGATGGGGAATGGGTGTTGCTTCCGGAGGAAGAACCTCTTGTGTGATCGAGGGCGACTGCGCTGTCCGTGACACCGGAAGGCTCGCGGTGAATACGGCCCCGCGATTCAAGCCTTCGCTAGCCACTGAAATGGAGCCACCATGGAGATCGACGATCGCCTTCGAAATCGCCAAGCCAAGGCCAAGGCCCCCGAATTGGTGATTCCCGCCGACTGCACCCTGTTCAAAGGGAAGAAAGATTTTACCGAGTTCCGCTGGAGGAATTCCCACCCCGCTGTCGCGAACCTCGAGGGAAAAAGTTTGCGAACTGGAATCGAACGTATGCACGTCAATACGACCTCCCACCTGTGTGAACTTGATGGCATTCCTGAGCAGGTTCCAGAACACCTGCTGGAGCCGCGTGGGATCGGCATTGGCATTGACGAAGCGAGCCTCAAGATTGAGGTGGATTCCGATCCGTTTGCGTTCGCTTTCGCTCCGGACGATCTCGACCGCTCTGCCCAGCACCTCCTGAAGGTCGGTGGGTTCGCGTTTCAGCGAGAACTTTCCGCGAGCCACTTTGGTCAGGTCGAGAAGGTCGTCGATCAACCGGGCCTCCAACTCGACGTTTTGCCGAACCAAGCGAAGCTGGTCCCGGCGCTCGGAATCCAGCGTTTCATCTTTTTCCAACATGGCAGCCACCATAAGGACCGGGGTCAGCGGGGTGCGCAACTCATGGGAGAGTGCTGCGATAAAGTCGTCTTTGGCTTGATTGGCCTGAACGAAACGCTCACTTTCCTGGGAGCGCCGGTTGGCTTCGGCCATTCTCCGATACGCAAGCTGCATTTTGCAAAAAGCCTGCCTGCGGCTGTGCTCAAAAATGACCCCAAGCAACGACATAAATACGGCGAACCCAATATAGCCGGCGGCGGTGACTTCCGCATGCCAGCTTGCAGGATAGGCAAGCGGCAGAACGATGTTGAACACATCCAAAACGCAGAAAAAGAGCGTCGCCGAAAAGCAGAGAACACACCAGATCAGAGCCGTGGGCATATCGAGGATCAATAAAGCAAGAAGCGGAACGCCACAGGCCAGCCAGGCGATGGCGTGGCCGTGAACGCCGCCTTCCAGCGCGGCAAGAGCGGAGAAACCCAGCGTCCAGGTCAGGCAATGCAGGTTCCCGGCGAGCCGAAGACGGCCGGTTTTACGTATGATGAATGGAACGAAAACCATGGAAATCGTGCAGACCACAATCACCCACGCCCCAACGATATGCCCAATGGCAAAGTAGAAACTCGCATAGGCGCTTCCGAAGGCGCCGCCGAGCATCGCCAGACCAGCCACCAAGGTGGCCCGATGCAACGCCTCCGGGTTCTCGCGGAGTTCGCCGGGGGCGAAATATTCCATCAGCTTTCGCCACCATTTCACCGTGCAAATATACGCAATCTTCGAATCGTCACCCCCTCACTGAGGGATCAGAATTTCACTGAGGTGGCAAGTCCGATCCAGTGGATGGACACCCGGGTGGTGCTGTGGCTATATTCGCCACTCTGGAGCGCACTCTCGTCCACATGCCGGGTCTCAGGCAAATCATACCGATACCCTCAGCCAGCGCCAGCGATACCCCGCCCAAGGCTTAGGGTATGCTCCGGGATGACAGCAGTCATCGGAGTGAGCGTCTTGTGCACCGCGCTAAAACGATTTTGGGTTACACTATGGGCATTCCGCAAAGAGCGGCGAAGCGTCGGCATTTTCTGACAGATATCGATGCCCCGCAACGTGGGCTCCACGCGGCATGAAAATAGTCGGTGTTGCGACCGAAGCGGTGGTGGAATTTCGTGAATCCTTTCCACGCGCGAAGGCGGCAGAGGACTGCCGCGCTCCAAGGCGCTGACGCGCTACCGATAGCGATGCGCGGAGCGCCTTGGAGTGCGGTGGCCCTCCACCGCCTTTGGAGGCGCTTCGAAGCAACCATTAAATTTTCGAGTCAGGATTAACAGGATTTTTAAGATTATCAGGATTTTGCCTGAAGCCTGCAATGTCGGTTGGCGTCCGAAATCCTTCATCCTGTGAATCATGCCAATCTTGTTAATCCTTGTCCAAAATCCAAAAAGACGAAACGCTGTGATGCGCTCACGCGATTGGCAATAATGGTAAGGGTGCCCCACATCACCAATTCAACCAAAAACATCAGGGCAAACGCATCAAAATTCGATTTGGGACATCATTCCGAAGCGCCAACGGCGCGGCCCATACCAGCCTGGGGCAGCGCCCCAGGTTTGAACGTAAAGAGGACCCAGGGCTGAAGGCCCGTGCCATTTCCACGCATAATTGCCAGATTGGCGCGGGCCTTCAGCCCTAGCTCCTCAATGTGGATTAACCTTGGGCGTTGCCCAAGGCTGGTATGGGGTCGCGCCTTCAGCGTTGAAGAAGGAGTCGTCCAAAATTTGATGCGTTTGCCCTGCCAAAAACATGGATTTCCGGGCGCGGGATATGTCATGCTTCAAAACGTGCGAAATCAGACTTCAACTTTTCGGAGCGGAACCCTTCTCCTGGTATTCGGGTTACCGGTGCTGCTTCTGGCGATCCTGCCGCTCATCGCGCTGGTCGGCAGCCTCGACCCGCGGACGCTGACGCGGGATCTCGCCAGCGAGTCCACCCAACAAGCCCTGCGACTCAGCTTGACCACGAGCCTGATCAGCGCCGGATTGGTCGCGCTCTTCGGCACGCCCCTCGCCTGGCTTCTGGCCCGCAAAAACTCCAAAGGACGCGGCGCGTTGAATGTGCTCCTCCAGCTTGCGCTGTTCGTCCCCCCGGCAGTGGCGGGCCTGGGCCTGCTCTCGGCGTTTGGGCCAAACGGGTTTTGCAGTTCGCTTCTGCGCCATTTCGGGATCGGCCTCGTTGGAACGCCGGTGGCTGTGGTGCTGGCGCAGTGCTTTGTATCGAGCCCCTATTTCATCAGAAGCGCAGCCGCAGGCTTGGCCGGGATCGATCCCGCGCTGGCCAAGGTTCTCAAGCTTGAAGGTGCCGGACGCTGGCAGGTGTTTCGGCATGCCGTCGCGCCGGTGGCCTGGCCCGCTTTCGTGATCGGCGCGGCGATGGCGTGGGCCCGCTCGCTTGGAGAATTTGGCGCGACCTTGATTTTTGCCGGAAACCTCCCCGGCCGCACCCAGACGCTGCCGCTGGCGGTCTATTTCAATCTCGGGACCGGCATGAACCACGCCGTGGTCCTCGCCTCTATTCTGCTGATGTTTTCGCTTTTGCTGCTCTTGCTGGTTAATTGCTACGGCACCCGGAAGATCCGGCCGGTGTAGGGATCTTTGGCGTCCGAGCCAGGGGCCAACCCGCTGACATCGACATACCCGGAGTTCGGCGCATACGGGCTCAACACGTATCCTGGCCGACCGGGAACAGGTTTGGCGAACGGAAGCGTCGGCTTGGCCGGCACAATCGTCGTTGAAGCGCCCGGCAGCCGCTTGGGTCCCTGCATGTATTCCGCGACCGGTGGCGCCACCTCGGTGGTGGTGGAGGTCTGCACCGCTCCGGCGCCCGGAGTGGACTCGAAGACGGTGGTGCCGCTGGGCTCCAGCGTCCTGGTGGCCGTGGTCCTGTAATAGGGCGCTTCGAATGCCGACAGTTCGCGCGAACGGCGAAGCATCTCCCGGCGCGCCATATACGCCCGCGCGGTGGTGACATCGACTTGTTCGGGGCCTCGAATCGTCACATAAGGCGTCTGATCGTAACGGCCGCGGTAAATAAACGCATGCGTCACATCGGGTTCGCATTCGTCTTCAGCACAGCCGGCCAGTAATGCAACTGCAACCACTGCTGGTATTAGTATTTTCATAACATTCCTACCTACCGATTCGGAATGCCGGTCAAATTGGCCCGGTAGGGAGGGGAGGCGCGGGGACCGAACCATCCGCCCCGCCCCTATTCGATGGTGCCGGGGGCATTTTGCCCCTCTCCGCGTCTCCCCCCCGCATTCCGCCCTGCAAAAAATTCCTGCATTGCCAATTCAGCCTGGGTCCTCCATGTTCATCGTTCCGTTTTGGGATGAAAACACTGCAAACCCTGTTCTTATTTCTCGCCTCTCTGCTGTCGCTGTTTCCGCACCCGGCTGCCGCCCAGAGTGCCGCCGCGTATGCTGTGGCCGATGCCGCTACCGGGCATCTGCTCGCCACCTCGCACGCGGAAAAGAAGCTCCAGATCGGGAGCCTTACGAAGATCGCCACCCTCATGGTCGTGCTCGACTGGGCAGATCTGAGTAAATCCGATCTGGGAACGATGGCCACCGTGCCGCCCGCGGCCGTGGCAATCGCCGGCGCAAACCCGATCGGCTTCCAACCCGGCGACCAGCTTTCGCTGCGGGATCTGATTTACGCAGCCATTCTCCAGAGCGATAACGTGGCCGCCTATACGCTGGCCATGCACGTGGGCAGGGCGCTTGGCCAGACCAAGCCCGGAGTGGCTCCGGTGGAGCTTTTCGTGGCCCAAATGAATGCGCTGGCCCGGAAGCTCGGGATGCAGCACACGAAATTTTTGAATCCCCATGGCCTCGATTACGTTGAGCAACCGTATTCGTCGGCTCACGATCTCGTCCGGCTGAGCAGTTACGCCATGAAGCGCGCCGCTTTCCGTTTCTATGTTTCGCAAAAAGACCGGCGTATCGCCCGGCACCTGGCCAATGGCGAACAGGCCGGATACAATTTGGCGAACACCAACGAGTTGCTTGGGATCAACGACATCGACGGCGTGAAAACAGGCTCGACCTCTCGCGCTGGCGAGTGCCTGGTCATTTCCGCAGCCCGCTCTCCCGAGGCGCAGCAAAACGCGGATGGCTCCGTCACCGTCACGCCCCGCCGACTGATTGTGGTTGTGCTGGGCGCGACAAAGCGGTTCGATACCGGGTTCGCGCTCCTTAACAACGGCTGGAACCTTTACGATCAATGGGCCGCCGCAGGGCGCCCCCTGGAAAAACACGAATGAAACGCATAGGAATACTTAATAGTGGCGGCGATTGCCCCGGACTGAATGCAGTTTTAAGCGGAGCGGTGAGAGCTGCCTCCGCGCTTCGCTGGGATGTGATTGGATTCAAAGACGGCTACGAAGGCCTGCTCTCCCTCACGGAAAACGTCCAACTCACTCCAAAAAGCACTGCCGGAATCATGTCGCTTGGCGGCACGATTTTGGGCACGACCAACAAAGGGCATTTCGTGGCCAAAGTTGGCGCGGGCGACAAGATGGCGGTCCCGCCTGAAGTCATCGCAAAATCCCGGGCAACCCTTGCGGCACTCGGCATCGATGCCCTGATCTGTATCGGCGGCGACGGCTCGCTCACCACGGCCCAGCAGCTCGTCGAAGCCGGAATCCCGTGCGTCGGCGTTCCCAAGACGATCGACAACGACCTGGACGCCACCGCGATGACTTTCGGATTCGATTCCGCCGTCGCGTGCGTGGCCGATTCGCTCGACCGCCTGCGCACCACCGCGGACAGCCACAAGCGCGTGCTCGTGGTGGAAGCCATGGGCCGGCACGCGGGCTGGATCGCCCTCTACGGCGGCCTCGCCGGCGGAGGCGACGTGATTCTGATCCCGGAGATCCCGTTCGATTTCGAGAAAGTGGCTTGCGCCGTGCGTCGCCGCGACGCCGAAGGCGCTCTCAGCACCCTGATTGTCGTCGCCGAAGGGGCCAAGCCTCGCGATGGCAAACAACTCATGCACTCGACCGGCTCGGGCGAATACAAGCTCGGCGGCATGGCAGAGGTGGTGGCCCGTGAAGTAGCCAAACGCACCGGCAAGGAAACCCGCTCCTGCGTGCTCGGGCATCTGCAACGCGGCGGCCCGCCCACGACGCTCGACCGCATTCTCGGCACGCACTTCGGGGTAAAGGCCGTGGATCTCATCCAGCGCGGGAAATTCGGCCACATGGTCAGTTACCAGAATTACGAAGTCACTGACGTGCCGATCCAAGACGCCGTGCATCGCCTGCGCCTGGTGAAACCCGACAGCCAGATGGTCAGCACCGCCAAGGCCATCGGCATCTCTTTTGGAGATTAGCCACGCTTTATGGACCGTCTCATTGAACTGCTCAAATCGAACGCACGAGCTTGCACCGACGACCTCGCGAAGGAACTGAACCTGACCGAGGCCCAAGTCATCGCTCGCATTGCCGAACTCGAAGAGGATGGCACCATCCTGGGTTATCAGGTCATTGTCGATCCCGAGAAGGTGGACAAAAACGGCCAGGTCGAGGCAGTGATCGAAGTCAAGATCACGCCCGAACGCGGCGGCGGCTTTGACCGTCTCGCCAGCCGGATTGCGCAGTTCGAGGAAGTCCAAAGCTGTTACCTGATGAGTGGCGGCTATGATCTGCTGGTGATCGTCCAAGGCACCACGCTCCAGTCGATCGCGCGGTTCATTGCCGAGAAGCTCAGCACGATCAAAGGCATCGTCTCCACCGCCACCCATTTCCGGCTAAAGGCTTACAAAGAAAACGGCGTGCTCCTGCACCGCGAACCGGCGTCGCAGCGGCTGGCGGTCTCCCCGTAGCCCCGTTCGCTCCCTCGTTCCCAAGTTTTACTTGGGAACGCACCCATCTTCGAAGCTGTGCTTCGCGGGCGTTCGGCAGCATACCGAACCACCGCATTGCGAAAATATCGCCGCCTCGGTCACACAAACTCATACTCGTCAACTTCGTAACGAGAACCTGATGAGGACGAGAATTAGCAATCACGAGAACTACTTCATTTAATAACCTCATGACGCTCGTCGAAATCCTCGCCCTCACCGCCGCATCCGCCATAGCCGGCGTGATGAACTCGGTGGCCGGCGGCGGCACGCTGGTGACTTTCCCGGTCCTGCTGCTGTTCGGCACCCCGCCAGTCGTGGCGAATGCCACCAGCACCCTCGCCTTGGTGCTCGGAATGGGCGGAAGCATCTATGGCTACCGCAAACACCTCGCCATTGTCCGCCCCTGGCTCTGGCGCTTTGTGCCGGTCAGCATGCTGGGCGGCCTGCTCGGAAGCGTTCTCCTTACCCACACGAAAAATGAAGTCTTCGCCAGGATGGTGCCGTTCCTTTTGCTCTTCGCCAGCGTGCTCTTCTTCGCGCAGGGCGCGTTCCGGAAATTCGCGGGCGTGGAGAACCGCGAGACATGTGTTCCAAAACACCACGCGCTGTGGGG
This sequence comes from Verrucomicrobiota bacterium, assembly GCA_037130675.1. Taxonomy (GTDB): domain Bacteria; phylum Verrucomicrobiota; class Verrucomicrobiia; order Chthoniobacterales; family Chthoniobacteraceae; genus JBAXSN01. Next base: position 10,577 of record JBAXSN010000058.1, read on the forward strand.
CGCGATTGCCTTCCAGTTTGCGGTGGCGATCTATGGCGGTTACTTCGGCGCGGGCATCGGTATCCTGATGCTCGCCTCGCTTGGACTCATCGGTTTCAGCGACATCCACCAGATGAACGGCCTGAAAACCGTTCTCGCTTCGCTGATCAACATCGTGGCGGCCACCTGGTTTGTCCTCAGCGGCCTCATTCACTGGCCCAAGGCGATGATCATGACCGCCGGGGCTCTAGCCGGTTATTACGCCGGAGCTCATTTTGCCCAGCGGATTCCTCAGAAGGCCGTTCGGGGCATCATTACCGGCATTGGCTTCGGCATCTCAGCGGTGATGTTCTACAAAGAATTTTTCGGAAAATAACGAACGTGGAAATGACGGAAACCTCAACCGAAAATACGGATCGAAGCGGCAGGGATGCCGCTTCTACTGTAGAAGCGGCTTCCAGCCGGTTCCTCCGTTGTAACGCCAAAAAAAACATGCTTCCCGAGCAACGCCAAACTCAACTCATCGCCCGGTACTCCATTATTCCGGACCCCCAGGAACGCCTCGCCTCGCTCGTCAACCGCCGCTCCACGCTGTTGCCGCTCGAACCCGAGGAGCGCACGGACGCTCTGCTCGTCCCCGGCTGCGTCTCGAAGGTCTGGCTGGCCGCTTCGCTTGAGAACGGCCGGTGCCGATTCCGGCTCCATGCCGAATCCGTCCTGGTGAAGGGCCTGCTCAGCGTGCTTTGTGAAATGTATGATGGAGCTTCCCCGGCGGAAATTATTGCCGTTGAGCCAGAACTCTTCGAAGCCCTCGGCATTGCCCGCAACCTCTCCCCTACCCGGCTCAACGGAATTGCCCGAGTGCGGGAACGGATTCTTTCCATTACCCACGATTTTTCGGGGCGGTTCTTCAGCGCTGAAGGCGCGACCCCATTCCAGCCTAGGGTGGAGCGAAGCGAAGCCCCAGGATAACCAGGAACGGGGAAGGGCCGAAGGCCCGCGCCATCTTTTCTGGCGCTGCGGAATGGGGCGGGCCTTCAGCCCTGGACGTTTTTGAATCGAAAACCTGGGGCGTTGCCCCAGGCTGGTATAGACCGCGCCTTCAGCGCTTCGGATTTGTGGGTAACAATAAGCCCGAACTCCGATGCCTTCTCTGAAAACAACACACAATTTGGTGCAGGGTCTGGCGTTTTTGTAGCCGCCCCGCTCAGTCGGGGCGGCGATGTGGACCTGAGCCTCTTGCCTCTTGTTTGCGCTCGACGCGCCACCCCGGCGGCGACAGAGCGCCGCAGCCACAGCAAACCGCAACTTCGGAGTTCGGGATAAGAACGAATTCGGGCAATTGCTTCAGGTTTTGGTTTGCATTCGCCTCCGAGCCTGTCGGAGACTAGAGCCTGACTGCCGGAGGCAAAGGAAAAGCGCTCCGGCGCGGAACTGCGCTTATGATCCCGAAACAACCCACTGTCGTTATTGAAAACCTGGAGCCGTTGATCGACGGCGGACGCCATCCGATCAAACGGGTGGTCGGCGACGATCTGACCGTCACCGCGGATGTCTTCAAAGATGGCCACGAACATGTGAGCGCCCTGCTCAAGTGGCGCAAGCTGGGCGACGTGGCGTGGAACGAGACGGCCATGACGCCGCTGATCAATGACCGGTGGACCGCGACCTGTTCGCTCTTCGAAAACGCCACGTACGAGTACACCATCGAGGCGTGGGGCGATAACTTCCGTTCCTGGCAGCATGAGTTTCGCAAAAAATACGAGGGCGGCCTCAAGCAGCTTGAAAGCGAGACGCTCGAAGGGGCCGCCATCGTGCGGCGGGCAGCCGACCGGGCGCTCATCAAGGCGGACAAGGTGCGCCTGCTGGAAATTGCCAAGAAGATCGAGTGTTCCACCCCGGCAGAGGTGGACGCCATCGCCCACCGCAGCGACGTGGAAGGGCTGATGTCGGCGTGGGCCAATCGCCTCCTTTCCACCGAGTATCTCCCTCACGCACAGGTGGTTGTGGATCGCGAACGCGCGCAGTTCGCCGCGTGGTATGAGTTTTTCCCGCGCTCGGCGGAAGGCGATCCGGAGCGCGGCTCGAAATTCAGGGACTGCCTGGGCCGGGTGGACGACGCCAAGGCTATGGGGTTCGACGTGATCTATTTCCCGCCGATTCACCCGATCGGCTCGACGAATCGAAAGGGACGCAACAACTCCGTGACTTCCGAACTGGGCGAACCGGGGGTTCCGTATGCGATCGGAAACCGCCACCAGAAGTGCCCGAACGGCGGCGGCCACAAAGACGTGGCGCCAGAACTCGGCACGCTGACGGACTTCGACTGGCTGGTGGGCGAAATCGGCAAGCGCGGCATGGAAGTCGCCCTCGACTTCGCCATCAACTGTTCGCCGGATCATCCGTACGTCATCGAGCACCCCGAATGGTTTTTCAAACGGCCGGACGGCACGATCAAGTACGCCGAAAATCCGCCGAAAAAATATGAGGACGTTTATCCGCTGAACTTCCAGAACGAAAACTGGCGCGAGCTTTGGGAAGAACTGACGAGCGTCATTCTCTTCTGGTGCGAGCACGGGGTGAAGACGTTCCGGGTGGACAATCCGCACACGAAACCGGTCTCTTTCTGGGCTTACCTGATCGGCAAGGTGCGCGCGGCGTTCCCGGATGCGGTGTTCCTGTCGGAAGCCTTCACGCGGCCAAAGATGATGAAGGCGCTGGCCAAGATCGGGTTCAACCAGAGCTACACCTATTTCACCTGGCGGAATTCCAAGTTCGAGCTGACGGAATACTTTACCGAGTTGACCCAAACGGAAATGAACCAGTTCTTCCGGGGCAACCTCTTTACGAACACGCCGGATATCCTGCCGGTATTCCTCCAGCAGGGTGGCCGACCTGCCTTCATGAGCCGGGTGGCGCTTGCGGCTACGCTCTCGTCGGTTTACGGCATCTACAGCGGCTACGAGCTTTGCGAAAACGCGGCCATTCCCGGAAAAGAAGAGTATCTCGACAGCGAGAAATACCAGTTCAAGGGACGGGATTGGAATGCGCCGGGGAACATCAAAGACTTCATCGCCCGCCTGAACCGGATTCGGCGGGAGAACCGGGCGCTGCACGAATATTCCAACCTGCGGTTCTACGCGGCGGAAAACGAAAACGTTTTGTTCTACGGCAAGATGACCGAGTCCCGGGAAAACATCATTCTGGTCGTCGTGAACCTCGATCCGTGGAATCGCCAAGACTCGTTCATCCATGTGCCGATTGAAGAGTTCGGCTGGATGGAGAGCGACACCTACCAGGTGCATGATCTGCTCACCGACGAACGCTATCTCTGGCACGGAAAAAAGAATTTCGTCTCGCTCGACCCCCACCACAAGCCCGTGCATATCTTCCGGATCCGCCGCTGGATGAGCCGCGAGCAGGACTTTGACTATTATTTTTAGGGGCGCCGGTTTCGACTCGGCCAACCGCTGAGCCTGGCGCGAATTAGTGCGGGAATAGGTCCATCTTGTCCATTTGGTCCTCTCGTCCAAAAAACTCGCGCCATGAGAAAAACCGCCCGCATCTCCGTGCCATGTTCCTGACCGGCTTGGGGACGGCCGTTCCGCGTCGCCGTTATGAGCAGCCCCATTGCTGGGCTGCCATCCGCAAAGCGCCGCAGTTTTCAGGGTTGGACTCGCGATCCCGCGCATTGCTCAAGCGGTTGCTTTCCGGGAAGAACGGGATTCAAACCCGCCACCTTGCTTTTGAAGACTTGGGGGATGCCTTCGCGTTGACGCCGGACGCGTTGCACGCCCGGTTCGCCGAGCATGCGCCGGTCCTGGCGTCGCAGGCCGGAGAGAAGGCGCTCGATGCAGCCCGGCTCTTGCCTGGCGAAGTGGATGCGGTGATCGTCAGCACTTGCACCGGGTACCTCTGCCCGGGTCTTAGCAGCTACGTCAGCCAGCGACTCCGGCTCAACCGGGGTGTGCTGGCGCTCGACTTGGTGGGCCTGGGCTGCGGGGCGGCGCTCCCCAATCTGCGGACGGCCAAGGCGCTGCTGGCAAGCGGGCAAGCCCGGCATGTCCTGTCCATCTGCGTGGAAATTTGCAGTGCGGCGCTCTATCTCGACAACGATCCCGGCGTGCTCATCAGCGCCTGCCTCTTCGGCGACGGCGCCGGCGCGGCCATCCTCTCCAGCCGGCCAGCCCACCATTCGCGCAGGGTGGAATGGAAAGCGGAGGGCAGCATCCTAAGCCCCACAGAGCGCGACCTCCTTCGCTTCGAACAACGCGGGGGAATGCTGCGCAACATCCTTCACCGGGACGTTCCGCGGCTGGCCGCAAAGCATGCCAAAGGCGTTCTTCGCGAAGTGATGAATCGGGTGGATCTGAATCCGACGGACGTGGCGGCTTGGATTCTGCACGCCGGCGGCCGCGAGGTGCTGGCGGCCGTTCAGAAGCAGCTTTGCCTCAGCGAGACCGATCTAGCCCTGAGCGCAACGGTCCTGCGCGACTACGGCAATCTCAGCAGCCCCTTCGTCCTTTTTGTGTTGGAGAAAGCGCTCGCCGAGTCCGCCCCCGGCGGTTGGTGGTGGATGTCCTCCTTCGGCGCCGGCTTCAGTTGCCACGGCGCGCTTTGGAGGGTGGATTAATTCCAAACCTCTTCCTCGAAGACGTTGGGGGCGAACACCTCAATGATTACGGGTGAATCAATTCGTCTTCTTAGGACGGTAATCCCTCGATCGATATCGACAACGGCCTCGACAATCGGGGGATTGGGAAAACTCAGGGGAGAATCGCTCATGGGTGGCGGGGTCATTCAAAATAATTTAGACACATCCAAGGCCTCATCGCCAAGGCGATTGGTGTGTTTCGCAGCAGTTCTTCCAAATTTGGTTTTCCCGAAAGGCGGGAGTTGTGGTGTGCGCTCCCGGAAACACGCCCACGCCACTCTCTGCGGCTCGTCGATTGCCCCATGCCTCATTCATCGTCCGACTCGGGGGACAAATGCCGGATTGAATGCGACTTTCGGGGAAGCGGACTCTGGCATCGGGCCGAAAGACAAACATAGAACGAATTGTGGATTGGACAAAAGGGCACGGCGAGTTGGGCTCGGGAATTGGCCGGAAGATACAAAGAGCAGGAGCGGAGGCAGCCGAAAAGGCTCGCCAGTTCTTTGCGCGTCCAAGGCGCGAGTGGCTTGGTACCCTCGGTGGCATTCTCGCGGTCGCGCTCCTCTATTACGCCGGAGGAAAGCTTGGGCTGGCTTTGTTTTTCGGAGCGCGCCACGCCGCGCCGATTTGGCCCTCGTCGAGCCTTGCATTGGCGGCCATGCTCTTGTTCGGACGCCCTGCGCTGGTGGGGATATGGCTGGGTGCTTTTGCCGTGAATTGCCAATTCCTGCTAACGAACCACGCGGCATCGCTCCCCACGGTGATTTCCATTTCCGCTCTAATCGCCTGCGGCAATGCCTTGGAGGGATTCACGGGGAGTTACCTCTGCACGCATTGGATGGGATGGCAAGATTGGTGGGGCAAACGCCCGTTGCTGATTCGCAAAGTGAATGTGTTCCAGTTCGTCGCGATTGCGCTGGCGATGTGCCTCCCCAGCGCGATCATCGGGCCGACGACACTCAGCCTGGCGGGAGTCGTCCCCTGGCCGGAGTTTCCCATTCAATGGTTTACCTGGTGGCTGGGCGATGCAACGGCTGTCTTTCTCATCACGCCTTTTCTGCTCGCGCTATCCTGGCCGATCACCTTCAAACAAAATCCATTCAGTTGGGTCGAGTTGGTCGTGGCGCTTGGCCTGCTCTGGCTCATCTGCGCAGTGACTTTCGGAGGGTGGTTCCAATTTGGCGTGCATCGCCTCGCGGTTTCGTTTTTTCCCGTGGTGCTGTTGATCTGGATCGCGCTCCGATCGGGCCCACGGGTGACGGCTGTCGGCGTTTTATTTATCGCTGGATATGCGATCTGGCATACCTACCTCGGAAAGGGGCCATTCGTCGATCAAGCCAAAATCGTTTCCCTCGCCCTGCTCTATGGATACCTTTGGGTGATTGGGATAGCGGGATTGGCTCTTGAGGCGCTGGAAAGCGATGTTGCCGCGCGCAAGGAGGTGGAGGAAGCAACGCGGCGGCACAATGAACGGCTGCAACTCGCTTCGTACTGCCTTTCTCAACTCCTGCCTCACCGCGACCCGGATAAAATCGTGGCGGATATCTTCCCCCGAGTTGCCCGTGACGTCGGCGCCGACGCCTTTTTTCATTATCTCACCGCTTCGGAAGCGCGCGAACTCGAACTTGGGAACCGCGAAGGCATTCCGCTGCAGGCTTTCTGCCATATTTGCAATACCTGTTCCGACGGAACGCTCAACTGCAGGGCTGCCCGGAGTCGGTCATCGGTGATTTTCAACGACATTCAAAACTCGAGTGACCCGCAACTCAACCCGGTGCGAACCCTCGGCGTTCAGACGTGCGTTTGCCTTCCGCTATTGGTCGGCGAGCGGTTGCTTGGCATCCTTTCCTTTGCCAGCCGCAGCAAGACTCATTTCGCCCCCGATGAACTCGACTTCCTCCAATTGATCGCCGGGTACACGGCCATTGCCCTCGATCGGGCGTGCTCGGAGGATGCGTTGAGGGAGCGCAAGCAACAGCTTCAAATTGCCCTGGATGCGGCGCAGATGGGTACTTGGGAGCTGGATATTAGAGGGAAGGCGCACGCGCGCTATACGGATGCGGATCTGAAACGAGCGTTCGACACGGCCCGAACCTCGCCTGAAATGGAGGAAATGATGGGACTGAAACCCGGCGGATACCATTCGGCGGGGGATTGGGAACGGACCATCCACCCCGAGGACAAGCAGCGCACTCACGAAACACTCCGCCACGCGATCGATGGCGACCAGCCTTACGATATCGAACACCGGATCGTTTGGCCCGATGGAAGCATTCACTGGCTCCACTGCCGGGGCCTGCTTTTCCGGGACGGGGCCGGCCGGCCGCAGCGCTTCATTGGAGTTGCGATGGATGTGACCGAGCGCAGGAATGCTGAAGAAGCTCTTCGACTTCGAAATCAGCGGCTTCAAGTGATTTCCGACTGCCTCACGCAACTTGTCACTGAGCACGATCCCAATCAGATCGTCGCCAGCCTTTTTTCCCAGATGGCCAGGCATGTCGGCGCGGATGCCTGTCTCCAATATTCCGTGGACTGGGATCGCAAAGAACTGGAACTCCATGCCGCCGCAGGCATTCCGGAAGAGGTGAAGCCGAAAATCCAGCGGCTGCGTTTTAGGGAGTCCCTCTGCGGGATCATCGCTCAGACTCGCTCCATCGTTGCTGTGAATGACCTCCCGCATTCATCAGACCCCAAGACCGCTCTTTTGAGGGACTTGGGTTTCCAATGCTATCTCGGCATCCCGCTGATGATCGGCGACCGCCTCCTGGCCACCCTTTGCTTCATCGCTCGTCGAAAGCAACAGTTCACGGCGGACGAAAGCGACTTTCTCCGGCTTCTCTCAGGCTATGTCGCCATTGCGATGGACCGGGCTCAAAACGAACGCGATGTGCTCAAGGCCAAACAAGCGGCGGAAAACGCGAATCGCGCCAAGGACTTCTTCCTGGCGGCGCTCTCCCACGAGTTGCGGACGCCGCTTACCCCGGCATTGATGACGGCCACCGCCTTGGAAGAGGACGAGACGCTTGAGACCCCGTTGCGCGAACAGATGGGCGTGGTTCGACACAGTGTCGAACTGGAGGCCCGCCTGATCGACGATCTCCTGGATCTCACCCGGATCGAGCGCGGAAAATTCCCGCTCCAGCTCGAAGAGGTCGATGTGCACCCCCTGCTCGCCGAGGCCATGGCGACGGTGCGCGAAGACACTCTGCGCAAACAACTCACCCTGGAGATAAACGCATCCGCCAAGTGGCGTATTGCCCATGCCGACCCGGCCCGCTTGCAGCAGGTTTTTTGGAATTTGTTGAAGAATGCGATCAAGTTCACCCCAGCCCATGGACGCATTGCCATACGCACTTACAACCCCACCATCGATTCGATAATGGTGGAGTTTAGCGATACCGGCATCGGCATTCCTCCAGAGGCCTTTCGCCAGATCTTTTTGCCTTTCGAGCAGGGCGGCGCCGCCGGCGACCATCGCTACGGGGGCTTGGGGCTGGGGTTGGCGATTTCCAAATCGATCGTCGAACTCCACAAGGGAACTCTTTCGGTAGCCAGCGCCGGACTCAATCGCGGCGCCACTTTTTCTGTCTCGCTGCCGGTTCTCCCGCTCGAACAACTGCCAATCGATCCAGAGATTGCCCGGAGCCAAAGACATGCGCCCCACCGTCACATTTTGTTGGTGGAGGATAACGAGCAAACCCGAACCGTGCTGGCCCGACTCCTGAGCCGCGAGGGGCACGAGGTCCAGGCCGAGGGCACCTGCAACGGAGCGCTGGTTGCCGCACACGCTCAAGCTCACCCGTTCGACGTCCTCATCAGCGATCTCGGCCTCCCGGACGGCAGCGGGCTCAATCTCGTTCGGGAACTTAAAGCCGACATTCCACAACTCACAGCCATCGCGGTCAGCGGTTACGGGACTAACGAGGATGTCGCCCGAAGCCTCCAGGCAGGGTTCTGCGCTCACCTGACCAAGCCGATCAGCATTGAGGACATCCGGCGCACGCTAGCGGCGTAGAGAAGAAGGCGGGGAGACGTGGGGAAAAAGAACACATCCGCCCCATCCTCCCCCATCCGCCCCATCCGCCCCATCCGTCCCATCCGCCCCATCCGTCCCATCCGTCCCATCCGTCCCATCCGTCCCATCCGTCCCATCCG
>JBAXSN010000059.1:0-19269 GCA_037130675.1 Verrucomicrobiota bacterium
GTTTGCGCTCGACGCGCCACCCCGGCGGCGACAGAGCGCCGCAGCCACAGCAAATCGCAACTTCGGAGTTCGGGATGAATGTTGTTCGTCCGTCAAAGTAGTTTTCAGCGCCAACGGCGCGACCCCATACCAGCCTGGGGCAACGCCCCAGGTTTTCGATTTCAGAACTGTCCAGGGCTGAAGGCCCGAACCGTCGCATCGTGCCCGGAATGGCGCGGGCTTTCAGCCCTGGTTTGCCTTCCCAATTTTTCTGGGGCGTTGCCCCAGGCTGGTATTGGACGGACCTTTGGTCCTAAGCATAACGATGCCGAACACTATTGGCGTCCCGCCCGCCGCTGAGCGGCCAAGTGGCCACTCTCCTTTGTTACGGCAGCCGAAGTCCGGGTCCCGTCCGGACCATGCCAAGCACCGCTGCCACCGTTTCCTGCGCTGTGACGGCGTTCATGCAGCGGAAATCGAGCGGGCATTCCCGCAGGAAGCATGGGCTGCACTCCACTTGATGTCGGAGCACCCGGTGGCCGGGGCCGAGCGGAGCGGTCAATCGGGGTTCGGTGGAACCGAAGATGGCCACAACCGGCACCCCAAGAAACGCCGCGAGGTGCATCGTCCCCGTGTCGTTTGTGAGCAGCAGTTCACATTCCGAAATCCGGTCCATTAACTCCGCAAGGTTGGTCTTGCCGATCAGATTGGTGCATTTGCCGTCGAGTTGATGCGAGATGGTCTCTCCGACCGCCGCGTCGCCCGCAACGCCGAACAGCAGCCATTCGCACGGGACCTGTTGGGCGACGGTGCGCGCCACTTCCGCGAACCGCTCGGGAAGCCAGCGCTTGGCCGGACCGTATTCGGCTCCGGGGCAGAGGCCGAGTTTGACGACTCCGTTTCCGCTTCGCGCGGGGCGCGGGTTGTTGAAGAAAGCGGCTTCCGAAAGGTCGCCGGAGTTGGCTCCAAGCCAGTTGACCAGGTCGAGGTAATGGTGGACCTGATGGCGGGCGGGGCGGGGGAGTTGCGTTTTCTTGGGACTCGGCGCAAACGGCTGGTTGAGCAGCTTTCTGCGCCATTCGGCGGCGTATCCGGCGCGCCGGGGAATGCCTGCGAGCCAGACTTCCAGGGCGGATCGGATGGAGTTGGGCAGGACGACCGCGGCCTCGAATTTCCCCCTCAGCTTTCGGGCGACGGCGAACACGGAATCGTTCGGCTCAATCGTGATCACTTCATCGCCTTCCGGAACGCGCTTCCAGAACTCGGCGAGCTTGGCTTTGGTCAAAATCGTCAACCGGACGTCGGGCCGCCCGCGCTTGATGGCTTGGATGGCGGGGACGGTCATGACGGCATCGCCGAGCCAATTGCTGGACCGGACCACGACCGGGAATGGCTTGAGTTGGGCTGCATCGAAGCCGCTCGGGAGTGCGATGCCGCGTTTGTAGTCCGCCAGCAGGAAGTTTGGCTTTGGCGTTTTCCATCGGTTATGCACCCAGAACCAATCTTCGGGAGCGCGCCGGATTTGGCGTTCGAGCACGAGATTGATTTCTGCGGTCAGAACTTCGCCATCGCGAGTCGGCGGGAAGTCCGGTTTTTCAATCACCATCCGCCAGTGCCCAGGTTTGTCTGTATAGACCGCGGCCGCGAGCATCCGCGCATCGGTGCGCAACGCCAGAGTCGCGGCGAGTGGCGAAGTGGATGCCAGCCTCCCAAAGAACGGGCACCAGGTCCCGGAGTCGCCCGCGTGTTGATCGACCAGCACCCCGACGCCGCCGGCTTGGCGCAGGAATGCGATCGCCCCCAGGAAGCCCGATTTCCGTTCGAAGGGCACAATCCCGAGCCGGGCGCGCGAGGCGCGGATTTCTGCGTCAATATAGCGATTGCCCAGCCGCTGATAAATCGTCCCGGATGCGCCATGAAAAATGAGAGGGCAGGTTTGAGCGAGCGCTTCCCAGTTTCCCAGATGGCTGATGATCAGGACGACGCCCCGGCCTTCGGCGACGGCTTCGTCCACAAATTCCCGGCCTTCAAAAGTGACGCGCTTCGAAATCTCCTCTGGCGGAACCGAGGCCAGTTTAATGCTGGTGAAAAGATTGGCTCCGAGCCGTGAAAAATGGCGCCGGGCGATGCCCCGGATTTCGCGACGCGACTTTTCTGCGCCGAATGCGATGGTGAGATTTTCAATCGCCAGACGCCGGTAAGGCCACAAAGCCCAGTAAGCCAGCCAGCCAAGGCAGGTTCCGATCCGGAACGATGCACCGACCGGCAGCAGGATGATGCAGCGGGCAAGAGTGCGGTATAAAATGTAAACGATCCAATCCATCACGGCGTCGTTGATAAACCGGAATTCGTCAGGTTGCAGCGGAAATCCTGCGGGAACGGGATATTTTGCTTTGGGGATATGGACGAGATGGACGGAATGGACGACGGAGCGCAAAAGCATTGCCTCACCCGTAGGCCTATGGTTCTATTTCCGCCCCCTTAATTAGATGAACCGCCGCGATCTGCCGATATTTGAACTTGAGTCCGCGCTGATCGCTTCCCTCGGCCGCCATTCGAGGCTGGTTCTGCAGGCTCCCACCGGTTCCGGCAAATCCACCCAGGTGCCACAAATGCTTCTGGATAATGGCATGCTCGCCGGGGAAGTGGTGGTGCTTCAACCTCGTCGGCTCGCCACGCGAATGCTGGCGGCGCGGGTGGCGCAGGAACGCGGTTGCCGACTGGGCGAGGAAGTCGGCTACCAGATTCGTTTCGACAAGGTCGCTTCAGCGAAGACCCGCATCCGGTTTGTGACCGAAGGGGTGTTGCTGCGCCAGATGTTGAACGATCCGGAGTTGCACGGCGTTTCCGCAATTCTTTTTGACGAATTTCACGAGCGCCATCTCTATGGCGACATCACCCTGGCCCGCGCGCTCGATTTGCAAGCCACGCTCCGGCCCGACCTGAAGCTGGTGGTCATGTCGGCCACGCTCGATACGGTGGGCCTGGAACGCTACCTTGCGCCGTGCGAGATGCTTCAGTCCCAGGGGCGGACCTTCCCGGTCGATATCCAGTATCTCCCGCGTCCCGTGCGGCAGGACCAGACGGCGGTATGGGATCTTGCGGCGGATGAACTGGAACGGCTTGCGCCATCGACCGAAGGCGACGTTCTGATTTTCATGCCGGGCGCTTACGAGATTTCGCGGACCATCGGCGCGATCCGCAACTCGCGCATTGGCAGCCAATTTATGGCGCTGCCCTTGCATGGCGAACTGCCGGTGGCCGACCAGGACGCCGCCGTGGCCCGTTATTCCAAGCGCAAGGTCATCGTCTCGACCAATGTGGCGGAAACCTCTCTTACGATTGAGGGCGTGCGCGTGGTGATCGATGCCGGGTTGGCGCGCATTGCCCGATTCGATTCTTATCGGGGCATCAATACGCTTCTTGTGGAGAAGATTTCGCGAGCCTCGGCCGACCAGCGCGCAGGCCGGGCGGGCCGCACGGCACCGGGCATCGCGCTACGGCTTTGGACTGAACGCGAACACCTGGATCGCGCGCCTCAGGAACTCCCGGAAATCAAGCGGCTCGACCTCTCTGAAGTGGTCCTGACCTTAAAAGCGAGCGGCGTGGACGATGTCACGGCGTTTCGCTGGTTGGAAGCGCCCGATGCCCGCTCGCTGCAACGAGCCGAGGGACTTTTGCAGGACTTGGGCGCGTTGGACGAGGATGGGATTATCACCGACCTCGGCCGCCGGATGCTCGCCTTTCCGCTTCACCCGCGCTACTCGCGAATGCTGCTGGCCGCCCAGGAATACGGCTGCGTGCGGGAAGTGGCGCTCGCTGCGGCGCTCACGCAGGGCCGTAACCTGATCCGGCGCGAAGGCGATCAGGATGCGCGCGAACGAGCTCTCGGCGAGAAGCACGCGTCCGATTTGTTCTTGATGATGCGCGCCTTTGAACTGGCCGGCGACAACGGGAACATCGCGCGCTCCATCGGCGTCAGTTCAATCGCCGCCCGCGAAGCAGGCCAGCTCTTCGAACAATTTTTGCGCATTGCCCGCTCCGAGGGTCTCACGGTCGGGGCGCGGCCCGGTGATCCCGATGCGACCGAGGAAGCCGTGGCCAAATGTGTGCTGGCCGGATTTCCCGATCAGGTGGCGATCCGGCTCGACGCCGGGACGCTTCGCTGCGCGCTGGTGCATGGCCGCCGGGGCGTGCTCGCGAGGGAGAGCGTCGTGCAAAAATCGGCGCTCCTGGTGGCGGGCGAAGTGCGGGAGATCAGCGGGAAGGACGGTGTGCAGACGCTGCTTACCCTCGCCACGGCCATCCGCGAAGAGTGGCTCCGCGAACTTTTTCCAAGTGCATTTTCGGAATCCACCACGGTGTTTTACGATGTCGCTCTGCGCCGCGTGATGGCCCGGCGCGAGACGCGGTTTCGCGATCTGGTCTTGAAGACTGGCTTGACCGACAAGGTGCCGCCGAGCGAAACCGCCGCCCTGCTTGCCGAGCAAGTGTTGGAGGGCAACTGCCCGCTGGCGAACTGGGACAGCGCCGTCGAGCAGTGGATCGTGCGGCTGAATCGACTCCGCGAATGGATGCCTGAACTGGGTCTCCCGGCCTTGGAATCCGGCGATCGCGCCGCGTTGATCGAGCAAATCTGTTACGGTGCGGCAACCTATAAAGAGATCAAAGGACGCGCCGTGTGGCCGGTGCTGAAATCGTGGCTGAGTCATCAGCAGGAAGAGATGCTCGAGAAATACGCGCCCGAGCGCCTGGAAATGCCCAATGGCCGACGCTTTAAAATCAGCTATGCCGAGTCCGGGCAGCCCACCATTGCCGTGCGCATCCAGGATCTTTATGGAGTGGAACAAACGTTACCCATTGCTGCCGGTCGCGTGCCTGTGACCATTCAGGTGCTCGCACCCAACCATCGCCCCATCCAGGTGACACAGAACCTGGCCACGTTCTGGCGGGAATCCTATCCAAAGATCAAACAGGAGTTGCAGCGCAAGTACCCGAAACACCTGTGGAAATGATCTGTTCATTTCTTCCGTAGGGGTTTCCCGGAACGTGTATTTTAGATGTCAACCAGATATTCTTTTCTCTTTTCAAGTGACCCGAATTCACTAACATGCGGTCCCGTCAGCAGTGTTGGGGCAGGGGAGTTTGTCAATTGAGATAATCAGTGGCGACTTGAGACCGATGACCGGGGACCGTCACCGCAGTGCTTGGCAGTTATAGTATGAACAACAAACTTTACGTGGGGAACCTTCCCTTTAACGTAACGGAACCCGATCTGCAGGACCTTTTCGGGCAAGCAGGCAGTGTCAGTGACGTGCTTCTCGTGCAGGACAAATTCACCGGCAAAAGCCGTGGATTCGCCTTCGTCACGATGGGCACGGAAACCGAAGCGCTCAGCGCCATCGAACAGTTCCATGGCAAGGCGCTTGAAGGTCGCCCGCTCACCGTCAATATCGCTCGTCCGCGTGAAGAACGCAGCGGCGGCGGTGGTGGCGGCGGCGGTCGCTCGTTTGAACGTCGCGGTGGTGGCGGCGGCGGCGGTGGTGGCTACGGTGAACGCCGTGGCGGCGGTGGCGGCGGTGGCCGCGACCGTGGTGAACGTCGTTACTAAACTCCCTTAGAACGAGTTTTTTACGCCGGTGTGGTAGCGATAAGCTGCCGCACCGGCGTTATTTTTTGGTAGGGAGGGAAAATGGGACGGATGGGACAGATGGGACGGATGTACAAATCCCATAGGTCCCATTCTTACCCTCGCGCTTCTCTTCCGAGCCTCTGCAATCCCAGTGCTACCACCGTTGCCCAAGCCAGCACCTTAAACTCTCCCGCCTCCAGCGCGCGTTCCACTTCGGCCTGAGTCAGAAACAGGAGTTCTTGCTCCTCCAGATCGTCGGCAACTGGCGGTCGTTCGAGTTGCGCATCCAGCGCCAGGAACAGGTGCGCCGTTCCGGCTCCCCGGTTGGCATCCACAGTGTAGCTCCCCAACGGAATCCAGACCGGTGCCGCATACCCCGACTCCTCCAACAGTTCCCGCTTGGCCGCGGCCAGCGGATCTTCACCGGGTTCGATAAATCCGCCCATTGGCGCAAGCGAAACGCCGCCCACCGCATATTTGGTTTGGCGGAAACAGAGGAACCGGCCATCCACGGTGCGGGCGAGAATGTTCGCGTAATCCGGAGTCACCAGCCACGGCCAGTCGCTGATTTTGCGGCCATCCGGCAGTTCCAATTCGTGCATCTCGACCGTGAGAAATCGGTTGGGCCGGCAGAGCACGCTGCGTGAGAGAGTTTTCCAAGGTTTCATAATGGGAAACGCTAAGCTCGGCAACCCGTCGGTTCATGTAAAGCCAGATGTCTAGGGCCGGACATGGGACCTATGGGACAGCTTATACATCCGTCCCATAAGTCCCATCCGTCCTATAAGTCCCATTCTTAGCCTCACCGGCACCCCGGCTTGACATTTTCGCCCCTCGGAACTAAGCCCCATCCATGAAAAATGGAAATGTAGCTGACAAAAAGCCCGCGGTGATTGATCTGCCTGCCGGGACCCATTACTGGTGCTCCTGTGGCGATTCCAAAAGCCAGCCCTTCTGCGATGGCTCCCACAAGGGAACGGGATTTGCCCCCATGAAGTTGGTGCAGGTTGAATCCAAGAAGGTCGCACTCTGCAACTGCAAGCAGACCAAGAATGCTCCATTCTGCGACGGCAGCCATAGCGCAATTTAAGGCTCCGTTGGATACGCTGCTTCTACCCACCCACACGCCGGACCTGCTCGCGCGCGCGGTCGTAGAAGCCTCTCGTTTGCTTGGGGCCGGGGAACCGGTTGCCTTGCCCACCGAGACGGTGTACGGACTCGCCGCTGATGCGACGCGCCCGGAAGCGGTGCTCAAGATTTTCGAAGCCAAGGAACGCCCTTTCTTCGATCCGCTGATCGTCCATTTGCCGGATCTGGCCTGGCTCGATCGGCTCACGGCGATTCCGCCGGGCGATGTCGAGCTGGTTCGCCGCTTGACCGAACGCTTCTGGCCGGGCCCTTTCACGCTCGTTCTGCCAAGGCGCGATCTGGTGCCGGATGTGGTCGCTTCCGGACTCCCGACTGTGGCGCTGCGAATGAGCGCGCACCCGGTGTTTCGCGCGGTGATTTCGGCATTTGGAAAACCGCTTGCGGCGCCGAGCGCCAATCGGTTTGGCCGGATCAGTCCAACCACTGCCGACCATGTGATGAGCGAGTTGGCCTCTCGTATTCCGCTCATCGTGGATGGCGGGCCGACGGCCCACGGCGTGGAATCGACCATTGTCGCGGTTTCCAACGGACGCTTGGAGATCCTGCGCAGCGGTCCGGTCACCGTGGAGGAACTGGCCGGGTTTGGGGAAGTCGTCGCGGCAGGAACCGTCGCCAAACCGGTCGCCCCGGGGCAATTGAAAAGTCATTATGCGCCCCTCACGCCTTTGCGGATCGAGGCTCGTCCGCAGCCGGTGTCGGGAAAGCGGTGCGGGTTGCTGGCGTGGCAAAATGCTTTGCCGGGCTTCGAAAATGTGGAAGTGCTAAGTCCCACGCGGAACTTGCGCGAAGCCGCGGCCCGCCTCTTCGCCGCCATGCGCCGGCTGGACGAAGCGGGGCTGGACGAGATTATCGCGGAGCCGCTCCCGGAGTCGGGGCTGGGCGTCGCGATGATGGACCGACTGCGGAAAGCGGCTTACAAAGGGCAGGGGGTCAGTTTGTGAGTTTTGCGCAACACTGGAGCGCATGCGGTAGATTATTACCGGGCAAAATTCACAGACTGACCCCTCGATTCGTATTTTTGGTGGCGCTCGGACAAGATTCAGTCGATAACCCGCGTCAATGAGCGATCCCGTTTCCGCAGTGTCCAAAAATCCCAATAAACTGAGCACCAAAGCCGCCGGCATCGTGGGGCTTGCGGTTGCGTGCAGTCGGGTGCTCGGGCTGGTTCGCGAGTTGGTCTTTGCCAAGCTCTTTGGCGCCGGGTTCGCCATGGATGCATTCGTTGCGGCCTTCCGCGCGCCGAACCTGTTGCGCGACCTTTTTGCCGAGGGGGCGCTTTCCACCGCATTCATCACGACGTTCTCGAAGAAAATCGCCACCGAAGGGGACGCCTCCGCCTGGCAGCTTGCCAATAAAGTGGCGACGCTGGCCACCATTTTCATGAGCTTGGTCACGCTCCTGGGCATTGTGTTCGCCCCGCAACTGATCGGGATTCTGGCGGGCGGCTTTCCCGCCGACAAAGCCGCGCTGACGATCCAGCTCACGCGGATCATGTTCCCCTTTATCCTGATGGTCTCGCTGGCGGCCCTGGCGATGGGGATGTTGAACGCCAAGCACGTCTTTGGAATGCCGGCCATGGCCTCGAGCTTCTTCAATCTGGGCTCGATCATCGGGGGCGTGGTGTTCGGCTGGTGGATGGACCCGAGTTTTGGGCAGCGCTCGCTCACTGGCCTGGCCATCGGCACGCTCATTGGCGGTTTGCTTCAACTCGTCGTTCAATTCCCCGCCCTGCACCGGGTCGGATTCCGGTTCCGGCCGGATTTTGTATGGCGCGATGACGGGGTCCGCCAAATTCTCTTATTGATGGGGCCAGCCGTGATTGCCGCCAGCGCCGTGCAGGTCAACGTCATGGTCAACGGCAACTTCGCGTCCCAACTCGGCAATGGCCCGGTGAGCTGGCTTAATTACGCATTCCGCTTGATGCAGCTTCCGCTTGGAATTTTCGGCGTGGCGGTCGGGACCGTGACGCTGCCAGTCGTCTCGCGCTTTGCTGCCGCGAACGACATCGGCGGGATTCGCTCCACCTTGGGACGCGGCATCCGGCTTGCTTTTCTGCTCACCATTCCGTGCGCCGTCGGCCTCATCTGTTTTGCGGAGCCAATCATTTCCCTCATTTTCCAGCGCGGAAAGTTTGACTACACGGCCACCGTTCAGACTGCGGCGGCGCTCAAATTTTACGCCATCGGGCTGGTAGCGTATTCCGCCATCAAAGTGCTCGCCCCGGCGTTCTACGCGCTCGATAAGCGCAACCTGCCGATGATCGTGAGCTTCTTTTCCATTGCGACGAACTACTGCCTAAACCTCCTCATCACCTTCCATTTCCAATTTGGCCATCGCGGACTGGCGCTCTCCACGAGTTTTGTGGCGGTGATCAATTTTGTGATCCTCTATCTCCTGATGGCCCGGAACGCCGGTGGCCTGGAGACCCGAGCCTTGATCGAGAACGTCGTTAAACTGACGGTGGCCAGCGTGCCCCTTGCTCTGATCTGCCTGGCAGCCCAGCGCTGGTTTTTTGGCGATCTGGCCACAATGGCCTTTCTGCCGAAGGCGATCGCCGTCTTGGGAACCATCTCTGTCGCCGCGGTCGTTTTCGGCGGTGTGGCGGCCCTCCTGCGGATTGACGAGATCGATGACGTCATCGCGATGGCAAAGCGGAAGTTAGGAAAGCGCCCGGCGTGACAGATTGCCGGATAATGGACGGGTTGTCGGCGGGGCGGTGTTCTATCCCAAAGCGGCGCAGAAGCGCACGCACTACAAGACGCTGCCGCGCGACATACAACGCCCTCTGATGCGCGGCAGCGTCTTGTAGTGCTGCGGTGCTCCGCAGCTTTCGCGCGCAGGGCAGGCTAGCGGAAGGCGCTCCGCTTCGAGCGGAGCCGTTTTGATGCCAACCAATAGCCGCATTTAGACAATCGCAGGCGAGTCAACGGCGCGTTCCGTTATAAGCTTGGTTTTGAGTAATTGAAATCCGATGCAAAGCCCCTGCCAGAAAGGGAACGCCCATCAATGCGATCCTGGATTCGTTCGCGAAGCGCTCGGCGCGGCCGCTGCTGCGCTGAACCTCCCTGCGTCATCTCTTGAATGCGGCGAACATCTCGTAAATGTTGGGGGCCTGGTCGAGATTCGAGCCATCCTGTTCGACTGCAGCGGATTGCTTGCCCAACCCTACTGGGTCGTCCGCAGAATCAGCGATCTCTCCTCGGCCAGACCGTGCGCGTGCGGAGCCCGGATCCAGGAGGGCGAGATCGGAAGTTATCGCACGTTCCCTGAAGCCACGGCAGTGGCCATCGGGGAGTTTGTTCGGATGGCCATCATTAAAGGTTGCCAGCAGTCTGAAGCGGGCGACACTAATCCATCCATCAAGCCAAAGCCATGCTGTGAAGCAGGCGGGCAATACCAACCTCCTACGCTTATGCCCGACTGCGATTCAACTTCGCACGTTTGTTGCTCTCGTTAATGGGATTGCGCCAGGGATCCTTATCATTAAAAGCCTGCCAAGTTCGAAACCCAACCTCCTGAAGAATCCACGATGAAGCTCACCAAGCCTCCTCTGCCGTCGCAGGACAAGCGATGGAAAATTGTCGATGCGAAAATGCGGCGTTACGGATATGCGTCGCATGCTTTAATTGAAGTGTTGCACACCGTTCAGGAGTGCTTCGGTTTTCTCGACGAAACGTCGCTGAAATTTACCGCAGCCTCGCTCAATGTGCCGCCCAGCAAGGTTTTTGGCGTCGCCACTTTCTATAACTTCTTCAACCTCAAGCCGCCGGGCGAGCACACTTGCGTGGTCTGCATGGGCACTGCATGTTACATCAAAGGTGCGCCTCAGATTCTGGACGCCGTGGAGAAAACGGCCGGGATCAAGGCGGGCGAAACCACTCCCGACGGAAAAGTTTCCGTGCTGACCGCACGCTGTTTCGGTTCGTGCGGTTTGGCGCCGGCCCTGGTTTTTGACGGGGATGTAACTCCCAAAGGCAAACCCGTCGTCGCGGCGGAGAAAATCAAGGAGTGGATGAAATGATAACACCCGAAGAACTTCACAAATTAGCCCAGTCCGAACGCGAGGCGCAGCAGTTCGCCACGCACACTTTGAATGTCTGTATGGCGGCCAGTTGCGTCTCCATGCAGTCGGATAAGCTCAAGGAAGCGCTCGACAAGGAAATCGCCGGGCGCGGTCTCAAGGACCATTGCAAGGTCCGGGGCGTTGGTTGCATGGGACTCTGCATGGCGGGGCCGCTGGTTTCGGTCGATGGCGGCCAAAGCGGCAGGGATGCCGATTCTACAGTAGAAGCGGCTTCCAGCCGCTCCTCCGGAACCCTGTATCAACATGTTACCCCCGGCGACGCAGCCGAGATCGTGGATCATCTTGGCCAGGCTCCCATCCAGCGGATGGAGTGCGATGCCAAGCAGCCCTTTTTCGCACACCAGACAAAGATCGTCCTCGAAAACGCGGGCGTGATCGACTCCGAACGCATCGAGGAATACATCGGTGCAGGCGGATACGAGGCACTTTCGGAAGCGTTGACGGCCATGAGCCCGTCTGACGTCATCCGCCAGGTGACCGTGAGCGGACTGCGCGGGCGCGGCGGAGCGGGATTCCCTGCCGGCCTGAAATGGAGCACGGTCGCCAAGGCCAACCCCGGCGCGCAGAAGTACGTTATATGCAACGCCGACGAAGGCGATCCCGGCGCATTCATGGATCGCAGCGTTCTCGAAAGCGATCCGCATCGGGTGCTTGAGGGAATGGCCATCGCCGGCTATGCAGTCGGCGCAAACAAAGGGTACATTTATGTCCGGGCGGAATACCCGCTGGCAGTCAGCCGGCTTCAAAAGGGTATCAAGCAGGCGGAGCGGATGGGGTTGCTCGGCAACGCCATTCTGGGGACCACGTTCAACTTTAGCATTGAAATCCGCCTTGGCGCGGGCGCTTTTGTCTGCGGCGAGGAGACGGCGCTCATTGCTTCGGTGGAAGGCCGGAGAGGGCAACCGCGACCGCGACCGCCATACCCCGCGGAGGTGGGGCTTTGGGGCGGCCCGACGCTGATCAACAACGTCGAAACCTTTGCCAATATCGCGCCCATCCTGCGCAAGGGCGGGGAGTGGTTTGCCAAAATCGGTTCGCCGGACAGCAAGGGCACGAAGGTGTTCGCGCTTGCCGGGCGAATCAAGAATGCAGGGGTTATCGAGGTGCCGATGGGAATGACTCTGCGCGAGATCATTTTCGATATCGGCGGAGGCATCCCCGAAGGCAAAAAATTTAAAGCGGTCCAGACCGGCGGCCCATCCGGGGGCTGCATTCCGGAGCAGTTCCTGGATATGCCGGTCGATTACGAATCGCTCACCAAAGCGGGCTCCATCATGGGGTCCGGCGGAATGATCGTCATGGACGAGACTTCCTGCATGGTGGATGTGGCGAAATATTTCATGGACTTCTGCATGGCGGAATCGTGCGGCAAGTGCATTCCGTGCCGGGTTGGCACGACGCAGATGCACGGGCTCCTGGAGAAGATCACCAGCGGATGTGCCACGGAGGACGACCTGGGGCTGCTGGAGGAACTCTGCGAAATGGTTCGCAACACCAGCTTGTGCGGGCTCGGCATGACGGCGCCCAATCCCGTCATGAGCACGCTGCGCTATTTCAGAGACGAATACCTCGCCCACATTCGGGGGAAATGCTGCCCTGCCGGGGTATGCAAAATCGGAAAGGAGCACGCTTTAGTATGAGTCCCGCAGTTCAGATCAAGACGCTGAAAATAGACGGTCGCGAAGTCAGCGCGCGCGAAGATCAGACGATCCTCGACGTGGCGCGCGAGAACGACGTGAACATCCCGACCCTGTGTAATATGGATGGCCTGAGCCCGGCGGGTTCCTGCCGTCTGTGCCTGGTGGAGATCAAAGGCGCGCGCAGGATGCTGCCGGCCTGCACGACCAATGTTCAGGAGGGAATGGAGATTTCCACCGAGACGGAATCGCTGCGCAAATACCGGAAGATGATTTTGGAGATGCTCTTCACCGAGCGCAACCACGTCTGCTCGGTGTGCGTTTCCAATGGTCATTGCGATCTGCAAACGCTGGCGGCGAACCACGGCGTGACGCACGTCCGGTTTCCCTACCTCTTCCCGAAGGCTGCCGTCGATGCGTCGCACGAGCGCTTCGTGGCCGACCATAATCGATGCGTGCTCTGCCTGCGCTGTGTGCGGGTCTGCGACGAAATCGAGGGCGCGCACACCTGGGATGTGTTTGGGCGAGGCACCCCGTCGCGGGTGGTCACCGACATGAATCAGCCTTGGGGCGAAGCGGAGACCTGCACGAGTTGCGGAAAATGCGTTCAGGTTTGCCCGACCGGTGCGCTCTCGGAGAAGGGCAAGTCCGCGGGCGAAATGGCCAAGCGCCGCCAGTTTCTGCCGTATTTATCCCGAATGAGGAAAGCACAACCATGAGTAAAGCACGCATCGCAACGGTTTGGATAGACGGCTGTTCCGGCTGTCACATGTCGCTCCTCGACATTGACGAGCGAATCCTCGACCTCGCGCCCCTGATCGACCTGGTCTATAGTCCGCTCGTTGACGCCAAGGAATATCCCGAAAACGTGGATGTCGCTCTCATCGAAGGAGCCGTTTCCAGCGAGGAAGACTTGGAGAAAATCCTCAAGGTTCGCAAGCGCACGAAGATCCTGGTGGCCCTCGGCGATTGCGCGGTCACAACCAACGTCCCCGGAATGCGCAACCAGTTCACGGTGGAAGAGGTGGAACGGCGCGCCTACATCGAGAACGCGCAGCACAACCAGCAGGTCCCACGGCAAATCATTCCGCCGCTGTTGCCGAAATCACGCCCCGTTCACGAGTATGTAAAGGTGGACGTGTTCGTGCCCGGTTGTCCACCCCCCGCCGACGCCATCCATTTCGTGCTGACCGAACTGCTCGCCGGCCGAATTCCGGATCTCACCAGCAAGACCCGTTTTGGAAAGTAAGGAAATTGCCATGTCCAAACAAATTATCATCGATCCGGTAACCCGCATCGAAGGCCATTCGAAAATCACCATCCAGCTTGACGATCTCGGCACAGTCCAGGATGCGCGATTCCATGTGACGCAAGTTCGTGGGTTCGAAAAATTCACCGAGGGCCGCCCGTTCAGCGAGATGCCCTCGCTCACGGCCCGCATCTGCGGCATCTGCCCGGTAAGCCATCTGATCGCGTCGGCCAAAGCCTGTGACGCGTTGTTGGCTGTGGAGGTCCCGCAGACTGCGATCAAGCTGCGGAAGATCATGAACCTGGCCCAGTTGGTGCAATCCCACGCCCTGAGCTTCTTTCACCTTTCCTCGCCCGACTTGTTGTTTGGCATGGATGGCGATCCGGCCAAGCGGAACATTTTAGGCGTCGCCGAAGCGCATCCAGCTCTCGCTCGCGACGGCGTCATGATGCGGAAGTTCGGCCAGGAAATCATCGCCATGCTTGGCGGCAAACGGATTCATCCGGCGTGGATCGTTCCGGGCGGCGTCAGCGAACCGCTCTCGCCGGAGATGCGGGACGCCATGCTCGCGATGATTCCCGATGCCCTCTCAATCGCCGAACGGACGCTCTCCTGGTTCAAAGGCGTGATGGAGCAGTTCCGGGACGAGATTCGCACGTTCGGGAATTTCCCCAGCATGTTCATGGCGCTGGTCGCCCCAGACGGGGAGAATGAAGACAACATGGTCCTCGACCACTACGACGGCAAACTGCGGTTCATCGATGCCTTTGGAAAGGTGGTCCTTGATCGCGTGAATCCCGCCCGGTACGAAGATCATATCGCGGAGGCTGTGGAACCCTTCTCGTATCTCAAGTCGCCCTATTACAAGGCGCTCGGCTATCCGGACGGGATTTATCGGGTCGGCCCATTGGCTCGCCTGAATGTCATCGACCGTTGCGGGACGCCCAAGGCCGATCAGGAGTGGACCGAGTTTCGCGCCCTGCGCCGGAACGTCATTTTGAGTTCATTCCATCAGCACTATGCGCGGCTCGTGGAGATGCTTTATGGAGTGGAGAAAATCCAGCAACTCCTCAACGAGCCCGACATTCTCGATAAGCACGTCCGCGCGTATGCCAAGCCGAACAAGCTCGAAGGCGTAGGCGTGGCCGAAGCCCCTCGCGGCACCCTGATCCACCATTACAAGATCGACGAGAATGGCCTGATCAAATGGGCAAACCTGGTCATTGCGACCGGACACAATAGTCTTGCGATGAACCGCAGCGTCAAGCAGGTGGCCCAGCATTACGTAAACGGGGCGCAGTTAAAGGAGGGGATGCTCAACCGCGTCGAGGCCGTGATCCGAACTTATGATCCGTGCCTGAGTTGCTCCACGCACGCTCTTGGCCGGATGCCTCTGCACATCCAGCTTCTCGGTCCCGCCGGAGAGTTGCTCGATGAAGTAAAGCGGTGAGGGGAGGCGCATTGGGAAGGAGCGTGGCCATCTTGGCCGCGCGGGCGGGACGCCAACCGTGTTCGGCATGAATGTTTCCCGTTATGAAATGCATCCTTTCAGCGCCAACGGCGCGGCCCCATACCAGCCTGGGGCATCGCCCCAGGTTTTCGATTTCAGAAATATCCAGGGCTGAAGGCCCGAACCACGGCATCGCGCCCGGAATGGGGCGGGCTTTCAGCCCTGTTTACGATATTATCAAATTTCTGGGGCTTCGCAAAGCCTCCGCCCCAGGCTGGTATGGGACGGACCTTTGGTCCTTAGCAAAAACGATGCCGAACACTATTGGCGATACGCCCACGCTCCTGTCATGCCGCAGATTCTGATCATCGGTTATGGGAATCCGCTCCGGGGCGATGACGCCGCCGGGTGGATCGTTGCCGAACGGCTCCGGGAAAATCTCGCTCCGGTCGATCCCGTTCAAATCGTAACCGTTCACCAACTGATGCCGGAACTGGCGGAACCGATCAGTCAAGCCGATCTCGTCATCTTTATCGATGCCGCCAGCCAGGGGGATTCGCCGGGTGCTTGGAAATGCCAGGCGGCGGACTCACGCGCCACCGTCTCGCCATCCAATTTTGGACATCACGTCACTCCAGCGGAACTGCTCGCCTACGCCCGGTGCGTGTTTCAGGCTTGTCCTCGAGCCCTGGTGGTTTCAATCGCCGCCGAGTCCTTTGAACTTGGCGCACCTCTCTCAGCCCCGGTGAGGCGGGCAGCGAACGAAGTCACGAGGCACTTGATCGAGAAAATTCACCCCTTCGGCACAACACTGGAAATATCGAAAATCGACAGCCCTGGCCGAAGATAGATGTTCGTCCCGCCGGGCGCGCTCCAGATGCACTTCACTCCCGGCACAGGGGAAGAATTTTGCAGCACCCCCAGGCTCCGGTAAAATGCGGCCCGAGCATCGAATTCATGCTTGATTTTCGACGAGGGGGTGAAGAGGTCGAACCGTTGGAAGGTTGGGGCGGCGACAATTACGTGAGTGATGCCTTGGGCCCGCATTTCCTCAAGGGATCCGAGATCCGCCACAAATTCCTTGCATAGCACCCGCTGAGGCAAGCGCGGGACGCCTTTGTAAATCCAGTCATCCGAGACAGGCAGGCATACCCTGGCGTCTTCCGCTATGATTGCGGTTACGGGGAGATTCGCGCTGATCCAGGCTTTCAGCGCATCGCGATCGTCCACTGTGATCGCCTCGTACTTCGCGGCAAGCGCCGGAATCGTATTCCACAGGGCAAATCCGAGCAGCGCTGTCCAAACGCACACCTGGGCCACTTTCCGGCCCTTTCCTAAAAAGCCAGTCAGCCAGTAGGCGCTCAACGACGCCGCCAGCCCTGCACCGAAACAGATCACGACTTCCACGGGGAGAAAATACCGGGGGGCCGATTTTGGCGAGCAGGACATCAATATGAGCAAAAGCAAAGAGGCGCCCGGTACAATCCACTCCGGCATCGTCGTTTTCCTGAATCGGAGGACGAGCCCGGCCAAATAGACTCCGAACAGTGCGGTAATGGCGCCAGGCATGGCAAAGATCAGCCTTAGGTAGTCAGCGTGCGGAACCGATTTCTGGTAGCCCCGGTGACCTTCCACGACTCCAACCGTCTCATGAGTCAGACTGGAGAAGATCTTAAATGGATTCAGAAAAAACGAGTAATTCAATACGGACCAAAGCGCGGCGAAACTGATGATGAACAGCCGGAAACTGCGCTTCCAATCGGTTTTCTCGCGTCCCGCGTGAAGGAGGGCCACGGAGATCGGGAAGAGGATCCAGCCGACATATTTCCCTGAGGCTGCCACAGCCGTCGCCGCTCCGAGGAGCACAATCGAGTAATCGTCTTTTCGCGTCCAGAACGCATGCGCGGCAAGAAAGGCAAGCGCCATTCCCATGGCTAGCGCGGGATCTTCCTTCATGTAATGAGCAAACTCAAAGACAGAGGGATTCACGAGAACCAGCAGTCCGGCGCTCCATCCGGCCAGGACTCCGGCGAGAGGACCGCCAATGGAATTACCCATTCTTCGTGCCAGCATCGCCAGTGCGAAAACCGCGCCGACGCTAAAGAACGCGGAGGCAGTCCTGCCTGTCTCGACGACTGTTTTCCCCGTGAGTGGACCGACGTGAAATGCGGTCATCCACCGGGTTGCCGTCAACAGAAGCAGGGGATGTTTCAAGTTCCGGCTATGATTGAGAATCTGGATAACTTTTCCAGATTCGTCCGGATGATAATAAAAAGGAAAGCTGTTGAGCCGTGTGTACAGAAACATCCCGGCCAGGAAGAAAACCACAGCCATCAACCAGGAAGATTTGACGAGTCGGTAAAAAGAGGACATAGAGGATTAGCTCAGGGAGCAAGCACCCACAGGGCCTTCCTCCACCGAAGGGGATCGACTCTGCAATCGGGTGCTTCGTCCAGCAAGCAAAAATCCCTATTTCACTTTCGCCTTTTCAACCCGCGACTTTTCAAAGATTGCTTCGGCCCGCTGCAAATCCCGAAGCGCGACCTGGTAGTCGTACGATTGGCTCGAAAGCAGGGTGCGCGAATTATTCAAATCGCGCAGGGCCGATTGCACATCGAGGCTCGTGGCTGTTCCCGCCTCGTATTGCGCCTGGAGATCGTTGTAGTTCTGCGTGGCGGCTTCGACTTCCGCTGTAAGGGCCTGGATCGATTCACGGCCCGTGCCGACTTTCAACCAGGCATTTTTGACTTCCGATTCGATCGATTTGGTCGTTTTCTCGTAGTTTAGCCGCGTCTGACTGATCTGGTGATTGGCGGTCCGAAGGTCAATCTCCCGCTGGCCTCCCGTAAGGAACGGCATTCTCAAAGTGAGAAAAGCATCGTTCTCGTGGGTTCGCGACGGGCCGCTCCCTGATCCGGCCGTCCACTGTGTGCTCGCCTGAACGGCCACGCTCGGGGCATACTGTGCCACAATCTCGCCTCGGGCCGCGATGTCCTGATCGATCGCGATGGCGCTCACGCGGTAATCTTCGCGCCCCTCGTACGCCCGGCTCAGGATTTTCTCGAATGAGGCCTGCTCCTCGGGTGCATTCGGCGGCTCCGCCAGCTCGAAATCGGTTTTGCCCCCGAGATTGAGAATATTGCTCAGCGTGTCCCGATTCGACTGCAACTGTCCCTCGGAGATGATCAGGTTATTTCGTGCGGACTCCAGAGTCGCCTTCGCCCTCAGCACATCGATGCGCGCCACCGCTCCCGCATCAAACCGGGCCTGCGCCAACCCGAGTTGGGTCGTTGCCAAATCGACGGTTTGCTGATTGATCTTAACGACGCTCTGCAGCTTGAGCACGTTGTAGTAAGCTTGCGCGACTCCGAAGAGCGTTTGGCGGACGGTGAACTGGTGCTGAAGCCGGGCGGACTTGGCCGAGAGTTTTCCCAACCGGTAGGCGGGAAAAACCACCGGATCGAAGAGGGGTTGCGAGAAGGTGAGTCCCGTTTGCCCCCCGTCACTGTTGATGACTTGCGTCCTCGTGCTCGTGGAGTCCACGGAAACCACGTCGATCGCGCTGGACTTGCGATTCACGTCCCACCCCGCGTTTCCTGTCAATTGCGGCCCCATCTTCGCCAGCGCGCTCCACGGCAGAAGGTCCGCCTTGCGAATTTGATAGAAGGCAATCTGGATCGATTGATCGCTCGCCAGCGTCATGTCATACGCCTGGTCGAGGGTGATCCGCCGGGCAGCTTGGTTTCCGGTTTCAGCTCGAACGGTCGCCGAAACGGCGCAGAGGAATAGAGCAGCAATTAACGATACCGAGGGAGATTTCATAATCAAAAGCGATGGCCGGAATCATTTCCAAGAACGCCGTTGCGCAGCCATGGTGGAAATGGTTATCGGGATGAGCGGCTTCACCGGGGCATTGAATTGGTTTGTGATTTGGCACCAAATAGTAAGGCACCAAATCGTTCGCTTAACGGAGTAATGGAACGGCTGGGAATTGCAAGCGGAATATAGGACTGAGGGCAGGAAGGGTGCAATTGAAGGTGGTGTGAATTTGGCGGTCCGGTTCGGAGCGCCAACGGCGCTTCATCCTAA
>JBAXSN010000006.1:0-41482 GCA_037130675.1 Verrucomicrobiota bacterium
TTGACTCGCGCAGAGGCGCTGAGATTTTTACCTGAAGCAACCCTCTGCGCCTCTGCGGGAAAAACCTGCTTCGTAAAACTCCGTCTTGGCGACCTTTGTGCTCTTGGCGCGAATCCAGCTTGCCCGTCCCCCGCTACTTCATTGCCGCCCAGACGCGATGCACGTCGTCGTGGTCGTCGAGGGCCTGGAGAAACTCGCCAGCCTCAGCGCGCTGTTCGTCGGAGAGCGTGGGGAAATTCTTGGCGATATAGCCGAGTTCGCTCGTCACGACTGTCCAACCGTTGGCAGAAAGCCATTGCGAGACGGTGTGAACGGAAGTGCGATCACAGATAAAGCGCGCCCCGGTCGAATCGGCGGGAATGTCGTCGTTCTGATCGTGGCTCAGGGCTTCCACTTCGTTGGCGCCCGCCTCGATGGCCGCTTCTTCAAGGTCAAGCCCTGTTCCGGGGCGATGAGCTTCCACCAATCCCACATGATCGAACAGGAACTTGTTGCTGCCCGGCGTTCCAAGCTGGCCCTTTTTGAAAAGCATCCGCACTTCGGGAGCGGTCCGGTTGTTGTTGTCGGTCAGCACTTCGACAATCAGCGGCACTTTGTGCGGCGCGTAACCTTCATAAACCACATGTTCGAGCACCAGCTTTTCTTCGCCTGTGCCTGCGCCTTTTTTGATCGCCCGTTCGATGGCGTCGCGCGTCACGCTCTCCCTGCGCGCCTTTGCCATTGCGGCAAAAAGGCGTGCATTTCCATCAGGGTCAGGCCCGCCAAGTTTAGCGGCGACCATGATTTCTTTGAGGAGTTTGCCGTTAGCCTGGCCTTTTTTGAGCGAAGCGACGGCACGTTTGGCGTGTAACCATTGGCGTCCCATAGTCCAATAAGCTTTAGCGACAATGCCGACAGGTTTCAACCGCAAGAAATATTGTTTTTTTGGCCGCAGGGGCGAGGCGGGGTCCACATCGCCGCCCCGACTGAGCGGGGCGGCTACAGGCGCGGCGCAGCCATCGCTTGAGAGATCGCCCGGCGCAGGGAATCGAAGGTGAATGGCTTGGGAGAAATAGCGTCCACTTCAGGCTTGGGGCTGCTGATGCTTTTCATCAAATCCCCGAAGCCGGTCAGGAGCAAGATGCGCAAATTTGGATCACGCATTCTGGCGGCTTCGGCCAAAAGATCGCCGCTCAACTCAGGCATGGAGCGGTCGGTCACCAGCAGGTCGAAGCGGCCGGGGGCGATTTTCTCCAAAGCTTCGCGGCCGTCGGCTGCCATCTCCACCCGGTGCGCGTCTTCGCTCAGGTAGATCCCGAGCACTTCGCGGATGGCCGGTTCGTCTTCGGCCACCAGCACTTTCAATCCATAGACCGGCTCCAAAAGGACCTCGGGCGCCTTTTGCGGATTGTAAGCCGGAAAGCGAACCGTCACATCGGTGCCCGCTCCGATTTCGCTCTCGATTTCGATTTGCGCATCGTGCCGCTGGGCGATCCCATAGACGACCCCCAGCCCCAGTCCGCTGCCCATGCCGTGTTTCGTCGTAAAAAACGGCTCCATGCAACGCTTGCCGACCTCTTCGCTCATTCCCACTCCGTTGTCGCTGATCTGGATGCAGACCTGCTCCTTTTCCTCAAAAAGGTTGACACGAATTACTCCATTTTGGGGAATGGCGTCCACGGCGTTGAGCAGGAGGTTGGTCAGCATATCCCGCAGTTCCATCTTTGAGCCGAAGATATGGGACGTTTTGGCCAGACGGGTTTCGACGCGGATGGTGTGGCCCCGGGAGAGCGCCTGGTCTTTCCAGCACGGCTGAGTCAGCGAAATGACCTCTTTTAATACCCCGCGCAAATCGACCTCGGCAAATTCCGCCAGTTCATCGCGAGAACGATAGAACTCGCGCAGGCGACTGACCACCTCGGCGCAATGCATGGCGGCATCGTGGATTTTCAAGAGGGTCTTCTTCAGGTTCTCTTCGTCCTCCAGAGCATGGGGCTTCATCAAGAGCCATTCCGAATGCGCCATAATGGGAGAAAGCGCATTGTTAAAATCGTGCGCGATGCCGCTGGCCATCCGTTCCAGGGCGTGCAACCGCTCTTGCTGAATCATCTGTGCCTGGGCTTCGCTGAGTTGATTGAGCGCGGCGGCCAATTGGGAGTTGATCTCCTCGAGTTCCTTGGCGCGTTCTTTTACCCGCTGCTCCAACCCGTCGCGGGTCGAGCGGAGTTCAAGCGCGGCCCGGTTGCGCTCGATCGCATGGAGAATCGCGCGCATCAGCAGCCGCGGGGTCAGATCACTTTTAACAGCGAAATCCTGCGCCCCTTCATGGACGGCCTGGGCAGCGAGCGATTCATCGTCATCGCTACTCAGGACAATGATTGGAAGTTGCGGCGCGACGGTGTGCAATCGGCGGAAGATTTCAATCCCGGACGAGTCCGACAACGCAAGATCCAGCAAAACGAGATCGATTTCGCGCTGGGTCCGCAACCGTTCAATTGCAGATTCCACGGTGGAATCAACTCCTGCCAGAGTAATCCGCCCATGGCCGGCTTCCAGCAGCATTTCCTTAATGAGCCGGACGTCTGCCTGACTATCTTCCACCAGACAGACCTGCACGATGGATGAGTTGTTCATTGGGAAGAGTTTTGAACGCGTTCGATTTCCACGCCGACTAGGCAAACGTCATCGGAAAAGGCGTGGTTGGTGGCAAACCCTTGGATCTCGGAGAGGGTCTCATCAATCAAAACTTCCGCCGACTGCGCCTGGTGATTTCCGACAATTTCAAGAAGCTTTTCCTGGTCGAGATAGGAGTTATCCGAGCCTTCGACTTCGTAGAGGCCATCGGTGAACAGAATGATGAGGTCGCGTGGCGCAATCTTGAACGATTTAGCCTGATATTCCACATCCTTGAATACGCCGAGAGCCGGACCGGGGCGCTCGGAATCGGAAGCAAGGAAGGCAAGGGTCCTGGCGTTGCGCTGGATGTGCAAAGGCCTGGGATGTCCGGCATTGGCATATCGCACGATCCCCTGACCGATGTCTGCAACCATGTAAAAAGCGGAAGCGAACATGGGGGTGCGCGCCCGTCGCAGGATGGAGAGCAGGGCGCGATTGATCTCGGTGAGAAAACGGCCTGGGTCATGGGCGACAGGGAGCATCTCCTCGACCAGCGCGCGTTGAATCGCAGTGACCAGGGCAGCTCGCACGCCGTGGCCCATCACGTCGCAAATAAACACCCCGGCCTCCGTGTCGGATATCGGGAGAACGTGAAAGAAATCGCCCCCCACGGCTGCCGTCGGGATGTAGCGGCTGTAAAACCGCAGCGCGCTCTCCGCCGCAGGTGCTTTGCGCGGGAAACTCGGGTACTGCTGAGGCAGGAACGCCTGCTGGATTTCGCGCGCCATGTGGAGATCGTCCTCCAATTCGGCGTTCCGTTCCCGAATCTCGGCATTTTTCCGGAAAAGCAACTCTTCAGCGCGCTTGCGAGCTGTGATGTCGCGGCCAATTCCGACCACCCCAATCGGAACCCCATCGCTGTTGCGCAACGGCACTTTGGTGGTGGAAATCCAATGGACCGAAGAAGGATCTGCTACCACGACTTCTTCGCGATTCACGATCGGTTTGCCCGTCCGCATCACGAGATCGTCATCCTCCTGGAACTTGATGGCCACTGACTCCGGGAAAAAATCAAAGACGGTTCTCCCCACCACGTTCTCCGGATTATGGACACCGAGCGAACGCATGTGTGCCGCGTTATCGAGCAGATAGCGGCCATGCGAGTCTTTGACGTAGATGGAGTCCAGGAGGTTATCGATGACGTTTCTTAGCAGGTTGCGCTCTTCTGCCAGGGCGCGATCGGCCTCCGCGCGTTTGAGGGCGTAGCGCATGGCCCGAACCAGCGTTCGGTGGTCCACATGCCCTTTGACCAGATAGTCCTGGGCGCCTTCGGTCACGGTTTGGAGAGCCAGCGATTCATCATCGAGCCCACTAAGCACAATCAACGGAATGTGCGGCACGGTCGCCGCAATCGTGTGAAACGTGTCGATCCCGCGACTGTCCGGCAGGGATAGATCCATCATCACAAGCTGATAATCAAATGTGTCCAGCAGTTCCAGAGCCTCGGAAAGCAACCCGACCGTCTCGATTTCAAACTGCGCGCCGGCTTCGGCGATAAGTTCCTGAATCAGGCGGGCATCTCCCGGATTGTCCTCCAGCAGCAATACCCGAATCAGGGGCTGCTTCTTGGCCGGCGATGGTTGGTTTGCTCCCATGACTAAACCTCCGATGACCCTTTTCTGGTTTCAATTCCACTCTCTTTATCGGCAATTGTGAAGCAAAAGTTTGCGCCTTCCCCCGGCTCCGATTCCACCCAGATCCGGCCCCCGTGGCGCTCGACGATTTTTTTGCAAATCGCCAATCCTATTCCCGTCCCACGGTATTCCTGCCGGCTGTGGAGGCGCTGGAAAATCACGAAAATCCGCTCCTTGTCCTTGGGATCGATTCCGATGCCGTTGTCGCGAACCGAGAATTCCCACTCCCCATCCCTGCGCACGGCGCTGACCTCGATTTTGAGGGGGCGGTCCCCGCTAAACTTCAGGGCGTTTCCAATGAGATTCTGAAAGAGCTGCGTCAACTGCACCGGATCGGCAACAACGACAGGCATTTCGCCGACAACCACCTCCGCATGCTTTTCGTCGATCGCAAAACGCAGGTTCTCCAAGGCGCGATGCAGAATCGGCCCGGCATCGAGCCGTTCGAAGGGCCGCCCGTGCGTGCCGACTCGCGAATATCGCAAGAGATCTTGAATGAATGACTGCATGCGCTGCGCCCCGTCCACTGCAAACCCGATGAATTCCTGGGCGTTTTCGTCCAATTTATCGCGGTAGCGGCGCGCGAGCAACTGGGTGTAGCTGGCGACCATTCGGAGCGGCTCCTGGAGATCATGGGAAGCCACATAGGCGAACTGCTCCAATTCTTCATTGGAGCGGCGCAGTTCCTCCGCAGCCCGCTCCAGCGCCTGGCGGGCATCGACCGCGGCGCTCACGTCCGTCAGCACTCCCACAAAATGGGTTAGCCGCCCCGCGCTATCGCGCACGGGGGCGATCTTGACCTCGTTCCAAAACGGCGTTCCATCTTTGCGATAGTTCCGGATCACCACCTGGGTTTCCCGCATCTCGCGGATGTCGCGATGAAGCAAGTCGGACGCTGGCTGCCCCTTTTCCGGCCCCTGCAAGAACCGGCAATTCCGGCCAAGCACTTCCTCCTTGGTGTAACCGGTGATGCGCTCAAAAGCTGGATTCACATCGACGATCGGATTGTCCGGCTGGCTCGGGTCGGTCACGATCACGCCGCTATTCAATGCCGCGATAGCTCGGTCGCGCAGCAACAAGCTCTCTTGGATATCCTTAAGGCTCGTTACATCGGTGCGCAGCGAAACCACGCCTCCATCGCGCATCCGGCGCTCGCTTACCCGAATCCAGCGGCCATTGAGCTTCTGCTCGCCTATTCGTCCATCAGCCGCGTGGAATGTTTCCAACCGCCACTTGATCCAAGCTTCAGGATCGGTCATCCCCTCGACGGTTCCTCCGCAGCGGAGAAATTCCCGAAGGATTTCCTCGAATGTCATGCCCGGCTGGATTGTGTCCCCGCAGGCTCCAAGCATCTTCCGGAAGGTCTGGTTGCAAATGACCAAGCGCTCATCCGCCCCGTACATGACAAATCCCGCGTCCAAGTTCTCTATCGCCCCCACGAGCCGTTCCCGAGCCCGGTGAAGTTCCTCCGTTCGCCGCTCCACACGCGACTCAAGCTCATCCTGGCTTTGCCGAAGGGCGTGCTGCACGTCGTTGAGTTCCGAAATCCGCTGCGCCAGCGTATCCGCCATCTGATTGAAGGCGGCTCCAATCTCGTTGAACTCCCCCGTTTCCCCTGCCAGCGAACTGCGGACCTTCAAGTTCCCGGCGCTGATTTGCCGGGAGACTTTGACCAGGTGTTTGGCCGGCCTGACGATCATTGCGCCCCCGAGAATCCATACCGCCACAAGCGTTGCCACCGCCCCGGTGGTCACCAAGCCGAGTTCCCGGGTGAGTTGCCGGCGAAAGGGCGCATAGGCCACCGCCTCCGAGATCCCGACGGAAACATACAAATTCCCCGCGCTGGGCACTTCAATCCGGTTCACCGCATATATCCGTTTTTCTCCATCGCTTCCGACCGCTTGAAACACCCCCTCCCCGTCGGGTCCCAAGCTGGCTTTGGACGACACCTCTGGCGAGGAGTGCCGTCCGATCCAGCGATCGGGATCGGGATAACGGATCAAGAAAACGCCTTCGTCGTTCGTCAACGAGATCACCGCACCGGGCGGCAGCGTCACCCGCGAACCGAACTCGCTCATGGCCCGCAGATCCAGCCCCACATATACCACGCCGGTCGTTTCCCCGGCCCGCGTGGCTATCGGATAGGCCATGTGAATCGTCGGTTTTCCGCTGATCCGGCCCACGAGGAACTCGCCCACGGCAAATGATCGCGATTCCAATGCCCGCTGAAAAAATTTGCGCTCCGCAAGATTGGTCGGTTTTGGGGCTTTTGGGGCGCTGCAACGAACGTTTCCTTTCGTGTCCAAGGCCCCGATGATCGAATAACTCGGGTTGGCTTTGAGCAGTTTGGCAAACAGTTCATCGCAGTCGCCAGGCTGGCCGGTTTGAACCCCTTGGAGTTCTGACAACGCCATCAGCAACTGGCGGGCGGATTCCAGAATGGCGCGTTCGTTGCTCTCGCAAAGCCGGCTTAGCCGCATCGCTTCCGCCTTGGTTTCGTTCTCAACGCGATCCCGCTCAACTTGAGCCGTATGCATCTCAAGAGCGACGACCGGCAGGAACGCCACCAGAATCAGGATTGTCAGCTTTGCGCGAAGACTCCGGATTTTCACGGCCAATCACCTCTCTCTCCAGTTTGTGGGCATCGAAACCCTCTGTGGAAAATACCCGCGTGCTTCCACCCAGACCTCGCTGATCCCAGGAAAGTTGCCATTGATCGCATTGCTCGCATGAGTGTTCCGAATATTCACGCCCTCACCTTAATTAGAGCACTTTTTGGATAAACTTCCACGAAAACGAACGGGGTTTCGGAGGCGGATGACAAAGCGCCAGGCAGGGCTGTGGTGCTCCCTTACCTCATAACCACAAGTCTCCGGCGCACTGAAAGCACTCCAAAAGGAGACGCTTGCCCCTGAATTGGTTGCTCGGCGCGGAATCAAAACACCACAAGACGCTGGCGCGCGGCGCACAACGCCATTGATTCGCGGTAGCGTCTTGACCGCTTTACCGCGCTTAGCGGTTTCCCCTGAACTGAGTGCAGCGAAGTCACAACGCGGAGCGCCGAGGCTTTGCGAAGTGATAACTGCTGTGGTCCTCCACAGCTTTGGGATGGCGCGCCGATTTCCCCCTGCATCAGTGGCCAGAGCGGAGCGGCAAAGGAGAGCGGCGATCGTAGCCGCCCTGGTTGTTATTATTTCGATAGCGTAAAATCAAGCCTAGGCGCCTGCGGTTGTGTGGGTTTTCGCAATCCTTTAAGGCGCAACCAAGCTGCTTTAAAGCAATTACTGTCGCTGCGGAGAAACTCTCGTTAGGGGTTCATAGCTCACGGAAACAAGGGATAGTTACGCGCCAAAGCTCGGCGAAATCGAGGAGGGCGGCAAGCTTGATGTGATTTCCTTGTGTTTTACGGATATATGCACGCAACTTGCTTTCCTTAGCCGACATAAAGCAAAGCCTGCAGGCGAGTCGCCCGCCGCCAAAATAGCCCGCGTTTCTCCATCGATTTTCTGAGTATAAACATGCGCTAGACGCTTGGAATGAATGACTTAAGACGCGCAACCCATTGTATTCCTCGGGAATTTGTAGGAAATGGACGCGGTGGACAAAATGGACAGGGGCGAGAGAGACCGCGCACAGTAAAATTTTCACTTCCCCTCCCCCTCATCTGAGATTCCATTTTTTCAAACTTCGGCTTATGCTCTTTGCGGATCGCCCGATTATGAACTCCGAAAATTCCCAGATTCCGCTTTCCCCGCTCCACAGCATCGAGATCGCCGAAAGCCTCCGGGATCTCTTGGTACACCCGCGCGAAAAGGATTTCCCGATTCGGTGCATCGCCCGGAAATCCGGGCCCGATGGGCGGGAACTGGTGCAAATGGAGTTGGTCGTCGCGGGGCGCCAAACTCGCGACGCGTTCCTCCTCGCCCGGCAATATCCGGTTCATTTCCTGAAGTCATATCACCCCTGGAGCTTTCATGGAGATCCGGCGGTCGAATTTGAGAACCACCGCGTTGCCGCTGAAATCCTCGGGTTGCCGGAACCGATTGGGTTTGATCGCCACAGTTTTCGGACTGCCTTTCTGCCCGGGAAACCGCTGAGCAAGCTTTCCCCGTTTACCGATATTGAACCCCAGGAACGTTGCCTTGGCATTGCCCAGGAGACCCATCCGGCGATTCTGATCGGACTTTGGAAACTGGCGGAAGGCGTCTTCAGCCAGATTCAAAAACTCCATGAGCGGAATTTCTTTCATCGCGACTTGGAACTGCACAACGTCATTGTCTGCACCGCGCCCGTCCAAGTGTTCTTGATCGATTTCGAAAGCGCCGAGCCGTCGTTTCAAGGCTCCGAGGAGGAACGGGAAGAACTGCGGATGCGCGACCTTTTGGAACTGTTTCGGCTGGCCATCTATCTGCAGAGCGGTCTGGGCCGGCAGGAAGGCGCATTGGCGCAGGCTTCGCTCACTGCTCTGCCCGAGCTTTTCCGCTCCACCTCGACATTTGACTCCCGGCTGGACGCAGCCGACCGGCGCGCGTCGGGAGGATAATGCTCAACGAACGACGAGACGTTGGCATCTTTTGACAGGATTAACATGATTTCCAGGATTATCAGGATTTGGCCTAAAGCCTGCGAAGTCGGTTAGCGTCCGAATCTTAATCCTGTAAATCCTGTCAATCTTGTTAATCCTGTCTAAAAGGCTACTTCTGTGCGCTCGCCGGACCGGGCACCCAATTCCGGGAATAGTAGTCGTGCATGGTCCCGATGATCATGATCATGATCCATAAGTAAGCCGCGCAGGCGAAAACCACGACCTGCCCTCCGCTATAGCGGATGTGCATGAAAATCAGGAGAATCAGGATTGCTTTGATGATTGCGATGAGCATCGCAATCGGAAGCGCAATGCCCCCGAGGTTGAAATGGGCTACGAAAACCGTGACCGCCAGCAGGATCATCAACGCCAGCCAGGTCTTGGCGTAAGTCATTAGAGTTGGATGCGGTTCCGCCATAGATCTCACCAGTAGCCCGCCAGATAAAGCAGCGGGAAAAGAAACACCCAAACCATGTCCACGAAGTGCCAGTACAACCCGGCGTTGTGAACGGTGTTATTGGAAACATAAGTGCCCCGGCGCAGCAGGACCGCAAGCAGCCCCAGCATCACCACCCCGATCAGCACATGAAGGGCGTGCAACCCGGTCATGACGAAGTAGAGCCAGAAGAATAACTCCGCCGCGCCTGGCCTGCCCGCCAGAATGGGGGGCGTCCCTGGCTCCCCGGCCTTGATAGGCAGAGA
Source organism: Verrucomicrobiota bacterium (assembly GCA_037130675.1). GTDB lineage: Bacteria > Verrucomicrobiota > Verrucomicrobiia > Chthoniobacterales > Chthoniobacteraceae > JBAXSN01. The sequence continues at coordinate 9,577 of JBAXSN010000006.1, forward strand.
GAGGAGCTGCGTGCCTTGATGGATTATGCCGGGCACCACCCGCTCGGCTTGGAAGTTCTTTCCGGGAAAGAGCCCTTCGTGAATGACCATGGTGTATTCGGTTGCCTTGATTGCCAGAAACGCGAATCCCATGACCGCGGTGATCGCCAGCATCAGGGCCGCCAACCGGGTTTTCCCAAACTCCGCAAACTGCACCCCGATGGCCATGATCAGGCTGCTGGTCAGGAGCACAGCGGTGTTGATGGTTCCAAATACCAGTTCCAGGTGCCGGCTGGCGGCATGCACCGTCTCAGGGCTCGACCAACGGACAAAGGTGTAGGCCATGAAGAGGCCGCTGAAAAAGAGCACTTCGGTGGCCAGGAATACCCACATCCCCAGGTTTGCCGCCCCCCGTTGCTGCTCGGCCGTTTCGAAATGGTGCTCGATATGAGTTTCTTGATCGCCCATAGATTCAGAATTCAGACGGGTTGTCGCGGGCGGGCGCTCCTTCGGAGGGAGGCTCCGGGGGCGCCGTGGCCGGCTCGGGGTAGGCGTAAGGCCCCTGGGTGACGACTGGCACTTGCGCGAAATTGTGCGTGGGTGGCGGCGAAGGCGTCTTCCATTCCAATCCCGTGGCGTGCCACGGATTCGCCCCGGCCCGGGGACCGTTCTTGAGTGACCAAATGAAGTAAAACACCGGCAGCAGGTACCCGACCCCAAGGATGCTCGCCCCCGCCGTGGAGAGAATGTGATAGAACTGGAATTCCTCCGGATAGACTTGATAGCGCCGGGGCATGCCGAGATAGCCCATTACGAACTGCGGGAAGAAAGTCAGATTGAACCCGATAAAGGTCACCAGCGCGGCCAAACGCCCCATTGCCTCCGGGTACATCCGCCCGGTAATCTTGGGCCACCAGTAATGCAGCCCGCCCATGAACGCCAGGACCATCCCGCCGACCATGATGTAATGAAAATGGGCGACCACGAAATAGGTGTGGGTCACGTGGACATCCACCGCCAGCGCGGCCAAAAACAGTCCGGTCAATCCGCCCACGGTAAACAAGCCGATGAATCCCAGCGCGTAGAGCATTGGAGTATCGAGCGCGATGGAACCTTTATAGAGAGTGGCCGTCCAGTTGAAGACCTTGATGGCCGAAGGAATGGCCACGATATAACTCAGAAAGGAAAAAACGACCCCCGCGTAGGCGCTCTGGCCGCTGACAAACATGTGGTGGCCCCACACGACGAAGCCCAACACGGCAATGGCCACCGTTGCGCCCGCCACAAAATTGTAACCGAAAAGGCGTTTGCGCGAAAAGCAGGTCACCAGTTCACTGATCACCCCCATCCCCGGCAGGATCATGATATAGACCGCCGGATGCGAATAGAACCAGAAGAGATGCTGGAAGAGCACCGGGTCGCCGCCCAGGGCCGGATTGAAGATGCCGACGCCCCAGAGCCGTTCGACACCGATCAGCAGCAACACCATCGCCAGCACCGGCGTGGCCAGGACGAGGATCAGACTGGTGGCGTAAAGCGCCCAGACGAATAGAGGCAGCCGGAACCAGGTCAATCCGGGGGCGCGGAGAGTGTGGGTCGTGACGATGAAGTTGAGCCCGGTGAGGATCGATGAAAAACCGGTGACGAAAATCCCCGCCACCATCGTGACGACCTGGCCGTTGGCGTAGGTCGTGCTGTACGGGGTGTAGAACGTCCACCCGGTGTCCACGCCGCCCCCAACGATCGCGACGAGCGCCATGATTCCGCCAACGATGAACAGATACCAACTCAGCAAGTTCAGCTTTGGAAAGGCCACATCTCGCGCCCCGAGCATGAGCGGCAACACAAAATTGCCGAGCACTGAGGGGATGGACGGGATCAGAAAGAGCCAGACCATCAGCACCCCGTGCAGGGTGAACATGCGATTATACATCTCGGCGCTCAAGACATCCCCGGCAGGCGTGAGCAACTCGATCCGGATCAAGGCCGCCGCAAAAGCCGCAATGGCGAAGAAAACCAGAATCGAAAACAGGTAAAGGAGTCCGATGCGCTTGTGATCGGTCGTCAACAGCCACGAGCGGACCGTGTGAGCTGTCAGATAATTCTCTTCTCTGGGCGCAGGCTCCGGAAGGAGTTGTTGCTCCGCCGCTGGTTGGTTTGCGTTCATGGTCCTTGTTCGTTCGGGCGGTTTTCTGTTGGCTTCCGCGGGCTATCCCCGTCCGGCCCGGGCCTTCCCTGCACCGTTCGCGGTTCGGCGAGTTGATTGCCGGTCGCCGGGTTCGCCGGTCGGTCGCTGTAATTCAGCGGCTGGGTCTTGCCGCCCTCGGAGCCTCCACCCAGGCTCTTGAGGTAGCTGATGAGCGCCATCAAATCGTCTTCCGAAATGCGTCCCTGAAACGTCGGCATGACGGGGGCATAACCGGCGACGACCTCGGAGTTCGGAAGCAAAATGGAGTCCCGAAGATAGCGATCATCGGCTATAACCGTGCGCCCCCCCTCCAGTGGGACCACCGAACCATAAACTCCTTCCAGGCTCGGCGCGCGCACCACCGGGCTCCCGACATGACAGCCGCTGCATCCGTATTGCCGAAAGAGCCGGGCGCCCGTTTGCACCGGACTTTCCGTCTGTTCCCCGCTGATCAACCATTGCTGGTATTCGGTCGGCGTCATGACAATCACCCGCCCGACCATTCGGGAGTGGCTGGTGCCGCAAAACTGCGTGCAAAACAGGTGGTAAGTTCCGAGCTTGCTGGGGACCATCCATACCGTTGAAAAGCGGTCGGGCAGAACATCCTGTTTTACCCGGAACGCCGGGATAAAAAAGCTGTGGATCACATCCTGCGAGGTCATCAGCAGTTTCACTGGAACCCCCAGGGGGAGATGCAGCTCGTTGATCTCCCGTTTGCCTTGGGGATGCTGAATTTTCCACATCCATTGCTTGCCAACCACATGGAGTTCCATCGCGCCTTCGGGCGGGTGGCGCTGCTTGAAATAGAGCGAAGCCGCCCCCAGGAACAGCCCAACCGCAATCAAGAGAGGAATGACGGTCCACGCAAGCTCCAGCTTGAGCGTCCCCCTGGGTTCATAGGCCCGGTTTACCGGGTTCGAACGCCGGTATTTGAAGCTGAAGTAAATGATCGGGCAGGCAACCAGAAGAGTGAAAAAAACAGCCATCGCGATGAGCGCGAGCATCAGCTGATCTACATCTTGCGCGCCCAGAGAGGCTTCGTCGGGTACAATGGGAAACGTCATGGCTGCTGAGTTGGCGGCAGGTTAACTGAGTTCGCGGATTGTTTCGGGCGACTTACGCGAACCACCAGAAATGCCAACCCGCCAAGGGTTGCCACTCCAAGCAGCCGCACGGAATAAATGACTAGCGATCCGTACCGTGACTGCACCGGATTGTAATGGAAACAGAGCAAGAGCAACTGCTCGACTTTCGAGGGCTGTTTCATGCGCGCCGCATCGGCGAGCGCTTGATCCAGTTCCGCCGCGGAGAATGAGACACCGAAAAAATACCGCGAAAGCTTCCCATCCGGGCGAACGACCACGAACCCGGCGGGATGCGCAAATTCGCCGGACTGCGGATCGAACCGGTAATGAAACCCGATGGCATTTGTCACCGCGGAAATGGCCTCCGGCGAGCCGCTCAGGAAATCGCACCCGTTCTCGGAGCCGGGCCGGGAATAACGTTTCAGGAAAGTGCGTTTGCGCGCCCGCGACTCTGCGAGTTGCTCCTTGGGATCGATGCTCAGAAAGACGACCCGGAAATCCGGCCCGACCTGTTTGCGGTTTCCTTGAAGGGAAAGAATCAGCCCATCGCTGACTCCTTCGCAGAGCATTCGACAGCGAAAATAGCCCGGAACCAGCAACACGGGCGTGCCGCGGAAACAGTCCGCAAGCCGGACCTGCGCGCCGGCCTCATTGGTGAACACCGTGTCGAGCGGGAGTTGCCGGTTGGGATATTGGATAAACTGAACGGCCTGGAGTTCCTGATCGGTGAGAGCGGCGCGAGCCGGCGATACTGCGAGGTTGATGCAAAGGAAAATCAGGGCGGCGCAACAGAGGATATTGCGCCATGCGGTCGGTGCGCCATCAAAGGCGGCAGAGGACTGCCGCACTCCAAGGCGCTGGCGCGCTACAGGGAAAGCGCGTGCTGGTTGCGCGAAGCGTCTTGTAGTGCGTGCGGTGCTCCGCCGCTTTGGGAGAGGACTTCGTTTCGGACCGAGCAACCGATTGAGAACAACCGTGTTCCGAGCACTTTCAGCGCTTCGGACTGGTTGGTAAAGGTAAGAGCCCTCCACCGCCTTTGGGCACGCGCTGATAGCTCTCATAGCTTTCCCCCTCCCCCCGGCACGCCCGTCGCTTCTTGCGCGCGGCGTTGCATCATCTCCGGCCAGGTCGGCCCCTGCGGCAAACCCGGCGTGCCGAGCACCGGTTGATCCCCTCGCCGCACCAGCAACTCCATCGCCTCAGCGATCGGAACCCCGACAATGCCCGTTTTCTGATCGATCCAACGATAGCCGTTGAGCACCGCATCCTCTTGCTGGCGTAGTTTCGCCAAATCGAGCGGCGGGTTCGCCTGAAGTTGCGGCTTGGGAAATTGCGCTTCCGCGCCGGGCATCGGTTCCAAAACCGGCCCCATCTCCCGCTGGGTGCGGACCGAGAGCGACTGATACCAGAGTGCCGTGGCAATGCTGCTCAAAATCAGAAACAGGATCAGCATCGCGGCGACCAACCCCACCCCTGGGGCATCCATATCTCTCTTTTCGAACTGCGATTCCGGCCCGGGGTTAATGGGCGGTTGCTCGTTTTCGGGAATCATGCCGGTTCCACCCCCAGTTCTGCGAGTCGAGGATCATTGAGCGGGACCGGTTCGGCCGTGCTAAAGCCATACCAAAAGCCAGCCGCCCAAATGCTTCCGACGGCCAGCGGAATCACGATATCCAGCAAATGGAGATGGAACGCCGGGAAGAACGCCGGTGCGATCACCCAAAACAGATAGACCACCTGGGATGCCCAGATCAGGGCCGACGCCTTTGCGAGTGAGCGGGGGTTCTTCTTCGGGGCCTGAAACAACAGCACGGCTGCCGGAGCCACAAAACAGATCACACCCAAGCCCCACGCCAGCCATTCCCAACCGCCCCGGCTCCGGTGCATATACCAGACCGACTCGTGCGGCAGATTGCCAGACCAGATGATGAGAAGCTGCGAGAACGAAACATACGTCCAGAAGATCACGAAGGCGAAGAGCAGTTTACCCAGATCGTGCCAGGCCTGCGTGGTCGCCAACTCTTGAATGCGCCTGGCTCCCCGCGAGGTCAGGACCACAGCGGCTATGGTCGCCCCTGAGAGCGCCAGCAACGTCTGGTTCGCGATGATAATCACCGGAAACATGGTCGAGCGCCAACCGGGCTCCAGTTCCATGATCCAGTCGATCATCGCAAAGCCCATGGTGACGAAATAAACGCACAGGCCCGGACCGCTGATCCGCCGCAGCTTGCGAGCCGGCGCGATATCGCCGATGCCAAAGCGCCGATCCTGTTCCAGCGACCAACTGCGAAGCTTCCAAGCCATCCCCAGCCAGATCGCGAAATAAACGACCGCGCGCGCAATCATCCAGTCCGGAGCAAAGTATCCCGAACCATGCCGGAGCGCGGGCAGGCCCGCGAAGAGGATCGCAAACAGCAGCGCCAGCAATGGAAGCGGCACCAAGGCGGCTTCGAGAAGGCGCCGGATGGCGAACCCCCAGCGGCCCCCGGTCAGATGATGCAGCATCAATTGGGCAAGCGCACCGAGACTCACATTGAGCCAGATGAAAAACGCAAAAAGCGCAGAGCGATAGAATTGTTCGCCCGCCAAAGCAGCCGCCAGCGCACAGACCAACACCCCGGCTGCGATCCATACCAAATAACTCCTGTTCGTCATCGTGTTCGCTATGGGTTTGAAGAACCACCGGACGAGCCGGCAGGCCCCGGTTGCTCGATTTTGCCACGTTCTTCTACCGGTATATCGTTCCAGCGCGCATTCTGGCTGAGTTGCAGCGCTCGAATGTAGGCGACAATCGCCCACCGATCCGCAGGGGAGACCCGGTCCGCGTAGGAATACATCACTCCGTAGCCGTGCGTCATCACCCCAAAGAAATAGCCCGGCGGCGCGTTCCTCAATCGATCCTGATGGAACGTCGGCGGCGACGGGAATCCGCGTTGCGGAATCATGCCGTTTCCGGCGCCAGTGCGTCCGTGGCAGACCGAACAATAAATATCGAAGCGTTCCCGGCCCCGTTCCACCAACGGTTTGGTGACCGGCATTGGAAAACCGGTCACCAGCCGTCCGTTCACTTCGCCATCAAAGAAAGCCGTGTCTTCATGCAGTTCGCCTCGGGCTACCGTCCCGAGCACAGGCTGGCGCGCGGTGGTTCCATTTGAAAAGAATTTGGATTCCTCCAATGGTTTAATCCGGCCATCGGAAACCATGGCTTTGCGGCAACCGCATTGGAGGAAGAGGAGAAGGAGGAAGAAGACAGGGAGACGCGGAGACGCGGAGACGCGGGGAGGAGCGTGGGCCCCCCGGCGAGCCCTCCCAAAGCTGTGGAGGACCACAGCACTACAAGACGCTGGCGCGCCCAATGGAGCTCTATCCTGCGCGCCAGCGTCTTGTAGTGCGTGCGCTTCTGCGCCGCTTTGGGAGAGGACGCAATTTTTCATCGCCCCACCTCCTCTGGCACTTCGATGACCGCCACCGGATCCAAGCTTTCCAAAAACTGCCGCGTTGAGGGCAGGGAGAATCGCGGATCGACCCTTTCCAGACAGAGATAAAACCGATCGCTCGTTGCGCGTTCGAATCCGGGCGTGTCGAAAACCGGATGATGCAGCCTGGGCAACCTCATAGAGAGATAGAGAGCCAGCACACCGCTGAGGGCGGAGATCAGCACCGTCAGCTCGAAGGTCACCGGAATGAACGAAGGCCAGCTATTGAACGGCCGTCCGCCGACATTGAGCGGGTAATCGATTCCCATCGAATACCACTCCATGAAGAACCCTCCGCCCCCGCCGACAAGTCCGCCCAACAAGAAAACCAGAGGCAGCCAAGAGCGCCCCTTCCCCATGTCGTGGGCCAGTCCTTCGATCGGGAACGGCGTGTAGGCGTCCATCCGGGTGTAACCTTCCGCCACCGCTGCTTGCACCCCGGTCGTCAACTCACCCGGCGTGGCAAACTCAGCCATCAATCCATAGAGTCCGGCACTCATAATTTCTTATTTCCGTTCGGCGTGATCAGTTCCCGCACATCGGCAATTGCAATCACCGGCGCAAACCGGATGAACAGCATGAATAGGGTCAGGAACAGCCCCATGGACCCAATGAAAGTTGCCCAGTCCCAGACCGTGGGCCAGTAAGTCCCCCAGCTCGAAGGCAGGAAATCCCGGTTCAGACTAAATACCACAATCATGAGCCGCTCCAGCCACATCCCGATATTGATCACGATTGAAACCACAAAGAGAACCCACACATTGGTGCGAGCCCAACGCGACCAGAGAACTTGCGGGATGAATACATTGCACGCCAGCACGGACCAATAGATCAGGGCGCCATGGCCCCAAAGCCGCGAGACCGCTCCTGCGTATTCGAATTGATCTTCGCTCAGCAACCCCATCATCGTTTCCATCAAGTAACCGAAGCCCACCATTAGGCCGGTCGCGAACATCACGCACGCCATGTTGTTGAGATGCCGCGGCGTGATCAGGGAATGCAGTTTGAAAATTGCGCGGATCGGCAACAGCATCGTCAGCACCATGGCGAACCCTGAAAAGATGGCTCCCGCCACGAAGTAAGGCGGGAAAATCGTGGAGTGCCACCCGGGCAACATCGACACCGCGAAGTCGAGGCTAACCACGCTGTGAACGCTGAGCACCAGTGGCGTGGCCAGGCCGGCCAGCAATCGATAGGCAATCTGGTGCCGATGCCAATGCACCGCCGAACCGCGCCAACCGAGCGCCGCAATCCCATAGACGCGTCGCATCAAGGGCGAAGTTTCCCGATCGCGAAGCGTCGCGAAATCGGGCACGAGCCCCGTGTACCAATAGAGCAGCGAAACCGTGAAATAGGTCGATACCGCGAAGGCGTCCCAAACCAGTGGGCTGCGGAACTGAGGCCACAAGCCCATCGTATCGGGGTAAGGCAGCAGGAAATAGAACACCCAGGGGCGTCCGAGATGCAGCAACGGAAAGAGGCCCGCGCACATCACGGCGAAGATCGTCATGGTTTCCGCAAGCCGATTGATCGAGTTGCGCCATTGCTGCGCGAGCAGGAGCAGGATCGCCGAGATCAGCGTCCCGGCGTGGCCGATGCCGATCCACCAGACAAAATTGATGATGGCGAATCCCCAGCCGACCGGGATGTTCACGCCCCAAACTCCAACCCCGCGTAGAAACAACCAACTGACTGCGATGAGCAGCGTCATCAGCATGAAGAACGACACACCGAACGCAAGCCACCACCAGCCCGAACGAATCCGGCGCTCCGGGATCGATGCGATCTCCTCCGTGGCGCTGGTATAGGTAACGCCCGGCTCCAAGAGCCGCTCGGGATAGCCGAGCGGGGAGTCAGGAGGGGTCTCAGCGGGCGTGCGTGTTTGCGTGTGGTCCGTCATTTCTAAAATTCATTGGAACATGGGGAAGGGAAGACGGGGAGACGCGGGGATGGGCAATTGAGGCGCTCGTCTAAGCTTCTCCTCGCGCCCAATCTTCGTGCCTTCGTGGCTTCGTGCCTTCGTGTGAAACACTCAAAGACAGGCAGCAAAAAAAACGAGGGATTACAGATAACGTGCGTTTTCCCTTTGACCGCATGTGCAGCGGGCCGGAAACTGAAACTCCTCGCTTTGGCCGCATGCCGGGCGGTTTTTGTTATTTCACACGAAGGCACGAAGGCACGAAGGCACGAAAGAAAGACGGGCCCAGACAGAAAGTTTCCGGCTGCATTCCCGGCCGGGTCATTCGTCGAGGGAACTCCGCAGCGGGAACGGCCCTCGGACGGTTTTCGAATCGGAGATTCGCAGACAAGTGCGTTCCCAATCGGGAGATTGGGAACGAGTCCCCATGGGCTCCGCCCACCACGCAGGATGAAAATTCGGCACTTTCGGAGTAGCGCGTGGCGGGCGAGTTTTAAACGAGGGCTCTCATCTCCGCGTCTCCGCGTCCCCCCCTCCCCGCGTCTTCTTCTCAGCGTCTCCGTGTCTTCCGTCATCATACCGGATTCGTAATGCGCGTTAAATACGTCGTCCTCGGTCGCGTGTTCTGGTCCGCCAGAACCGAGTAGTTGAGCGGACTCCGCTTGAAGGCGGCGACGCGGCTCTGCAGATCGTTTTGATTCCCGAAGACAATAGTCTCGGTCGGGCAGGCCTGCGCACAGGCGGGGGTCACCTCTCCGTCTCGAATGGGCCGGTTTTCCACCTGGGCTGCGATGCGCGCCTTGCTGATGCGCTGCACGCAGTAGGTGCATTTCTCCATTACGCCGCGCGCGCGCACAGTGACGTTCGGGTTCTGCAACAGCAGCAGCGGCTCGGTGCTCGCGGGCTTTCCGTAATTGAAAAAATTAAACCGCCGCACTTTGTAGGGACAGTTATTAGAGCAATACCGCGTCCCGATGCAGCGGTTATAAACTTGGACATTGAGCCCCTCATGATCATGCACCGTCGCCCCAACCGGGCAGACGGGCTCGCAAGGGGCTGTCTCACAATGCATGCACGGCACGGGCTGAAACGCTATCGAGGGCAGGTTGATGTCGCCGAAATAATAGGAATCGACGCGAATCCAGTGCATCTCCCTCCCCCGCTCCACCTCATGGCGGCCCACCGGCGGGATATTGTTTTCCGACTGGCACGCCAGGACACAAGCGTTGCAGCCGATGCAGCGCGTGAGGTCGATCACCATGGCCCAAGCCACTCCGTCGGTTTCCACGCGGGTCAGATTATAAAAAGTCTGCGGCTCGTGTTCCGCAACGGGCGTAGGTGCAAGCTTGTCGAGATCCGCCACTGTTCCGAGGCGAACCAAATCGCGCCCATGCACCAGGTGATGCTGCTGGGTAGTGACCAGCTTGTGCGTCTCCCCGGTTTTTTCGATCGCAATCGTTCGCCGCCATTGTTCGGTGCTCGTGCGGACCGGGTAAACGTTCATCCCCGTGTTGCGCCCGATGGAGGCATACGCCGACGCAGCCTCCTCGCGATGAAGCCAGGCTGGCCCTGGCTCCGGTCGGGAACCGCCTCCCAAGCTTACCGCGAACACGCCCGGCGCAACCCCGGGCTGCACCAGAACCGCCCCCCGCAGTTCCCGTCCGTCTTGCGTCCGGACCTTGATGACATCGCCATCCGAAAGCCTCTGCTCTTCAGCCGTCGATGGCGCGATAAGCAAGGCGTTCTCCCAGGAAAGCCGGGTGATGGGACGGGGCAACTCTTGCAACCAGGCATTCTCGGAATAGCGGCCATCCCAGACGCCGTAGTCCGGCGCGAGCACCAGTTCGAGGCCGGATTCCTTTTTCGCGGTCACGATCATCGGGCGGGCGGGGTCAACCGATGCCGCACTCGCCGGAGCCTCTGTCCCGGGGATCACGCCGTCGTGCAAGGCGCGCCGCCACGCCATCTCCCCGCGCCCTGCCAGCGCTCCCTTTTCCATCCAGTAACTCCGGATGATGTCGTAAGCGCGCCGGCCGGGATATTGCGCCACGCAGTCGAGGAGTTCATGCGCCGTTCGCCCCCCGAACAGCGGCTCAATCAAAGGCTGGAGAATCGTCGCAGTTCCGTCGAAGGCCCGCGTGTCGGCCCACGATTCAAACGCGTGCGCCTGCGGAATATGCCAGGTCGCCACATCGGAGGTCTCATTCCGATACAGCCCAAGGTGAACGCTCAGGGGCACTTTCCGGATCAGCGCGCCCAAATCAAAATCAGCGGGAGCGTTATGCGCCCAATTGCCGCCCAACATGATGAGAACCTGGACATTCCCAATCTTGATGGCATCCGCCAAAGCTTTTAGCGAATCCGTCTGATTGCCTGGTGACAGCGCCACCAGATCGCTATTAGAAATCGAACCGGTCGCACTGAAATTCCCCAGGGCTGCATTCATCCCATTTACGAGCGCATGCAATTCCGCGGGCTCTCCATGCCCGGCGATGAGCAGGCTCGGCCCGCCGCCTGCCTTCAGATCCGCCGCCACCTTGGTGGCCCAAGCCTGAGCCGCTCGACCGGGAGTCCACCCCGGAGTCGAAACCGCCACGCCGAGTTGGGTCGCAAGCGCCACCGCATACCCGAGCATCCCGTCCGGACCGCTGCCGCCAACGGCTTGGCGGTCATCGGCGTAGGCGCCCGTGATAGTCGGCGCGCTTTCCAAGACATAGAGCCGGTTCATGACACTCTTCCCGCTCCGGACATTGCGGCCCGCCGTCAGATCGCGCGCATATCGGATGCTACCTGGCATCGCAAAAAGAAAATCCGCGCCAAACGAAACCACCACGTGCGCTTTGTCGAAATGCCATTGTGGCTCAACGCGACGCCCGAACGCCCGGACCGCGCCCTCGTCCGCGGCATCATGATTCACGGCTTCGTATTGGTGCCACTGCGCTCCGGGATAACGCTGCAACAGCGTTTGCCATTGCTGGCCAAAGGCTGGGGAAGTCACTGTCCCGGTAAGCAAATGCAGTCCCGCGCCGCCCGCTGGCGACTTGGCAAGCGCGGCTTGCAGCTCGGCCAGAAAGGCGGGCCAGGTGCTGACTTCATTATTCTTCAGCACCGCCGACGAACGCCCCGGATTATACAAATCCAAAATCGTCGCCTGTTCGAAAACGCTGGTCGCCCCGAGGCTTGCGGGATGCAGCGGATTCCCCTCAACTTTTGTTGGGCGCCCTTCATGAGTTTCAACCACCACGCCTCGCCCGAAACCGCCGAACTCCAGGGCCGTGGCATAATAGAGCGCCTTGCCTGGAACCTCCTGCTCGGGCTGATTGACATAAGGGACGATCGTTTGCTGCGGCTGACGGACGCAACCGCTCACCCCGGAAAGCCCTGCCAGGGCAAGGGTTCCGCCGAAGAGCCGCAGAAAATCGCGCCGGCTGACGCCCGAGAAATCGCAGGCCTCAGGCGGGGTCTCAAACTCGCGATGCAACAGTTCTCGGAACTCCGGCGAATCGGCGAGTTCCTCCAGGCACCGCCACCCCCCATTGGGGTTCAGTTTTTCGGCAGCTTGTTGAAGTGCTGTCCAGTCCATGAGGTATATTCTTCCCGAGCTAAGTTCGTTTTTGAACTGTCATTTAGGCTCTAGCTCGGAAAAAATTCAGCGAACGTAGAAGCATACCTGATCGAAAGGTTTCAACCATGGATTGGCTCAAGGGGCGCTCCGCTCAATCCGATCCCCATATCCAACCCGTTTGCGCCTCCCAAGTGCGGGCGATATTCCGGAATGATGCGCTTAAGCTTGAGCTTGAGCTGATTGGGCGAGTCGGTGTGGAGATGCTCGGAGAGCCTGTCCAGAATCGTCCTCAGTTCGTCGATATCCGGCTGGGGTCCGATGAAGCGCATAATCTTGGGGTGCAGGGTTGGCGCAATGTTTTCCCCCTGATAAGAGAGCTCTTCAAAGAGCTTTTCTCCGGGACGCAGCCCGATGAACTCGATCTCGATGTCCTCGCCGGGTTTAAGCCCACTGAGGGTAATCATCTGCTTCGCCAGATCGACAATCCGCACGGGCTTGCCCATGTCCAACACAAAGATCTCGCCGCCCTGGCCCTGAGCGCAGCTTTGCAGCACCAGACTCACCGCTTCGGGAATCGTCATGAAATAGCGGGTTATATCCGGGTGCGTAACCTTCACCGGACCTCCCGCCGCGATCTGCCGGGCAAACGTCGGGATCACACTCCCGGATGAGCCGAGCACATTGCCGAACCGGACGCCCATCAACCGGGTGCTGGTGGGCGTCACTCCGTGAAGGGCCTGCAAATACATCTCCGCAAGGCGCTTCGAGGCGCCCATCACGTTGGTGGGGTTAATCGCCTTATCAGTGGAAATCAGGACAAAGCGTTCCACGTCGAACTCGATGGAGAGTTGCGCCATGGAGGCGGTCCCCAGCGTGTTGTTTTTGATCGCCTCGCCGGGGTGTGCTTCCATCATCGGCACATGTTTATGCGCCGCGGCGTGGAAGACGATGTTGGGAAGAAACCGCTCGAAGACGCAGAGCATCCGTTCCCGGTCGAGCACGTTGCCGATGCAGGGCTGGATCAATCCGCCAAAGCCGCGACTGATCAGGTCCTGCTCGATTTGAAACATCTGCACTTCGGATTGCTCTACGAGCAATAGACGCTCGGGGGCGAAATTGACGATCTGTCGGCACAACTCGGAGCCGATGCTTCCCCCTGCCCCGGTGACCATGACGACTTTCCCCTCCAGCACCGAGCGGATGTTTTCGGTTTCCACGCGCACCGGATCGCGCCCCAGCAGATCCTGGATTTCCACGGGCCGCAACTGCGTGACCATCACGGCGCCGGTGGCGAGCTGATCCACCGAGGGAATGGTGCGGAACGGGTACCCTGCCTTTTGCAGGATTTGAACGACCTCCCCGATGCGTTTGGCGGGTGCCGAAGGCATGGCGATAATCACTTCGTTCAAATGAAAGTGTCTGCGCCGATGAAAGAAGCAAACGAGACTGGCGACCAGGGATGATTCCTGGCGGGCCGGCGCAGGGTTGTCCTCCAACAAAAGCTCCGGAGAACCCAGGACGGGAATTCCGTGGACGCGGGAGCGCCAGCTATGGTGATCGTCATCGAAGAAGGCCACGGGCTCCAAGCCAAGGTGCCGTTTGCTCATCAGTTCACGCGCCAGATTCGCGCCCACATCTCCGGCGCCGATGATTCCAACGCGTCGTCTCGTTTCGATCTCCGTTGAACTTAATCCGCGCAGCCGTTCCCAGATCATGCGAAGGCTCAGTCGCAGCCCTCCAAGCACCACAAACGAGAGCACGAAATTGAGCATGACGATGCTCCGGGGCGGCACGATTTCCAATTCGTCCACCCAGCGCAGGCAGAGGCTCAGGAGTGCGCTCACGCACATCGCCGAGAGGACCCGTCCGAAATCAGGCGTGCTAAAAACCGTAAGCTTTCCCGAAAACTGTCCAAAGGCGAGCAGAAGCAGGAGTTCAAGAGGAACGATCCAGCACAGGGCAAACCCGAGTTGGACATAATAGTCGGACGGAACATCAAAATCGAATCTCAACTGATAGGCGAGCCACAGACTTGCCATCAGTCCGACCGTATAACTTATAAACAGTAACAGTCGGCGAAATGCTAATAGTTGCTTTACACGTTTTTTCAATGACCCCTCCTTGAATTCCCCGGTTAGTCGCAGCGTTTCATAAACCGCGACTTGTGGCATTTCCTGTAGAGATTCTCAGGATTTTTCCCTGAACCCGCCGGCCCAGGTAAGCCGGCCTCAGCGTTTCCGCCGAACAATGTGTCGCAATATGAATTTACGTAATGCGAATCCAATAAAACGATGCCGAGGGATCTCATTCTGACCATGGATCGAAACCGCAACCGCAGTTGGATTTACTGCAACTTTCCGCCTTCCCTCGCGCGGACGGAAATCTTTAACTCAGCGAGCGGTGAGGCTTGGCACTTTTAGACAGGATTAACAAGATTGGCATGATTTACAGGATTAGGATTTCCTCAGCCAACCGACTTTGCAGGCCCCAGGCAAAATCCTGATAATCCTGAAAATCATGTTAATCCTGTCTAAAACCAGAACCATGGCCAAGAATACTGTTCTACTGTTTGCACCACTGTGAATTTCCGTATCATCGACGAAACCGACGCCTGGATCGTGATCGACAAGCCGCCCGGCTTGCTGATTCACCCCAAGAAGCCCGACGGGCCTCCGACCGTGTGGGATGGCTTGCGCCAGCTCCTCGCCTTCGAACTCGCCAACGGCGGGCAGGTTTCCATCGTAAACCGGCTCGATCGCGAAACCAGCGGACTGGTGCTGGTCTGCAAAACCGCCCAAGCGGCCCGGCAATTTGGCTTGGCGATGCTGCAACGCGCATTTTCCAAGCAATACCTGGCCATCGTTTGGGGTTGGCCTGCAACCGACGAATTTTCCGTGGACGCGCCGATGCTTCGACAAGGCGACCGGCTTTCGACCGCCATTTACCTCAAACGGTGCGTGCATCCCGAGGGCGCCCCGGCATTTACCCGGTTTAAAGTGGAGAGGCGTTTCGAGCGCGAGAATGTTCGGTTTTCCCTGGTCCGCGCCTTCCCGGAAACCGGACGCACCCATCAAATCCGGGTGCATCTCGCCCACGCGGGACACCCGATCGTGGGCGACAAAATCTACGGTCCAGACGAACGCTGTTATCTGGAATTCATCGAAACCGGCTGGACTCCCCGTTTGGAAGAGCGATTGCTGCTTCCCCGCCATGCTTTGCACTCCGCCGTGCTTGGCGTCCGGATGAACGGCGAGGCGCTGGAATGGAACGCCCCGATTGCCGAGGATCTCGCCACATGGATGTTGCATTGTTCAAATGCCCGGTGTTAGGTTTTCCCTGCTTTCTCCCTCGTATGGCTATTAAGACCGAAAAAGACCTCTCCGAAAACGCACGCAGCCTTTGGCTGAAGGCTCTCACCGCAGTGGAACTACGCAATTTCGGCTACGCAAACTCGCTCCTTCAAGCGGTTCTGAAAGAAACCCCCGAGTTCCTTGAGGCGCGAAGAGTCCTTCGGCGTTCCCAGATCACAGCAACCAAAGGTAAAAAAGCGGGGCTCTTCGGCGGCTTTTCCGCATCGGTTCTCAAAGGCGCCCAGGTCTTGAAAAAAGACCCGGCCGCAGCGCTCGACATCGCGGAAAAGACCCTGGAGTCCGACCCGTTCAACTCGCCGGCAAATCACCTGTTAAAGGATGCCGCCATCGCCTTGGATTACTACGAAACGGCTCTTTTCGCCCTCCAGACGTTGGCCGACGGCGATCCCAAGGATACGAAAGTGCTGCATGAAATGGGCGAATTGCTGATGGCGCACGGCGAAGCGGAAAAAGCCGTTGCCATTTACAACAAGATTCTTGAGATAACCCCTTCGGATTTGATCGCCAACAAGCGGAGCAAAGACGCAGCGGCTGCGAACTCGATGAAAGTCGGCGGTTGGGAAACGGCCAAGGATTACCGGGATCTCATCAAGAACAAGGACGAGGCGATTGCGCTGGAGCAGAAAAATCGCGTCGTAAAGAGCGCTGACGACATCGATGATTTGCTCGAGGAATTGCATCGGGAGGTGGAAGCTCAACCCGAGAACATCGATCTGGCCCGTCGTGTAGCCGGTCTCTACGAGCAGAAGGATGACATGGAAAATGCCATCGCCTGGTATCATTATGCCAGCGAGCTTTCCAAAGGCACCGATAGCTGGCTGCTGCGAAAACTTTCCGATCTCCAGTTGAAACAAATCGAACTGGCGGTGACTGCCCGCGAAGAATGGCTGGAGGCGGTCGGAAACGGACACGAGGAGAGTCCCCGGGTTTTGCAGGAGCTGGAAGATTTTCGGATGGAGAAGGCCAAGATGCTTCTCGCCGAGGCCCGCAAACGCATGGAGCGCAACCCCAGCGATCTTCAGGTCCGCTACGAACTCGGCGAACAGTTGATGTACGCGGGAGATTACAGCGAAGCCATTCGCGAATTGCAGAGAGCGCGCCAGAACCCGAACGTCCGCCTGCGGGCGATGAATTTGCTGGGGCAATGCTATTCCAAAAAGGGCATGTTGGATTTGGCGATCAAGCAATTCAAAGATGCGGCAAGCGAAATCGAAGATATGGATGCCACCAAGAAAGGCATCCTCTATCAACTCGGTCTGCTCTATGAAAAGATGAATGACGGCGTGAACGCGCTCGAATGTTTCAAACAAATCTACGAGGTCGATTACGGCTATTCAGACGTTGCGGAGCGTGTCGAACGCAGCTACGGCAGTTAAACTCAACAGGCGAACGCGGCGCGGTTGTTGAGGCTTTGAAAAAATCATCCCAACAATCCATGCAAGATCATTCCAATCCCAATCCGGTCGGATCCAGAAACTGGAAGCCGTTTGTATTTCCTTTGCTGGCTGGCGTGGGAGTTTTTGCTGCCCTCGCCATTGCCGCCACACAAGGCATCGTTCAGTTCCTGGTTTCGCTGCTGCTTTTCGGAGTGGCTGGCGCTTTTGTGGTGAAGTCATACCGGTTTTCCTCCGAGTCCAATGACCGGAAACTTCTGGCGGCTGAAGCCGAGGAAGCCCAGGTCAATTACCAGTCGATCTTCAACAATGCCGTAGAGGGCATTTTCCAGAGCACGCCCGAAGGAAGTTTCATCACCGCCAACCCCGCCCTGGTGCAAATGTTCGGGCGCGAATCGGCCGAAGAGCTGTTTACCGAAATGGTAGGGTGGCCGGGCCGGCATTTCTTTGTCGATCCGGTGCGTTGGGCGGAAATGTTGCGCCTGATCGAACAGCAGCAAAGCGTAGGTGATTTCGAAGCTGAGGTGATTCGCAAGGACGGGCGCACGATCTGGATTTCGCAAAACGTGCATGCTGTCCGGGACGAAAACGGCAAGCTGGAATATCTTGAGGGCGCGGTCGTGGATATCACCGCCCGCCATTGGGCGGAAAAACGGCGGCAAATCCAGTATTCAACTGCCCGGATTCTGAGCAACTCGGATTCCGTGGTCGAAGCGCGCCCGAAAATTCTCCAGGCGATTTGTGAAGTTTTGGAATGGGACATGGGCGCGGTGTGGGATGTCGTTCTGCCGGAAAACCTGCTGCGTTGTGTGGAAATATGGCACGCACAGGGAATCGACATCTCGGAGTTCGAGAACGTTTCCACGGAGGTGCCCTTTACCCCGGGTGTGCGTCTGGCCGGCAGAGTCTGGCAGACCGGCGAACCCGCCTGGGTCGTGGATCTCACCGACGAAACCTTTTCGCCCAACGCTTTGGTGGCCGCCAAGCACGGGATGAACTCCGCATTCGCAATTCCCGTCAAAGTTGGCGGCGAGGTGATGCACGTTTTGGAATTCTTCAGCCCCAAAGCATCCGAGCCAGACCCCGAGTTGTTGCAATTGCTCGGGGTGGTTGCCAACCAGATTGGCTATCTGATCGAACGCAAACTCGCCGAGCAGGCGCTGCACGATACGGTGGCGCGCAAAGCCGCCATTCTCGAAGGCGCGCTCGACTGCATTATCACCTTCGACAACGAAGGGAAGGTCATCGAGTGGAATCCGACCGCGGAACGGACCTTTGGCTATCGGGCGCAAGACGTCCTCGGCCGTTCCCTGGTCGAGTTGATCATTCCCGAGCCATTGCGGGGCGAACCGGGCGGTGGCCTTCCGCTTTACACGGCAGCCGGAATGTCTCTGAGGCGGCGGTCCGAAATAACGGTCATGCGCTCCAATGGCCAGGAATTTCCCGCGGAAGCAGCCATTGCCAAGGTTCAGTTGCAAAACCGACCGCTTTTCACCGCTTACCTGCGGGACATCACCGAAGTCAAACGCGCCGAACGCTCACAAAGCGAATTGGCGGCGGTGGTCGCGGCTTCCGAAGATGCGATCGTCAGCACGACGCCCGATGGGATTATTGTTTCCTGGAACCCGGGAGCGGAACGAATCTACGGTTATACCGCTCAGGAAATCATCAACCGACCGGCGAGCACCCTGGTGCCGGCTGACGGCTTGGAAGAATTTGCCAAAGGCCTCGCCTCCGTGCGGCAAGGCCGCAGTATCCAGAACCTGGAAGTTGTCCGGCTTCGCAAAGATGGGGCGCGCATTTGCGTGTCATTGACTGAAGCGCCGATTCGCAACGAGCGAGGAATGATCACCGGCGTCGCCTCGACGGCGCGGGACGTCACAGAGAATAAGCGGATCGAGAGCCGCTTGTTGCAGTCCCAGAAGATGGAAGCGGTGGGGCGACTGGCTGGCGGCGTGGCGCACGACTTCAACAACATCATCACAGCCATTCTCGGCTATACCGATCTGATGCTTAACCAGGTCGAACCGAAAAGCCTGCTCTATCGACAGCTCTCGGAAATCCAGAAAGCAGGCCAGTTTGCCACTTCTTTGACGCACCAACTCCTGGCCTTTAGCCGCGGCCAGGCATTGGCAGTCAAGGTGTTGGATATGAACGCGGTGATCGCAAGCATTCAGCCCATTTTGCGCCGGCTTATCGGAGAACACATCCAGATTGTCACTGTTCCCTCAAATGGAGCGAGCCGCGTCCGCGGGGACTCCGGCCAATTGGAGCAGGTGCTGCTGAATCTCGCCCTCAATGCCCGGGATGCCATGCCGTCGGGCGGCGTCCTTACGATTCAAACCTCGAATGTCGAGATTACGCCCGGCGGGCCGAACCAGCACGAAGTCGTCCCTCCGGGCGAATGGGTCCAACTGATCGTACGCGATACAGGCAGCGGCATGAACGAGCAGGTGAAAGAGCATGTGTTCGAGCCTTTTTTCAGCACGAAAGAGCACGGCGTAGGCACGGGACTCGGGCTGGCCACCTGCCAGGGCATTGTCAAAAGCAGCGGCGGCTACATTCTCTGCGAAAGCACGCCGGGACTGGGAACTTCGTTCCAGATCTTCCTGCCGCAAGTCGAATCGCCCCTGGTGGATACGGCTCCGGCAGAGAGCGAACTTGAAGGCCTCGATCTACCCGGCGGCACGGAAACCATCCTGCTGGTGGAGGACGAAGCGAGTGTGCGCCGGTTGACCGCGAGCGTTCTCCAAATGCTTGGCTATCAGGTGCTTGAGGCTGGCGGCTGCGAAGAAGCGCAGTCCATCGTGAAAAAAAATCCCGAGCGGAGAATCGACCTGCTGCTCTCCGATGTTGTCCTGCCAAGCTCGGGCGGAAAGGAACTGGCTGACTGGGTCTCCGAGAATTCTCCGGGCACGCGGGTCCTGTTCACTTCGGGCTACGTCGAGGAAGTCGTCTTCAATAATTACGGAGTGAACCCTGAAATGCCCTTCCTGCAGAAACCATTCTCTCCAGCCGCCCTGGCGATCAAGGTCAGGGAAGTTATCGGGCAGAAGTAGCTACGGACGCCATCAAATGAGCACACACGGAGGGCGTGTCCCAGAACGAGCGCTAAATCCGAACGCCGCAATCGGAATGTCTTGTCGAGAAAGGAGCGTGGGCGTCCCGCCAAAAGCGTTTAGCTTGGTTTTTGCTGAGGACCAAAGGTCCGTCCCATACCAGCCTGGGGCATCGCCCCAGGAAAATCCGCAAAGCGAATCAGGGCTGAAGGCCCGCGCTATTCGGGGCGCGACGCGATGGTGCGGGCCTTCAGCCCCGGACATTTCTAAATCGAACATCTGGGGCGATGCCCCAGGCTGGTATGGGGCCGCACCGTTGGCGCTGAATTATGAATTCAAGTAGCGAGCCTCCCCGGCCCGAGGTGGCCGCCAATTTCGCATTGACGTGGGATGGCCGCATTTCCACGCGCAATCTCACGCCGTCGGACTTCTCGTCTCCTCATGATAAACAGCGCCTGCTGGAAATCCGCGCTTCCGGGGACGCGGTGCTGGTCGGACGCACCACGCTCGAGACCGAAAACAACGCCCTCGGGATGCCTGACGAGGCGTTGCGCGCGGAGCGGGTCCGCCGGGGAATGCCCCCCTGCCCTCTCCGCGTTATCATCACCAACTCGGGGCAACTCGATCCGGCGCTGCCCTTTTTTAAGTGCGATTGCTCGCCGGTCGCGATCTTTTCAACGACCCGGATGCCGAATGCGATCCGGTCAGCGCTGGCTCCACTCGCCAGCCTCCATCTGACTGCCGCCCCGAATGTCGATCTGCGCGAAATGCTGGAAACGCTCCACCGCGATCACGCCGTTAAACGACTCGTCTGCGAAGGCGGTCCAACGCTGCTGCGCTCGCTGGTTGAAATCGATTTGGTGGATGAACTTAACCTCACCTTTTGCCCCCGGATCTTCGGTGGCGCACA
The DNA here is from genome assembly GCA_037130675.1 of Verrucomicrobiota bacterium. Classification (GTDB taxonomy): domain Bacteria; phylum Verrucomicrobiota; class Verrucomicrobiia; order Chthoniobacterales; family Chthoniobacteraceae; genus JBAXSN01. Next base: position 30,522 of record JBAXSN010000006.1, read on the forward strand.
AGCGCCGACCCTGACAGGATGCGCCGGGGAATTCCTGGAGACGACGCGCGAGTGCCGACTGGAGCGAATGGACGTTGTCGGCGACGAATGTTTCGCGCGGTACCGGATGCTCCGGGCTAAGGCGTAAAACCGCTGATCGCAGAGCTTGGAATTGCAGGTTTATCCGGCCCAAACAAGTTGCCTGGATCTGGGCGGCGCGTCTGGTTCCGGGCATGGTGGAAGAGATATTGTTGGGCATAGCCGCCGTAAGGGCCGAAATAGGATTGGGTGAACTCCCTCAGGCGTTTGGCGGTGACGTTGCGCTTGCGTTGAAAATAGGTTTGCCGCAGCACCCGCTCGATCCAGACATCGATCGGGAAGGCGCGGACCCGCTCGTAAGCGAAGAGGAGGACGCAGTTGGCAACCTTCGGTCCCACGCCGGGCAAACGGCAGAGTTCCGCCATGGCCGCGTCGTCCGGCAAGGATCGGATCCCTTCGAGATCGACACTCCCCTCGGCAATGATGCGTGCCGCCCCCAGCAGATTGCGGGCACGGAACCCGAGGCCGCAGGCGCGCAGTTCACTCTCGCTCGCCTCCGCGATCCGCTCTGGACCCGGATAGGAATTTAGTCCGAACGCAACCGGATTCCCGAACCGTTGCCGCAACGCATGGGACATTTGACGGATATGCGCCACTTGCTTCATCGCGGAGGTGATAAACGTCGCCAGGCATTCCCAGAGGGGTTGGCGGATGATCCGAATCCCAAGGCAATAACCGAGTGCTGCCTCCATCGCAGGGTCGTGCGGAAAGGTGGCGTAAATCTCCGGCAACGGATGATCCAGGGCGAAATAGGACGTAACAAGGGCTTCCGCACCCCGGGACACTCGCAACGCGGAGCCGCACTGCTCCACACGGACTGGCGCCTCCCCGATCAACCCGCAATAGCCAGGGCCATCTGGATTCCAATGGAAGACCTGACCGGATTCGAGGGTGGCGCGCAGATTGAAATCCGACGCAGGGACAATGGAAGATTTAGGAGCCATGTAACCATGTAATTGGGCGGCACGGCAAGGATGGCACTCCGTGCCGTGCGGGTGCGCGCCACATCGTTGAAACTTACCGGATAAAGTAGCTCAAATTTTCAAGTTCGATGGCGAGGTCCACGTTATTTACCACCACCCCGTCTGGCACCTGGAGCAGCGTGGGTGCAAAGTTAAGGATCGCCTGAATCCCGGCATCGACCAACTCATTGGCAACCTCCTGGGCCACCGTGACCGGCACCGACAGAATGGCCAGCTTGACCTTTCGTTCGCGGATAAACGCGTGGAGTTTGCCCATGTCGTGGATTTCCAGATTAAGATCGTCCGCAAGTTTGCCGCTCGCATCGATGTCAAAGCCGGCCACGATCTCGAAACCCTCTTTTTGGAATCCGCGATACCGCACCAGCGCCGCGCCGAGGCGGCCCACCCCCACAAGCACCACCGGTTGCAACCGGGCTGCACCAAGCACTTCGGCCAGTTTGTTCACCAGCAGATTGACATTATAGCCGAGCCCGCGGGTGCCAAGCTGCCCGAAATAGGCCAGATCCTTCCGGAGTTGCGTCGGTTTCACTCCTGCCACGCGGGCCAAAGCCGCGGAGGAGACAGTTTCGGGGCCGTTTTCCTTCAGCCGCTGCACTGCACGGAAGTAGAGGGAGAGCCGGTAAACGGTTTTTCGAGGAATTTCCAGTTTCGCCATTTTGTGAAAAACGAACAGGAATTTAACAAGCGCGAGGAATTGGTCAACTCAACCTCGACATTCCGCGCAATCCACCCGAAATTCCAGCCAATGCGACTTAACCAATTTTTGGCTTCGGCTGGACTCGGGTCCCGCCGGAGCTGCGAGGAACTGATCCAGTCCGGACAGGTAACGATCAACGGCACCCGGTGCACCACATTGGCAACCCGGGTTGAACCGACTGACGTGGTCAAGGTGGGAAACCGGGTACTGCACTCTGCTGCGCCGACCACGCTCCTGCTCCACAAACCGCCGGGATTCCTCTGCACCGCTGCGGACACGCACGACCGCCGGACTATTTTCGATCTGCTCCCGCCGAATTTCCCAAGGCTGTTCCATGTGGGCCGACTCGATCGCGAAAGCGAGGGCCTGATCATCCTGACCAACGACGGGGCGCTCGCCCTCAAGCTCACGCATCCCCGCTACAAGGTGGAGAAGGAATACGAAGTTGTGCTCGATCACGCCTTCGATTTCGAGCTCTCCGAAAAGATGATCCACGGCATGAACACCCAGGAGGGGTGGGCGAAAGCGGAGTCGGTCCATCGCCTCGGTGGCAATAAGGTGAAAGTCATCCTCCGCCAGGGATTAAAGCGCCAGATCCGGCTCATGTTTTATGAGTTGGGATACGAAGTGAAGCGGCTCGTCCGCACTCGCATCGGGCCGATCCACATCCAAGGACTGCCCCCCGGAGCCTGGCGTGCGCTCAATCAGCGCGAAATCGAGTCGCTGGTTGCAAAGAGTGAAAAGTCAGCCGCGGAAGCTGAGAAAACCTTTTCGAAAACGCCCCGCAAGCCATTCGCGGGGAAAAGGCCGGGCGGACCGAGGCGCGAGCCTGGGGCAAGGGAATCAGAGCGAGGCCCCATCCAACGCCGGCCTTTTTCAAAGCGACCCGCGTCGGCTCGTTCCGCTTCGGATCGACCCGAGGAAATCCCTTTCACGCCGAGAGCCGCCCGCGAAGGCGCGGAGGCTCCGGGCGCGCGCCGCTTTGAGGATCGTCCGCGCCGCACAGCCGACGAACGACCACGCCGTTCTGCTTATGCCAAACCGGGCTCCAAGGCTGGCGGGAAACCAAAGGCGGGAGGCAAGCCCGGAGCGAAAGTCGGCCCACACGCTTTCGCGAAGTTCCAGCGGAAAGAGCGTCGATAACGGCAGGGGTGCTGCCTGTCGCGATGGGATACCGCCTCTTAACACCCTCGTTCCCAAGCTCCAGCTTGGGAACGCAAGTGGCTGGAAGCTCCAGCTTCCTCCTCCGCTGCCTTTGGCCAGCAATTTCAGTTTACCTGCAACTTTCGTTATGTGCCCTGCCCTGCCTTCACTTCTCTGGAATGACTTTACCGGCGTCAGGTTCGGGAAGCTGGAGCTTCCGTAAGATTGCATTCCCAAGCTGGAGCTTGGGAACGAGTCCCCATGGGCTCCGCCCACCACGCATGGATGAAAAACAGGCGTGCTCCCACGGAGAGCGGCTGGAAGCCGCTTCTACTGTAGAAGCGGCATCCCTGCCGCTTCGATCCTATTTTCGGAGTAGTTTCCGTGGGCTTCGCCCACCAGCGCGTCTTCTCTTCTTCGCGCCTTCGCGTCTTCGCGTGAGCCTCTTTTACAACTTACCGCAATGAGCCGCATCGTCATCGTAGGCGGGGGGGCAGCCGGGTTTTTCGCGGCGCTCGCTTGTGCCGAAGCCTCGGCCCGTTCGAAAACCGCGCCCGAAATCGTCATTCTGGAACGTGGCGCCCGGTTTCTAGACAAGGTCCGCATTTCAGGAGGGGGGCGCTGCAACGTAACGCATGCGTGCTACGAGGCGCGCGATTTGGCCGCGCATTACCCGCGGGGAGAGCGCGCGTTGATCGGCGCCTTCAAACGGTTTCAGCCTTCAGATACAGTGGATTGGTTTGCCGCGCGTGGAGTAGCCCTGAAGACCGAAGCCGATGGGCGGATGTTCCCCGTGACCGATTCGTCCGAGACCATCATCGATTGCTTTCTGCGCGAGGCCCGCGCAGCCGGGATCAAGATGTGGCTCGGCTGCGGGGCGGACAAGATTGCGGTTCGTCCAGAGGGAGCGGGTTTCGACCTTACCCTCTCAAACGGTGAGACGCTCGGCTGCGACCGACTGCTGGTGGCGTGCGGTGGTTGTCGTCCCAAGGAATCAGGCGAACTCTTGGCCGCGCTCGGGCATACTCTGGAACCGCCGGTTCCCTCCCTGTTCACTTTCCATATCGACGCGCCCTGGCTGCGGCAACTCGCCGGGGTCTCGGTGGAGGAGGTGGAAGCCAGCGTGGCTGGAACCAAGCTGCGCCAGCGCGGCCCATTCCTCGCGACCCACTGGGGAGCCAGCGGTCCGGTCATCCTGCGCCTTTCTGCCTGGGGCGCGCGAGTTCTGCACGGGATGGATTATCGATTTGTCCTTCAGATCAATTGGCTCCCAGGCCAAACTCAGGACGCGATCATCGCCGAACTCCAGTCCCGTCGCGACTTCCAAGCCGCCGCTTCCATCGTGAAATTCCCCATCCGCCCCATTCCGGCCCGGCTTTGGGAACAATTGCTGTTGGCGGCGCAAATTGAACCGGGGTTGCGTTGGGGCTCGCTCCCCCGTCCCGCTCTGCATCGGTTGGCGCAGCAGTTGGTCCGCACCGAATTACAAGTGACCAGAAAAAGCACCAACAAGGCGGAATTTGTGACCTGCGGCGGGGTTCGCTTAAGCGAGGTCGATTTCAAGACCATGGAAAGCCGAATTCGTCCGGGGCTCTATTTCGCGGGGGAAGTCCTCGACATCGATGGCATCACTGGCGGGTTCAATTTTCAAGCCGCGTGGACCACGGCTTGGATCGCGGGAAATGCGATGGCTGCGGAAGCCTAAAGCAATTATTAGCAAGTCTCTGACAACGATCGGGGTGTCGAAACGCGCGAAATGATCTATTGGATAAAGGGATGCCTTTCGCGTCTCCTCGTCTGCCGCCTCTTGCGCGGAGAGTGAATCGCGTGAATTGTGCGACGAAATCAAAACCAGACACTTTCTAGAATATTTCGATGAAGCCCGCCAATCTCCCTCGTGGACTTGCCCTGCTACAGAGTCCGACTCTGAACAAGGGAACCGCTTTTACCGAAGAGGAACGGGACGCGCTCGGGTTGCGCGGTTTACTGCCACCCCAAGTGCAGAGCCAGGCGGACCAGTTGGACCGGGTTCTCGGCAATCTCCGAGAACAGACCAACAATCTTGCCCGCTACGTTTCCCTGATCGCCCTCCAGGACCGCAACGAAACGCTCTTTTATCGGCTGCTGGTGGACCACATCGAGGAGATGATGCCCCTGATCTACACCCCGACGGTCGGGCTGGCGTGCCAGCGCTTCGGCCACATTTTCCGCCGGGCGCGCGGCCTTTATATTTCGGAAAATGACCGGGGCGGTATTGCCAACGTACTGCGGAACTGGCCCACCAAAGACGTGCGGGTCATCGTGGTCACCGATGGCGAACGCATTCTCGGGCTGGGGGATCTCGGCGCCAACGGGATGGGAATCCCCATCGGCAAGCTCTCGCTCTATACAGCCTGCGCTGGCATCGACCCGACGGTCTGCCTGCCAATCACCATCGATGCCGGCACGAACAACAAGTCGCTTTTTAGCGATCCGCTTTACCTCGGCCTGCACAAACAGCGCACCACAGGGGCAGAATATGACGCGCTGATCGACGAATTCATGGCAGCCGCTCAGGAGGTATTCCCGAAAGCGCTGATCCAGTTTGAGGATTTCGCCAACCACAACGCCTTCCGCTTCCTCCAAAAATACAAGGACACGGCATGCACCTTCAATGACGACATCCAGGGCACCGCGTCGGTGGCGCTTTCAGGCCTGTACTCGTCCATGCGAATCACCGGCGGAAAGATCGCCGACCAACGGCTGCTCTTTTTCGGCGCCGGCGAAGCGGGAACCGGCATTGGCGAGTTGGTCGTCTCGGCGCTGGTCGATGAAGGACTTTCCGAGCCCGAAGCCCGGCGCTGCTGCTGGTTCATCGATTCGAAAGGATTGGTCGTCAAGAGCCGCACCGACCTGGTTCACCACAAATTGCCGTTCGCACACGACCACAAACCGATGAGCGATCTCCTGGAGATCATGGAGACCTTGAGGCCCACCGCCCTCATTGGCGCATCGGGACAGCCCGGGACTTTCTCGCAGCCGATCCTCGAAGCGGTCGCGAAAATCAACGAACGCCCGATCGTCTTTGCGCTTTCAAATCCCACCTCGCAGGCGGAATGCACCGCGGAGCAGGCTTACACCTGGACCGACGGTCGCGCGGTGTTTGCGAGCGGAAGCCCGTTTGATCCGGTTACGCTCGATGGCCAGCGTTTCGTTCCCGGCCAGGGCAATAATGCCTACATTTTCCCAGGCGTAGGGCTCGGAGTTCTTGCGTGTGCCAGCCGGATCGTTCCCAATGAGATGTTCCTGGTCGCCGCGCGGGAATTGGCCAAGAAGGTCTCACAATCCGATCTCGATCAGGGGCGGGTCTATCCGTCATTGAGCAGAATTCGCGAAGTCTCCCTGTCCATTGCGATTGAAGTGGTCAAGTTTGCCGTCGAGCGCGGATTGAACACCGTGGAGGTGCCCGAAGACATCGACGCTTTCGTCCGCTCCCAGATGTTCGAGCCAAATTACAAGAGCTACGTGTAGTGGACTGAATGGACTAGCGAAATGGACGGGGCCCTCTCCGCGTCTGCTCCGCGTCTCCCAGTCTTCCCCCTAGGAATCCGCCGGGCGGCGCAACCCAGGGTTCCCGCGGCAGATATCGAAGGCTACATCCGAGCCGTCGGCTTTCATCTGGTAAACAATCTGCATCAACTCGCCGATCCGGCCTCTGGGCCACCCCTTCGTAGCAAACCATTGCAGGTATTCTGCAGGCAATTCATGAAGCCGACGGCCTTGGAAGCGGCCAAAGGGCATGACCGTTCGACCGATCTCCGCCAATTCCTGCGCAGCCCGGCTTCGCAGGGCGTCGTCTTCAGCTTCAAACGAATGGTTCATCTTTTCCTTTGCGTCCTTGGCGGGCTTGGCGCGAAACTTTCATTTCTTCAATGGTAATAGTCCGAATCTGGCGGGAAAGGCGAGCGCACAATTTCTGCCCTTCCCGCTTGACGCGTGTGATAGCTTTCCCGGCGTGACTGAAACGGAGGCATGCATCGCGCTCAATATGGTCCCGAAACTCGGGCCGGTGCGCTTGCGCCGATTGCTCGACCATTTCGAGACGCCCCAGCGCATCCTGTTGGCGCGATCTGCTGAACTTCGCGCGGTGGAAGGGATCGGGCCGGAGATCGCGGATGCGATCGTCAACTGGGAGCAGAAGATCGATCTGGGTGCCGAACTCGACCGGGTCGCCGCCTTTGGCGCGCGGGTCATCATTCAGTCGGACCCCGAGTATCCGCCGCTGCTGCGGGAAATCCATAATCCCCCGATCGTCCTCTACGTTTGGGGTGAATTGACGAATCGCGATCATCACGCCATCAGCGTCGTCGGTTCCCGCAGGACGAGCCATTACGGTTTGGAATCCGCCAAGAAGCTCAGTTACCAACTCGCCTACGCGGGGCTGACCATCGTCAGCGGACTGGCTCGCGGGATCGACACCGCCGCGCATCAGGGCGCGCTGGCCGCCAAAGGGCGCACCGTGGCTGTTCTCGGTTCCGGGTTGATGAATCTGTACCCGGCGGATAACCAGGCGTTGGCGGAGAAAATCGTCACCTCTGGAGCCGTCGTCACGGAATTTCCGATGACCGTTCAGCCGGACACGACAACCTTTCCGCAGCGCAATCGGATCGTGAGCGGATGGAGCGATGGGCTGCTCGTCGTCGAAGCGGGGCTAAACAGCGGGGCATTAATTACCGCAGGCCAGGCGGCGGACCAGGGCCGATCCATTTACGCCGTGCCGGGCCAAATCGACCGTCCCACATCGGCCGGCTCCAACCGGCTGATCCAGCAAGGAGCCAAGCTCGTCATGAGCGCGGCAGACATTTTGGACGACTTCCAGATTCTTCTTCCTCAAAAGCATCAACTCGAAGCCACTCCTGGCAGAACCATCGCGTTCACCGACAACGAGCAGGCCATCTACGATGCGATCAATGAAAGCGAAACCTCCATTGATTCAATCATCACGAATTCTAATTTGCCACCGGGGGTCGTCTCCTCTACGTTGCTCGCCCTTGAAATGAAGAGGCTGGTAAAACAGCTTCCCGGACAGCACTTTGTGAAGCTCTTGTAAACCGCACATGGCCAAAAAACTCGTTATCGCAGAAAAACCGAGCGTCGCCGGCGACATCGCCCGCGTCCTTGGAAAAGCCAAAAAAGAAGGCGACTTTTACGAGAACGACGAATATGTCGTCGCCTCGGCAATCGGCCATCTTCTGGAGCTTTGTGTGCCGGAAGGCCTGGAGCCCAAACGCGGCAAGTGGGATATAAAGAATCTCCCGATCCTGCCCGACGAGTTCGAACTGGCCCCGACCGACGGGAAGGCCGAGACCCGCTTCAAGCTTCTAAAGAAGCTCATGAAACGACCCGATGTGGACGGCATCATCAACGCGTGTGACGCCGGGCGCGAAGGCGAACTAATTTTCCGCAACCTGATCAAGCGAGCCGGGGTTAAGAAACCGATTCGCCGACTCTGGCTGCAATCGATGACCGCGGAGTCGATCCGCACCGCGTTCCATCATTTGCGCTCCGATGAAGAAATGATTCCGCTCGCGAACGCCGCCGAGTGCCGCTCGGAGAGCGACTGGCTGGTGGGTATCAATGCGACCCGCGGGATGACCTGGTTCAATTCGAAACAAGGCGGATTCCGGCTCACCACGGCAGGGCGCGTGCAGACCCCCACCCTTGCCATCTTGGTGGAGCGCGAGGAACGCATCCGGGCATTCAAGCCACGCACCTATTTTGAAGTCCACGGCACGTTCGGCGTCAGCGCCGGCGAATATCTCGGCCGCTGGTTCGACGAGGGGTTCAAGAAGAACGAGGACGAAACAGCCCGTGCGGAACGCATTTGGACTCGCGATCAAGCCGAAGAACTCAAGGCCAAGTGCCTCGGCAAACCGGGCATCGTAACTGAGGAGAAGAAGGCCGCCACGCAGGCCCCTCCCCTGCTCTACGATTTGACCACGCTCCAGCGGGAAGCCAACGGCCGCTTCGGGTTCAGCGCCAAACGCACCTTGCAAATCGCCCAGGCGCTTTACGAGAAGCACAAGGTGCTCACCTATCCGAGAACCGATTCGCGCTATTTGCCTGAAGACAACCTGGCTACGGTGCGCAACGTGATGGACCAGTTCCCGGAACCGAGCCTCTCCGGCCACGCGCACAAGGCGCTCGCCAATGGCTGGGTGCGGCCCAATAAACGCATTTTCAACAGCGCCAAAGTCACCGACCACAACGCCATCATTCCCACTGGAGTGGTGCCCAAGAACCTCGACGATTTTGAGGCCAAGCTGTTCCGCCTGGTGGCGCAGCGCTTCATCGCCGTGTTTTATCCGGCGGCACAGTTTGAAATCACCACCCGGATCACCCGCGTGGAAGGCGAACCGTTCAAGACCGAGGGCAAGGTGATCAAAGATCCGGGTTGGATGGCGGTTTACGGCAAAGAGGCCGCCAGCGAGGAAGGCGGCGAGGAAATCGTCAAGGTCGCTCCCGGCGAACGGGCCGAAACGCGTGAAGTGGAGGTCCACGAGTGCGAGACCAAGCCGCCCGCCCGCTTCAACGAAGCCACGCTCCTCTCCGCGATGGAAGGAGCCGGAAAGCTGGTCGATGACGAGGAACTTCGCGAAGCCATGAGCGCCCGCGGCCTCGGCACTCCGGCCACCCGCGCCGCCGTCATCGAAGGGCTCGTTTTCCAGGAATACATCCGGCGTCAGGGCCGCGAGTTGATGGCGACGCCCAAGGGCATTTCGCTCATTACCGGGTTGCGCGGCATCGGCGTGGAGACCCTTACCCGGCCAGAAATGACCGGCGAATGGGAGTTCAAGCTCAAGCAGATGGAGCAGGACCAACTCCCGCGCGAAGAGTTCATGCGCCAGATCCGCGAGTTGACGGTGCAGATCGTCGATAAAATCCGCAACGGCGGCGAACCGCCCGAAGGCGCCTTCGAAAACCTCGACGTGGCCTGCCCGAAATGCGGCGCGCATCCACTGAAACAGGATTACCGCACGTTCCGCTGCACAAATTGCGATTACGTCTTCTGGAAAACCCTGGCCGGACGCGAATTCTCGCCGGAGGAAATCCAGATCCTTCTCACCGAGCGCAAAATCGGTCCACTGGAAGGCTTCCGCTCAAAGATGGGCCGCACCTTCAAAGCGATTCTCCTGCTGGACGAGGAACACAAAGCCAAGTTCGAGTTCGAGAAAAAGGAAGAGGAAGCGGCTCCGGCTGACGTAAGCCAGCTCCCGATTGTCGGGCAGTGCCCCGTGTGCCATAAAGCGCCGGTGCGTGAAACCGACGCGGCTTACATCTGCGAGCGCACCCTGGCCAAGGAATGCACTTTCCGAATGGGCAAACTGATTCTCAAACGGGAAATTCCGCAGGACCAGGCCCGCAAGCTGATCGAGACCGGCAAGACCGATCTCATCACGAAGTTTGTTTCGTCGAAAACCAATCGCCCGTTCGACGCCTTTTTGAAGCTGCAAAAGGGGAAGGTCGGATTCGAATTCCTGCCGCGCGAAGCCAAAGCCGGAGGAGCCAAACCCGGAGCCAAGAAGGGCGCGCGCGTCGGGTTTAGGAAACGCACGCCAGCGAAGCCGGATCAGGAAGCGGCGTAGGGTTGAGCGCTCGAACAATTACTGGCAAGTGTGGCCGCCCTGCGGATGCGCGCTCACCATCACTCTTGGTCGAAATCGAATTTCGAGGCATTTACAACGCCATGCCTGACCTGCGAAGGCGTCATTTCGGCGATTTTATCACTTACCGGAAGAATGGCAGGCAAACCATTCCACTCATCGCCCCTTGGTAAGGCGTGCCGCATAACGCCTGGAGCGGCCAAGATGGCCACTCTCCTGTAGCCGCCCCGCTCAGCCGGGGCGCCGGTGTTGTTCTCCCGGGCTGGGGTGATCCGGCGCGCCCACCCAAAGCTGTGGAGGGCCCTTTCCACTACCCACAAGTCTGAATTACCAATCGCGTGAGCGCATCGTAGCGTTTTGTCTTTTTGGACAGATATCGATGCCCCGCAACGTGGGCTCCACGCGGCATGAAAATAG
>JBAXSN010000060.1:0-19220 GCA_037130675.1 Verrucomicrobiota bacterium
TCCGCCGGAAACCCGAATGGGTAAAGGCAAAGGCCAGCCGGAATACTGGGTGGCGGTGGTTCGTCCCGGCAACATCCTGTTCGAACTCGACGGCGTGCCGGAGTCGGTCGCCCGTGAATCCCTGCGCCTGGCGGCCACAAAACTGCCGATCCGCACCAAATTTTTGTCCCGTCACCGGGTTGCTGCTTGAGGTATGAAGATCAAAGAAATTAGAGAACTCAGTATTGGTGAGCTCCAGACGCGCAAGCGGGAGTTGAACCAGGAAACTTTTCACCTCCGTTTGCAGAAGCAGACCGGCCAGCTCGAAAAGCCGAGCCAGATCACCCTGATCCGGCGCGAACTCGCGAGGATTGAAACCGTGCTCGCTCAACGCAGCGGCCAAGCCTAAGACCCACGTCAAATGACCGAGAATCAAACGAACGCAAACGATACCGCCCGCAATCTGCGCAAGTCGCGCGTGGGCCAGGTGGTGTCCAGCAAGATGAACAAGACCGCCGTCGTTCAGACGGTGACGCGCGTGCCGCACGCCACTTTTGGCAAGATCGTCAAGCAGGTGAAGAAATTCCATGCCCATGACGAAGAGAACAAAGCTCAAGTGGGTGACACGGTTCGCATCATGGAGACGCGTCCGCTCAGCAAATTAAAACGCTGGCGGATTGTTGAAATCCTCAAACATTAGTGTAAGCTCGCATCCCTTTTTCGCAGTATGCTCCAGATCCGATCCAGAATCGACGTAGCCGATAATACCGGCGCCCGGATGGCCAAGATGATTGGCGTCATCGGCAAGCCGACCAAAACCGCGCACGTTGGCGACATCATCACGGCTCACGTCCGCGAAGCCTCTCCCGGTGGTACCGTGAAAAAAGGCGACGTTGTCCGAGCGGTCATCGTCCGCTCCAAGCACCCCGTCCGCCGTGAAGACGGTTCCTATCTCCGCTTCGATAACAACGCAATGGTGATTATCGACAAGGATTTGAATCCTCGCGGAACCCGTATTTTCGGCCCTGTTGCCCGCGAACTCCGCGAGCGTAATTTCATGAAGATCGTTTCCCTCGCACCTGAAGTTCTATGAAGTTGAATTTTCACGTTAAGAAGGGCGACCAGGTCGAGGTGATCTCCGGCAACCACAAGGGTGCTGTCGGGAAAGTCCTCCAAGTTGTCGCCAAAAAGAACCATGTGCTGATCGAAGGCGTTCGCCTCATCAAAAAGCACACCAAAAAATCCGAAGCGCATCCTCAGGGAGCCATCGTCGAACGCGAAGGCCCGATTCACGTTTCCAACGTGAAGGTGATTGAACGCGCGGAGAAACCTGCCGGCAAGCCGGACAAAAAGAAGGCGGCCTAAGGGCCCGTGTAGTATATGGCAGTAGAGCTTTACCAAGAATACAAGGAACGGGTAATTCCCGCCCTGACGGCCAAACTCGGCTATAAGAACGTCCACCAGGTGCCGCACGTTGAAAAAGTCGTGGTCAACACTTGCGTCGGATCATCCTCGGACGTCAAGCAGGCGTTGGAAGACGCCAAGGCTGAAATGACCCTGATCACCGGCCAGAAGCCGGCGGAGACCCGCGCCAAGAAGAGCATCTCCAACTTCAAACTGCGCGACAAGCAGGCGATCGGCGCCAAAGTCACCCTGCGCGGCGCGAAGATGTATGAATTCCTGGAGCGCCTCATCAAGACCGCGCTGCCTCGCATTCGTGACTTTCGTGGGATTTCGCCTCGTGCATTTGACGGGCAGGGCAATTACACCCTGGGCGTCACCGACCAGAGCATCTTCCCAGAAGTGGAACTCGATAAGATCAAGCGGAACATCGGGTTTGACATCACCATCGTAACCAGCGCAAAAACCAATGCGGAGGCCAAGGCCCTGCTGGTTGAGTTGGGGGTTCCGTTCACCGACAAGGCGAAAAAGGCCGCGGCCGAGAAGGCCTAATTTTTGATATGAGCAATATTTCCGATCCCATTGCCGATTTTCTGACGCGCCTGCGTAACAGCACTGCTGCGCGGAAGGCGGAGTCGCTCGTTCCTTACTCCAAGATCAAGGTGGAGATTGCCCGTATCCTCAAGCAGGAAGGCTATATCTCCGACTACGAGTTGGACACGACAGGGACGTTCCCCGTAATTCGCATTTCTCTCAAGTATGTCAACCGCACGGGCGCCATCACGGGCCTCAAGCGGGTTAGCAAGCCGGGTCTCCGTCGCTACGTCGGTTCGCAGGATATTCCTCGCGTTCTGGGCGGCCTCGGGATCTCGATTCTCTCGACGCCCCGCGGAGTTATTTCGGGTCGCGAAGCAAAGAAACAAAACGTCGGCGGCGAGCTGCTCGCTTACGTCTGGTAACTCTGGAATTGTATGTCGCGAATTGGAAAAAAGAGCATTGATCTCCCGGCAGCGGTGAAGGTCGCAGTCTCGCCTGAGGGCGGGATCAAAGTTGAGGGTCCCAAGGGTAAACTCGAATGGACGCTTCCCAAGAATGTCAACGTCCGCATCGATGGCGGGTTGGTTCTGGTCGAGCGCACCAGCGAGGCGCGCAATGTCCGCGCTCTCCATGGTCTCTCCCGCGCGCTGGTCGCCAACATGATTGTGGGCGTCTCGGCCGGGTTCACCAGGGATCTCGAAATTCAGGGCGTCGGCTTCAAGGCCGCCGTTCAAGGCACGGCTCTGAATTTGAGCCTCGGCTTCTCGCACCCCGTGTTGTTCCCGATCCCGGACGGCATCAAGGTGACGGTCGCCGATAACACCAAGATTAAGATCGAAGGGATCGACAAAAAAGTTGTCGGTCAAGTCGCGGCAGATATCCGCGCTTACTACCCGCCTGAGCCTTACAAGGGCAAGGGTGTCCGCTATGCTGGCGAACAGATCGTCCGCAAGGAAGGCAAAACCGTTCAATAACGTCCTATGGCTTCTCTGGAAAAAGTTAAAATGCGCCACGTCCGGATCCGTAAAAAGGTCACCGGCACGGCAGAACGCCCCCGCTTGGCTGTTCACTTCTCGGGCAAGAATGTTTATGCCCAGGTGATCGACGATGTGGCGGGACGCACCCTGGCTGCGGCAACCACCACTGAAAAGGGGTTGAAGGGCGACAAATCGCTCCGCGCCAACGTTGCCACCGCCAGCACGATCGGCAAAATGATCGCCGAGCGCAGCAAAGGCGCCAACGTGAGCAAAATCGTATTTGATCGCGGTGGTTTCCAATACCACGGCAAAGTGAAAGCGCTGGCTGACGCCGCGCGTGAAGCTGGACTAGAATTCTAATTATGGCAGGACCTCAAAACCGTAGAGACGGGCGCCGCGGCGACCGCAGAGACAGCAACGAACCCAAGTCGGACCTGACCGAGAAGGTCGTGTTCATCAATCGTTGCGCCAAGGTGGTTAAAGGTGGACGCCGTTTTAGCTTTAGCGCCTTGATCGTCACCGGCAACCGCGCTGGCAAAGTCGGTTACGGTTTCGGCAAGGCGAACGAAGTCTCCGAAGCCATTCGCAAGGCTTCCGAAGCTGCCAAGAAAGACCTCAAGCCCGTAGCCATCAATGGAAACACCATCCCTCACGAGGTGATCGGTGAATTCGGCGGCGGCCGCGTTCTGCTCCGTCCGGCATCGCCCGGAACCGGCGTGATCGCTGGCGGCGGCGTCCGTGCCGTGGTGGAAGCAGCCGGTATCCGTGACGTGCTCGCCAAATCTCTCGGTTCGAGCAATCACGCCAACGTGGTGAAAGCCACCATCGACGCATTGAAGGCTCTCCGCCTTCGCGAAGACATTTACAAAATCCGCGGCATCGCCAAGGCCGTAACCCCCGCTGTTCAAGCGGAAGCTTAATTAAGGTTTCATCATGAATCTTCAGACAATGAAGCCCCGTCCAGGGGCCACGCACCGGGTCAAACGCCTGGGTTGCGGCGAAAGTTCCGGCCACGGAAAAACTAGCGGCAAGGGCCACAAAGGCCAGAAGGCCCGCTCCGGCGGTTCCATCCGCCTCGGGTTCGAAGGCGGCCAGATGCCTTTGATCCGCCGTTTGCCAAAACGCGGTTTCAATAACGCCGAGTTCAAGACCAAGTGGGCTGTTGTGAATGTGAGCGACCTGAACCTCTTTGAGGACGGCGCCATCGTTAACGAAGAGGCGCTGCTTGCCAAGAAGCTCATTCGCGGGATCTACGACGGAGTCAAAGTTCTCGCCAACGGCGAACTCACCAAAAAGCTCACGGTCACGGCAGATAAAGTCAGTGCTGCGGCTTTGGAGAAAATCCAGAAGGCTGGCGGAAGCGTTGAGGCGCCCGCCGCCCGCTAACCAAGCGGTCCAAAACTGCCTGCATGATTTCGGCCTTTACCAACACGTTCAAAATTCCGGAGCTGCGGAATCGTGTAATCTTTACACTGCTGTTCCTGGTCGTCGTTCGTATCGGCGCGGCAATCACCTGCCCCGGCGTGGATGCCTCCGTGCTTCAGTCGTGGTTTGCAAATGAAGTAAACCGGCAGGCTGGTGGCAGCGTTGCGGCGCTGTTCAATATGTTCAGTGGCGGTGCGCTGGAAAATTGCGCGGTGTTCTCGTTGGGCGTCATGCCCTACATCAGTGCATCGATCATGCTCCAGTTGCTCACCGCGGTCATCCCGCAGTTGGCCAAGCTCGCCAAGGAAGATGGCGGCAGGGCGAAAATCATGCAGTACACGCGCTATGCCACCATAGCGCTTTGCATATTCCAGGGCTACCTTCTGGCGATCTCTTTCCAGAGTCCCGCCTCGAATCCGTTTCTTCCGAACATCGGCGATACCATCGCCCGGTTGGGTCGGCCTCTGGTGGTCTCTCCAGGGTTTGGCTTTATCTTCACGTCGGTTCTCTCGCTAACGGCTGGGACGATGTTTTTGATGTGGGTCGGCGACCAGATTACCGATCGCGGGATCGGAAACGGTATGTCGCTGATCATCACGATCGGCATCGTTGCGCGCTTGCCCGCCGCATTGATCCAGGCGTGGAAAACGTTTGTTCCAAGTGGTGGCCAGCAGAGCCAGGTTAGCCCGATGATCCTGGTGTTGATGGTTGCTTTCTTTGTCCTCGTGATCGCGGCAGTCATTTGCGTCACGCAGGCCCAGCGTAAAATCAGCGTTCAGTATGCCAAGCGCGTTGTGGGCCGGAAAGTCTATGGCGGGCAGACGCAGTACATGCCGCTGAAGGTCAATTACGCCGGCGTCATGCCGATCATTTTCGCCCAGGCGCTGCTGATGTTCCCGTCGCAGATCGTCAACATGGGATTCAAACAGTATTCCTGGGCGCAGAAACTCGCCGGAATGCTCACCGATGGATGGCTGCACTACAGCCTTTACGGGGCGATGATTTTCTTCTTCAGTTACTTCTGGGTGGCTACGCAATTTCAGCCCCAGCAGATTGCCGACGATCTCAAGAAATACGGCGGCTATGTTCCCGGCGTGCGCCCCGGAAAGCCGACGGCCGATTTCCTCGATTTCGCAATGACGCGTCTGACGTTTGCCGGCGCGGTGTTCCTTACGATCATCGCCATTCTGCCGCAGATGCTCTCGCGCATGTTGAACGTGCCTTACATCGCGGCCCAGTTCTTTGGCGGCACCAGTTTGCTCATTTGCGTCGGCGTGGTGCTCGATACCATGCGGCAGATTGAAACCCATTTGATTCAACGCCACTATGACGGATTTCTGCGCAAGGGTCGTCTTCGCGGGCGTTTCGACCGCACTCCGGCCGGTCGCGGCGAGGCGGTGCAACAAGGTGCGCTTATCTGGGCATACGCCGCGGTCGCACTGATCGTCGTCGCCGCACTGGCTGTGTTTCTCGCAAAGCATCTGAGCTAGTGAAAAAGCGGATTGTGCTCTTGGGCCCACCCGCTTCTGGCAAGGGGACGCAGGCGGAAATGATCAAGGATCGATTTCAGATCGAACCCACTTCACCCGGAGCAATGCTGCGGGACGAAATGCGCCGGGGCACTCCGCTTGGGATCGAAGCCGACAGTTACACCAGCCATGGTCAGTTGGTTCCCGATTCCCTGGTCATTGAATTGGTCAAGTCCTGGCTTGAAACTCACGACGGCTCGTTCGTTTTTGACGGATTCCCCCGAACCATCGCGCAGGCCGAAGCGCTGGAATCCATTCTCGCGGCGCGCAACACACCTCTGGAGGTGGCCTTCTTTTTCGAGATACGCGTTGAACGCATTCGCGAGCGCGTTCTGAATCGCGTGAGCTGTGAAGAGTGCGGCCGGATTTTCGGCGCGGGCTTTCATTTCGATTCCGCTCGCCAGGCCTGCCCGGTCTGCAGCGGGAAGTTGATTCGCCGCAAGGACGACACCCTCGAAGCGCTTGAGCAGCGGATGGAAGAGTACCGGCAGAAGACTGAGCCCCTCGTAAAATTCTATCGCCAACGCGGGATTCTCCATGAATTATGCGCCGACGCTCGGCCGGAAACCGTATTCTCCGAAATATCAACAGTTTTGGAAGCCGCATGATTCCCATCAAGACCGCTCGCGACATTGAAAAAATGCGCGCTGCCTGCAAGGCGGCGGGTGAGGTGCTTGATCGTACGGCTGCCGTCATTCGCCCGGGGATCAGCACGAAGGAAGTCGATGAAGCCGCCGCGCAGTTCATGGCCGAGCTTCATTGCAAGAGCGCTTTTCTTGGGTATCGCGGATTTCCAGGCAACATTTGCATTTCGTTGAATGAAGAGGTCGTCCACGGCATCGGTTCCGTTCGGAAGATTCAATACGGCGACGTGGTCAAGCTCGACGTTGGTGTGATTAAGGACGGTTGGGTGGGAGACACTGCGACTACCGTTCCGGTCGGGGCAATCGATGAAGCGCTGCAACGCCTTCTTTCCGTGACTGAGGAATCGCTGCGCATCGCGATTTCACACGCAACCGACGGGACCCGGCTCGGAGATCTCGGCGCCGCGGTCGAAGAAGCAGTGACTGCTCACGGTTTTACCGTGGTGCGCGAATTTGTCGGACACGGCGTGGGGCGCAAATTGCATGAAGAGCCCCAGATCCCGAATTATGGCCGCCGTGGTTCCGGGCCGCGAATGAAGGCCGGGATGACGCTGGCGATCGAGCCGATGGTCAACATGGGCGTCGCGGCGGTGAAGATTTTGCCCGATAAATGGACGGTCGTGACGGCGGATGGAAAGCCGTCCGCCCATTTCGAGCACACAGTTTTGATTACGCGGGGTGAACCTGAAATACTCACATGGCGAGAAAAGACGCTATCGAAGTAGAAGGCAAGGTGGTCGAGTTGCTCCCGAACACAATGTTTCGGGTCGAATTACGCAACGGCCACCGTGTTTTGGCACATATTTCAGGAAAAATGCGATTACACTTCATTCGCATCTTGCCAGGCGACAAAGTTCTGCTAGAAATGTCCCCTTACGACTTGTCGAAAGGGCGAATAACCTTCCGGCAAAAGTGAGACTTGATTTCGAAAGTCGCTCTGGAAATGAGTAGGTTTTCCAGTGCGGTTTTTTCGTCCCTTGAAGGGCCCAAAAACTATGAAAGTTAGAGCATCGGTAAAAAGACTGTGTGAATCTTGCAAGATCGTCAAACGCAAGAACGTCGTGCGCGTTCTGTGTAAAAACGCGCGCCATAAACAGCGCCAAGGCTAACGCGACAACCTCAGCGCGCATTTAAAAGAACCATTTTCAGCATATGCCACGACTACTTGGAGTAGAAATTCCCGGCGACAAACGCATCGAGGCGTCCCTGCCTTACATTTACGGCATCGGGCCGGCTTGGGCGAAAAAGATCCTTGAACAGGCCAACATCGACCCGAACGTCCGGGCCAAAAACCTGTCGGTTGAGCAAATCAACCAGATCATTCAGGCGATCACCGCCAACAACCTTTTGATCGAAGGCGACCTGCGCCGGGATATTCAAAGCAATCTCAAGCGCCTGCAGGCCATCAACTGCTACCGGGGACTCCGCCATCGTCGTGGATTGCCGGTTCGCGGTCAGCGCACCTCCACCAACGCCCGTACCCGCAAGGGGCCGCGCAAGACCGTGGGTGTCCAGCGCGCAAAGGACGCAAAGAAGTAATTTAGAAACTAGATATTATGGCAGAAGATACGAACGAACCCGTGACGCCAGCCGCGCCGGAAGCCGCTGCGCCGGTCGCTCCAGCCGCAGCCCCGGAAGCCGCGCCAGCCGCCGAAGCTCCCGCTAAAAAGAAAGCCGCTCCCAAGGCCAAGAAAGCTGCGGCAGCCGCCGCCGCTCCGGAACCCAAGAAAGAGGAGAATCTTTCTTTGGACCCGAACGTCATTGAGCCCGTCAAGATCATCAAGGCGAAGGGCGCCAAGAATGTTCACACCGGCATTGCCCATGTGCAGGCCAGTTTCAACAACACCATCGTCAGCATCACCGACCAGAACGGCGCGGTGATCGGATGGTCGAGCGCAGGCAAGGCTGGCTTCCGCGGTTCGCGTAAGAGCACTGCCTATGCCGCCCAGATGGTTGCCCAGGACGCATGCCGTCAGGCGATGGGGCACGGTCTCAAAGAAGTCGAGGTTCGCGTCAAAGGCCCAGGCGCCGGTCGTGAATCCGCGGTTCGCGCCATGCAGGCCATGGGGCTGGACATCACCGTCATCAAAGACGTCACCCCCGTTCCTCACAACGGATGCCGCCCGCCCAAACAGCGCCGCGTCTGATCTTTTAAACACCTTTTTTTATGGCTCGTTACACAGGACCGAAATCGAAAATCAGCCGCCGCTTCGGAGTGCCAATCTTTGGCCCGTCCAAGGCACTTGAGCGGAAAAACTACGGCCCCGGCATGCACGGCCCCAAGGGCTCCCGGCGCAAACAGTCCGAATACGCCTTGGCCTTGGCTGAAAAGCAGAAGCTCCGTTACCAATACGGCTTGCTCGAGCGTCAGTTCCGCCGCTATTTCCAGACCGCTCTCACCCGCCGCGGTGTTACCGGTGAAATCCTCCTTCAACTGCTGGAGACCCGTTTGGACAACGTGGTCTATCGGCTCGGGTTCGCGAACTCCCGTTCCGCAGCTCGCCAGCTCGTCAACCACGGCCACGTTGCCGTCAATGGCCGCAAGGTGGACATCTCTTCTTACAATGTGCGCCCCGGCGACAAGGTTTCCGTAAAGGACAAGCCTTCTTCGCGCAGCCTCGCTGCCCGGTTCCTGGAACTCACCCAGATCGCTCCGGTGCCGGATTGGCTTATCTTGGACAAAGAGCATTTCGCGGGCGTCGTTTCCCGGATTCCTACCAAGGAAGAAATCGCTCCGATCGTCAACGAGCAGCTCATCGTCGAGTTGTATTCGCGCTAAGCGATTCCAGAGAGTTAGTTTTCAGCAAGGCCGGGGAGAAATCCCCGGCCTTGTTGTTTTGAGGAGGAGAGAGGAATGGGACTGATACGACGGATGGGACTGATGGGACTTATATCCGTCCCATAGGTCTCATCCGTCCTATCCGTCCCATCTTTCCAACCCTCCCACGCGAGGCTAGTCTTTCGGTCGATTCTACAAAGTCCGCTCGGGAATTATTTATGAAAGCATCTACCATGGCTCGCCTTTCAATGGCGCTCGTTTTCGGATTGTGCTGCCGGCTTTCCGCTCAGGCACCCACGCCTTCCGAGGCGACCGAGGCTTGGAATGCCATCGCGGAGATGACGCCGCACCCTGTTCCTCCCCCGGAATGGCAGGAGAAGCAACCGTCCAAAGAAGTCGTTGAATCCTGGCGCCAAAGCGAAAATGCGCGCCTCTCAAAGCTCGCGGAGCAAGCCCGTGAATACTACGGGAAATTTCCTAAAGATATTCATGCCCCGGAAGCCCGGCGCAAGGAACGTCAGGCTGTGGCTTCGGCTGCCCGGTTCGGAGACCCAGGCGCCCAGATGCGGCTTGAGGAAATCGAGCGGGCGATGTTGAAAGATCCCGGCACTTCGCCAAAGGATCGCTACGAGCTTCGTTCCCTTCAGGTTCGGCGAAATGCACAGGGCGACGCCGCCGCCTTGGAGCGCGGGGCTCGGGAATTGTTGAAAGAGTTCCCCGCAGAGCCCCAGACCTATTCCCTTCTGCTTGCGTCCGCCGCGCAGGACTTGGACGCTCGAACCCGGGGGATTGTTGAGGAAGTTTTAAAAAGCAATGCGCCCGAAGACATTAAAGGCCGCGCCAAGGGCCTCTTGAATCGAATGGACGCGGTTGGCAAGCCTCTGGATCTCCGCTTCACGGCGGTGGATGGCCGCACAGTCGCCCTTCAGCAGATGAAAGGCAAAGTCGTGCTCATCGATTTTTGGGCGACTTGGTGCGGACCGTGCATGGCAGAACTTCCTCCCGTCAAGGAAGCCTATGCCCGTTTGCACGAGCAAGGTTTTGAGATCGTCGGCGTTTCTTTGGACAGCGACAAAGCGACCTTCGAACGGTTCCTCTCAGAGGAAGAACTACCGTGGCCACAGTATTTCGACGGCAAAGGATGGGGCAACAGCCTGGCGCAGCAGTACGCAATCGCCAGCATTCCCACGATGTGGCTGGTGGATAAAAACGGGATCTTGCGAGACCTGAGTGCGCGCCAAGACCTTGAGACTAAAGTCGAAAAGCTGCTGGCGGAGCCTTAGGTCGAACGTGACACCGGTTCCAGCCGCAATACTGTTCGGATTGAGAAATGCCCGTCAAAATACGTCTTTTAGCGCCAAAGGCGCGACCCCATATCAGCCTGGGGCAACGCCCCAGGTTTTCGATTCAAAGGAATCTAGGGCCTTGTAACGAGGGAAATGGCGCATAAAGCGCAGGATTTTTGGTTCAGGGCAAGGCGGAAGCCCAAGGCGCTATCCGTAGATAACGACTTGGGCTGACAACACAGCCCTGGGCCAAAAAGACAAGCTGGATGCGTCATTTTACGTGTTACACGGCACTAGGGCTGAAGGCCCGAACCATTGTATCACGCTCAGAATGGCGCGGGCCTTCAGCCCTGAATCGCTTTTCCCGCTTTTTCCTGGGGCGATGCCCCAGGCTGGTAGGCCCTCAAACAATGATGCTAACCGAACAGGATTGGGGCATCCAGCCTGTTCTGTAAATGCCGCACGTCCGGCACCGGATTACCCGATCAGTTCTTGGCCTGGGCTTCCACCTTGAGTTGGCGTTCGGCTTCGATCCAGTCATGCGCGGAATCCCCGGGGAGTCCGAGTTTGGCGCGTTTTTCGCCGAGGTAATAGGCGCGCAACGCGATCTCTTCCGATGAAATGGAAACCAAAGTTGCGGAAACCGACTCGGGTTTGGCTTCTTTGCTGACCTCGGGTGCCGATTTTTTTGCCGCCGACTTGCGCTTCGTTGTCGTCTTGCTGGCGGTGGCCTTTTTTGCGACAGTCTTTTTGACTGGGTTCTCGACGGATTCAGTTTTTGGGGTGGTATCGGTTTTCTTGGCCATAACGGTTGATGCTCCTTGGTGGTTGCGGGGGATTATATTTCGGCACAGATGATACGGAATTCCGAAAGCCTCGCAAATCGAATTTTTTTGGTGGGGCGGCCAAGGGGCGTGATTAAAAGTGGTGCAGCTTTAAGCAGCAGCTTTCCAAAAATTTTCCCAGAGGTTATTGGCGCGGATAACGCGTAGCTGGGCGATGTCGTCAGCGTTTGCTTCAAGCCATGCCGTGCCGGGGCGCTTGAGCCGGGCTTGGAGAACATGACGGTGGCCGGATTCGATAAGTCCGGAGCCAATTGGCAACTCTGCCTTGATGGCGCGGGGATAGGGGAAGAGGGGAATCTTGTTCCCAAACTCATTCGACGGAAGGAGGATGGAACACACTTGTGGGCGCAGTTCGATTGCGGCGGCGGGGGGATGAAGCTCCGACTCGCTCCCGAAGTCATCCCGGCAATAGAGTTGCCGGGACAATGGCGTTCCCAAATGGAGTTTGGGAACGAGCCGCGAAGCCTCGCAAACCGAATTTTCGGGAGGTGCGGCAAATTCATGGGAACGGCTTCAGACGTCAGATTCTGCTTTTCAGGAAAAAGGCGGCGTGCGAAAGCAAAATGATAACGACGAGCAGTGCGGCGATCACGAGTTCGCCGCGGGCGGCGGACCAGTCGGGGATTTTTCGCCTGGCGCCGGACCAGGGTCGCCAGCGGGGAATGAGTCGGCGAACCGCCGCGCGGTAGCGGGAATATTCTTCGCCAAATTGGCATTGCAGAAATCTTTCTTCCGCCGGGATGATTCCCACGAAGGATGCGGCCAGCGTGAGAGCGTAAATGGGGAGCAACAACGGGTCGCCGAGAAAACCGACCATTCCGAGACCAAGGATAATCGTGCCGAGATAGATCGGATTGCGAACGTGGGCATACGGCCCATCGGTCACGAGTTGGGGCGCTTCGATCTTGTTGGTCCGGGTATGGTGCCCGGCAAACGCCACGGCCCACGCCCGAAGTCCGAGGCCCAAGGCGACCAGGAGCAGGGAAGCAGCCTTAACGGCCCAGCAATTCAAGGCACCGTAGCGCCCCGGATGCACAATCAATAACCCCACGAGCACCCCGCCCATGCCGATCAGTGTGCGGCAGGCAAAAACTCGGCGTGCTGTTTGTTGATGAATTGATCGGAATCCCTCCATGAAATTCGCATCCAGAATCGAAGGACGGGTGAGGATCGGGCGGGCTATTTAGGCCTGGGGCCATGGACGAAATGGACCAGATGGACTGAATGGACGAAATGGAACCACCGGAACGGCGCTGGCGCGCGAAATACCGGCGCGATCAAAACTAACCCAGAAACTGAGTCGAACTCATCATGAAGCCATCCACCATTTCCACCTTTGTTCTCGCTCTCGGCGCAAGCACCCTTTTCCAAGCGGGCGCTTTGGCCGCCGCGCCCAATGCCTACCAGGTGACCGGGCCTGTTGTTTCCGTGGACCAAACGAAAATTGTCGTCCAGAAAGGCAAGGAAAACTGGGAACTCGCGCGAACTGCCGAGACCAAAATCAACGGCGGCACCGCCGACCAGCTTAAGCCGGGCGTCAAAGTGACGATCCACTACACGATGAGCGCGACCAACGTGGAGATTAAGCCGGAAAAGGCGGGCAAGGCGGCGGCAGCCAAGACGTCACCGGCACCGGTAGGAGCCAAGAAGTGACGTGGATCGTTACCGCTTCGCGGCGATCTGCTGGCGGACGGCTTCCAGGTTCTGACGTGCCCGGGGGTCGCCAGGATTGAGTTGCACCGCTAGCTCGAATTCCCTTTGGGCATCGGTAAGTCGGTGCATTTGCGCCAGCGCGTACCCGTAGCTCATGTGAACGGTCGGGTCTGCGCCAATTTCCTTTATCAATTGTTCGTAGTGCGGCATCGCCTCCTCGAAGTGCCCGCGAGAACTCAGGGCATCGGCAAGGTTGCGCCGCATGGCGGGGACGTCCCCTTTGATTTGAACGGCAAGGCGGTATTGAACGAGTGCTTCCTCCCAGCGGTTGGCAGCGGCAAGCACCAGCCCCAGATTGTTGTGGACCTCCGGGTTTTCCGGCTTCAAATAGACAGCCCGCTCGAAATGTGGCGCGGCTTCGCTCGGTCGGCCTTCCATATAGATGACAGCCCCGAGATGATTATGCGCCTGCCAGGAATTATCATTCTTCGCCAGGCAAGCAGTCCAGAGCGTCTTCTCGGATTGATGAATTCCGGCGCGCTCCCAGCTATACGCACAGCAGGCCAGGATCACCACGACGGTGAAGCCGATCAGCAACGGCCTGACTTGAGGCGTCAGTTTCTTGAGGCCGATCGCAACCAGCGCGCCCATCAGGGCGACCACGGCAATATCGCTAAGATATTGAAAATGGTCGGCCACAAGCGTCAGCCGCATGTAGGACATCGTGAAAAAGCCCAGAACCGGAAAGAGCGTGCCCACGAAATAGGCGAAGACAAAAAACGGCGTGCGTCCGAGCCAATGGCGGGCGAGCCAAAGGATATGAAGCGTGATCAACACCATCACCCCCATCAAAAACATCCACCATTGGGGGTCTGTCAGCGGCCAGTGGGCGCCGAACGGCCCAATGTGGTAGTAGATCGTGTTGAGATCCACCGGCAGGATTGCCTTCGCCACATACCACCAGACCGCCAGGCCCGAGCCCGCGATCCGTGATGGCCAATCGCCAATGGGAATCACCTCCTGGCCAATCGCCCGGCCGTTCTGGAACCAAACGGTTACCTCTGCCAGGAAGAGCGCGATCGCGAAAAACGGTGCGGTGCGCACTCCATCGCGCAAGGTGAGCTTGCCGTTCCTCCACCAAGTCAGCAGGAGAAGGACTGCCGGCAGAACCACAACGTGCGTCTTGCAGAGCAGCGCGGCCAAAAAGAAGATCAGGGCCAGGAGGTAATCCTTGCTTCCAAGGCCCTCCTTCTTTTCCCAGAGGCGGCCCTCGACCTTCCACGCATCCTCAAAACGAATCCATGCGCTGATCGAGAGCAGGTAAAAGAAAAGCGAAAGCGTATTTTTGCGTTCGGCGATCCAGGCCACCGATTCCACATGGACGGGATAAATGGCAAAAAGCAGGCTGCCCAGCCAGGCGCCGGGGACTCCCAACTGGCGAAGGACCATGAACAGCAGCAGCGCGTCAATCCCGTGCAGGATGATGTTCATGACGTGAAAACCGTTCAGCTGGAAATTCCTGACGAAATACCCCTGTTGGGTGGTCGGGCGACCTTGGGAATCGCGACCCCAGAGATGATACTCGATCCATAGCATCGTGGTCTTGAGCGGGAAATAATCCGCGGAGCAGTTGGCGGGACGAGCGTCGGGCCATACGCGAGTCTCGATCGCGTGCAGGGGAACCCGCAGCGCTTTGACGAGCAGCGGATCGTTCGACTGCGCCTTTTCGATGTTTCCCAGGCCTCCCGTCCAGATTTCCCAAAGGCCGAAAGAGTCCGTCAAAGAAGGGTTGGCCGTGATCTCCTGGTCGTCATCCCAAAGGAAGTCGGCGGTCATCGCGGGAATGTAAATGACCATCGTCACCAGGAAAATCGACGCCACTCGGGCGATCCGGTTTGCCTTTGCCACATGCGCGCGGGGGATGTCGCAGCCGATGAAATAGCCCCCGGCCGCCCCCAGCACAAACCCGATGAACAGTTTCCAGAACATCAGCGAGGCAAACGCGCCGCTCCAGCCAACCTGGCCGCGCAGGAATTCCACAAACGTGATCTGTTCCTGATCGTTCAGGGTGAAATTGAAAAGGGCGATGCCAATGATGCCGAAAAGCGCGGCCAACACGATTCTCGATTCCGCCCAAATGGAGGGGAGCGGAAGCGGTTGAGGCGCTTGAACGGGGGTCTTCGGATTTTTGAAACGGATAGGAGGAGCCATGGCTTTGGAACGAAAGCTCGTGATGTAGCCGATTTTACGCTTCAATTCTAATTGTATTTTTACCAACGATTTCCGAATCTTTACGCGATGAGAAGCATGACCGGTTACGGACGGGGCCAAAGCGGCACCAACGGAGCCCAATTCAGTGTCGAGTTGAACTCGGTAAACCGCAAGCAGAGCGATGTCACCGTTACTCTCCCGCGCGAATTGGCGGAACTCGAGCCGCGCGTGCGCGACTTGATCAACTCGGAAATTTCCCGAGGTCGCCTCAACGTGGTCATCGCCTATCACGCTTGTTCGAACGCGCAGAAGGTGGCGATCGATACCTCCCTGGCCCGCACTTATTACGCCGCCATGCGCGAACTCCAGAAGGAGCTTGGCGCGGGCGGCGAGGTGAATATCGATACCGTGTTGCGGGCTCCCGGCGTAGTCCGCGTGCCCGAGGAACAGATCGTTCCCGAGGTGGCCTGGCCCCATATTGAAGGAGCCCTTAAGGAAGCCCTGCGCAATCTGATGACGATGAAAGTGAGGGAAGGCAAACACCTCGCCAAGGACTTGATCCACCGCTTGAAGGTGGTCCGCGAATCGCTCCGCAAAATCGGAAAACTCCACCCGAACGTCATGAAAAAATACCGGCAATCGGTTCATGAACGCATTCAAAAGGCCGGACTCGAATTGCCAATCGACGACGACCGGATTGTTAAAGAGGTGATTTTTTTCGCGGATAAATCCGACATCACCGAAGAGTTGACCCGGCTCGACAGCCACTTCGCCCAGTTCGCCCATCACCTGCGCAAGACCGAGGCGGTGGGGCGCACGCTCGACTTCATGACGCAGGAAATCGCCCGCGAGTTCAACACGCTCGGAGCCAAGGCCAACGACGTCGAGATTTCCCAACTCGTCGTCACCTGCAAAGCCGAGATGGAGAAAATCCGCGAACAAATCCAGAACATCGAATGACACCGTCCATTGGGAGGCTTGGGATTTTGTTCGTCCTTTCCGCTCCATCCGGCGGCGGTAAGACGACCTTGCGCGAAGGGCTTCAACGCCACCAGGATTTCGCTTACTCAATTTCCTGCACCACGCGCCAGCCGCGCCAGGGAGAGGTCCACGGCCGCGACTATTTTTTTCTCACGCACTCCGAATTCGAGCAGAAGATCGCCGCCGGCGAATTTCTCGAGCATGCCCAGGTTCACGGAAATTACTACGGGACGCTAAAGAGCATTGTGATTGAGAGCTTGAGGGCGGGGACAGACCTTCTCATCGACATCGACGTCCAAGGCGCGGCGATAATTCGCGCGGACGAGCACCCGGTGATTCGCGATGCGCTGGTGGACGTGTTTCTCATGCCGCCAAGCATGGAAGTGCTGCGCAAGCGCCTCTCGGGTCGCGGCACCGAGACTCCCGAGCAGTTGGCCGTCCGTCTTCAGAATGCCGGAGCCGAAATGCAAAACTGGCCGCTCTACCGCTACACCTTGATCAGCGGCTTGCCTGAAGAAGATCTCGCCGGGTTTCGCGCCATCATGCAGGCCGAACGGAGTGCCAGCAAACGCTTGCGCCTCGCGATTTCGTAAAAAACCGTTTCACCCAACACCATGAAGACCATCCTCGTCGGCGTCACCGGTTCCATTGCGGCCTTCAAAGCCGCCGATCTCGTCAGCAAACTTGCCAAGCTCGGGCACGACGTTCATGTCACCATGACGCCCGCCGCGATGGAGTTCATCACCCCGCTCACTTTCCAGACGCTCTCGCGCAATCCCGTCATCACCGATCCCTTCAAACTCAGCGGCGAGTGGAAGCCCGGCCACATCCATCTCGCCGATCGCGCGGATTTGCTGCTCATCGCGCCGGCCAGCGCCAACAGCATTGCCGCGCTCGCCAATGGATTCGCGAACAATTTCCTGACCGAGATCGCGCTGGCCACGCTCGCACCGGTGCTGATAGCTCCCGCCATGAACGGCAAAATGTGGCTTCATGCGGCCACTCGCGAAAACGTCGCGAAGCTTCGCTCGCGCGGCGTCCATTTCATTGGACCGGAAGAGGGGATGCTCGCATGCGGGTACGAAGGCATCGGCCGGCTTTGGAACGTGGATGGCATCGTCACCCGTGTGAACGAATTGCTCTCGGAGAGCTGAGTTCCCATGAAATTCCTCATCACTGCCGGACCCACGCGCGAACCGATCGATCCTGTTCGTTTTCTCAGTAACCGCTCATCGGGAAAAATGGGCTACGCAATAGCGGAAGCGGCTCTCGCCGACGGCCACGAAGTTGTGCTCATCAGCGGCCCGGTTTGCATCAGCGCGCCAACCGGCGTCGAAATCGTGAGCGTCACCACCAGCGACGAAATGTTCGATGCCGTCCATTCACGGCTCGCGGACATTGATGTCGCGGTGCTTTGCGCGGCTGTCGCCGATTTCAAACCTTCCGAATGCGCGCCGCGGAAAATCAAGAAGCATGAGGGCATCCCGAACATTACGTTGGTGCCAACGCGCGACATTCTGGGATCGCTCGGAGCGATGAGCGGAAAAAAATTTCTGCTCGTCGGATTTGCCGCGGAGACAAACAACGTCGAGGAAAACGCACGCAAAAAACTGCGGGAAAAACACTGCGACGTCGTCATCGCAAATGACGTGAGTGTGCCCGGACAAGGATTTGAAAGCGACGAGAACGAACTGACGATTTTTATTCCAGACCAGAATGGTAGGGTATTTCCGCGCGCTGAAAAACGAGAGCTTGCAAAATCGGTGATTGCGATTTTAACGGAGTTGAAAAAAAAGCGTTGACTTGATATTGGTGGTTAAGCTACTCACGCATCAATCACCAGTGATGATCATATTCTCGATCCACTTCGGTCAAATGTCCAACTCCGCAAACTGCGGACAGAAAGGGGGGAAATTTAATGGCTAAAGCTCCTGCAAAGAAAGCTGCTCCTGCAAAACCTGTAGCAAAGAAAGCCGCTCCTGCGAAACCTGCAGCAAAGAAAGCGGCACCCGCAAAGAAGGCACCCGCTGCAAAGAAAGCTGTAGCGAAAGCGGCTCCCGTCAAGAAGGCAGCGCCCGTGAAAAAGGCCGCTCCCGTAAAAGCTGCCGCGAAGAAAGCGGCACCTGCTAAGAAGGCAGCGCCCGTCAAGAAGGCGCCTGTGAAGAAAGCTGCGAAGAAATAATCGCTCCGCATCAGTTCTGAATGGGAGAAGGACCTCGGTTCTTCTCCCATTCTGCGTTTAAGCTTCAAGGATGCCGATGTAAGGAAGACTTCGCAGGCCTCCGTGGAAGTCGAGCCCATACCCGACCACAAACTCATCCCGAATATCGAAGCCGACATAATCGGCTTCCATCGGGATCGCTCGTTCCTTCTCTTTTCGCAAGGGCACCGCGACCGGACGCTGAGCGGCTCGGTGTCCAGCAGTGAGTTTGTTGCGGATCGCGTGCAGCGTTGCGCCCGGTATCCAAAATATCATCGAGAAATAACACATGTCACAGACATCCCGATGGATCGGGCAGTCGAGTTGCTTCAGGAAGGCAACCCGGTCCATCGAACAGACCGCCCAGGAGGCGGTGGAGGCCCCTTTCCAGCACCCACAAATCTGAATTCTCGATCGCGTGAGCGAATGGACTGATATTGTTTTTAACCTAGAAAAAGCAATTGGATTTCGCGCCAAGGACGCAAAGGTCGCCAAGACAGAGCTTTACGAAGTGGGCGAAACATTAAAGGGATCACCTACACGGTGATTTCTGCCTTTTCCATAAGTTCCTCCCTTGGCGATCTTTGTGACCTTGGCGCGAGGCTCTTCTGCCGGATTCAGGTTTAAACAGGATTTACAGGATTGGCATGATTTACAGGATTAGGATTTTCGGAAGCTAAACGACTTGGCAGATATCAGGCAAAATCCTGATGTTAATTCCTGACTTGAAACTTGGTTTGCGGCGAGAGTCTCGCCGGGTAGTAGAAGCGGCA
>JBAXSN010000061.1:0-18885 GCA_037130675.1 Verrucomicrobiota bacterium
TCACAGGAGAGCCGATGCGGGAAACCTGCACGTCCGGTTCGATGAGGGGGAGTGGAAGAACCGCGCTGCCAAACAGTGCCTCTGCCACTCTCTACTCTACCGACCTTGGCGCGAGGCTCTTCTGCCGGATTTAGGATAATTGGGACCGACTTCGACCGGACCAAAGAGCGTTTCGATCACCTTGGCGCGTTTGCGATAGCATCTTTCCCCCTCCAGCGCATGGTCGTTGGGCACGGCAAGCGCCGGATCGTTGAGCAGCCTTTCCAGGAGCGACCGGGCATCTCTTTGCATCGCTTCACGCAGGCCAAATTCCAGCCATTCCATGTTGCCTTGGCCGTCTTTGGCCAGGCGTTGCGCGGCCAGATTTAGGAAGGCTTGGGTTTCTTGGAACTGCGCTTCGCGGATTTCGTCGCGTTTTTTTTAGCGTCTTGGTTTTGAGCGCTCTTGCGGGTCATCGCTTCGGTGATTTCCACGAACTCCTGGGCAAGTTTTTCAAAGCGTTCGTATCCTTCAATGGCGCCATGCACTGAAGGGAGGTCTTTTGAATGCATCCGCTCGCAGATGTTTTTGCCGCCGCACCAGCGTTGAAGGGTGTAGTAGGGCCCTCGAGTGACTTCGCGGCCCCCTCTCTTATCCAAGAAAAACTGCTCGCTTAATCGGCCTCGCTGCATCTGGTCGATCTCGGCCATCTCGTGGAGGATCTGGGTCTTGCGTTCAATTGGGTCGGACATAATCGAGGGAAGCGTTTTGGGTGTTTCCCGTCCTGCACCCAGCTGTGGTGCTCCACAGCTTTGGGATGGCGCGTCGATTCACCCCTGCACGATTGCCATTCAAGTCGGCCTACACCTCCCCGAACTCCAGCAGCATCCGTTGCCACGGCAACAGCTTGGGAAGAGTCGCCTCCACGTCTGCCGCCAGGGCTTCAAGAAGGCCTTTGGGGGCAATCAGCGAGGCCTCAATGTTGTGCTGCGCGGCGGCCCGGTCGCGGCGCGCCTTGAACTCGGCGAATCGCCGTTCCTGTTCGGGTGTGGGCCGCGAACGCGGGGTGCGGATCGGTTTTGGCCATTCGCTCTCGGGAAGTTGTAGCGCGGACTCGGCGGCTTCGAAGAAACGACGCAGGCGGGTGCTGTTAAGGTGGGGGATTTCAACGGGACCGCCACAATCGAACCGGCGCGCGGAGTCGATGAGGTGATCGTTTCGGGCGATGTGAAAAGGGGGCCGATCAACCAGCCGGGCTTCTTCGTCGCGCCAGTTCCAGAGCGCGCGCAGAATCGCCGCCGAGCGTCCGCGCAATTCTCCGCTGCCGGAGATGCGCCAGAGCGAATCGAGGTCGCGTTCGCGGTTGGTCCGGGTGGCCTCCCGGGCCTTATCGCACGATTGAATAAACCATTCCAGGCGACCGAGCCGGCAGAGCTCGTTTTCGAGGTTGGCCGCCAGTGCGGTCAGGTGCCGGGTGTCGTTGCGCGCATACTCCTCCATCTGAGGCGAAAGCGGGCGGCGGGCCCAGTTGGCCTTTTGCGAGCCCTTGGCCAGGACGACGCCAAAGTGCTTGAGAAGCAACGCGGCAAGGCTGAACTCCAGACAGCCGATGAGCCGTGCGGCGATCATCGTGTCGAACACCGCGCCGACTTCTTCCATTCCGACACGCCGCAGCAGCCGCAGGTCGTAGTCGAGCCCTTGGATGATCAACTCGTGCCGGCTCAGTTCATCATAAAGCGGCTGGAGCGAGAAACCTGCCAGCGGATCGATGAGCACGTCGTACCCGGGAATGCTGATCTGGATTAGGCAAAGCTTTTCGAAGTAGCAATGCAAACTGTCCGCTTCCGTATCCAGTGCAATGCGGCCGACTTGCCGCAGCGGTTCCAAAAATTCAGCGAGGGCTTCGGACGTGTTAATCACGGGATGAAATCAGCGCAGCCCGAGCATGAGCAACTCGGCGTTAGTCTTGGTGGCCTTCAGTTTTTGGACGAGGACTTCCATGGCCTCGATGGGCGGGAGCGCCGCAAGCTGTTTTCGGAGCAGATTGATCCGGGCAAATTCGTCGGGATGATAGAGAAGGTCTTCGCGGCGGGTCCCGGAGTTGAGGATGTGAATGGCGGGGAAAATCCGCTTTTCGACCAACTCCCGCGCCAGGTGCAACTCCATGTTGCCCGTGCCCTTGAACTCTTCAAAGATCACCTCATCCATGCGGCTGTTGGTCTCGATCAGGGCCGTGGCCAGGATCGTGAGGCTGCCGCCGTGTTCGACGTTGCGAGCGGCCCCGAAAAACTTCTTGGGCTTGGTCAGCGCCTTGGCATCGACGCCGCCGGACATGATCCGGCCCTTGCTCGGCATCAGGTTGTTATAACCGCGCGCAAGCCGGGTGATGCTGTCGAGCATGATGACGACGTTGCGCCCCAATTCGACCAGCCGCTTGGCGCGTTCGAGCACCAGTTCGGCGACCTGGATGTGGCGCACTGGACTTTCGTCGAACGTGGAGGAGAAAACGTCCGCATCGACCTCCCGTTTCAGGTCGGTTACTTCCTCAGGCCGTTCATCGACCAGGAGCAGGATGACCTCGGTTTCCGGAGAACTGGCACGGATCGCCTTGGCGATGTCCTTGAGCATCATCGTCTTGCCGCCGCGCGGCGGGGCGACGATGAGCGCGCGCTGGCCGCGTCCCAAAGGGGTGATGAGATCGATCGCCCGGGCGCTGAGCGAACGCGTCACGTTGTTTTCGAGAATGATCCGCGAATCGGGGAACATCGCCGTCAGCGTGTCGAACGGCTTCGGCTCGACCCATTTCTCGGCGGGAATGCCCTCGATGGCCAGCACTTGATCGACCATCATGAAGCGTTCCTTGTCCCGCGGCGGCCTGATTCTGGCGTGAACCAGATGCCCTGCCTGCAAGCTAAAGCGCTGGAGGATTCCGCGCGGGACTTGCACGTCCTCGGGGAACGGCTTGAAACTGTAGCGGGGCCACCGCAGAAACGCTTGGTTATCGGGGGTCACCTCAACCACCCCTTCCGCCTGCAACTCGACGCCGTGAGTGCCGTAATAGCGCAGCAGATCGAGAATAAGATGGTGCCGCGAGCGGTCCGGGGCAACGCGGAGCCTCAGTTTCTCCGCCCGATCAAGCAACGCGGCGTGCGTCAGTTTGTGCAGCTCCGTCAGATGCAGGCGGGCGGGGAGAGGCGAAGGTGCTGCCGGGGCGCCTTCAGGCGCGGGCTGCGTGATTGGGTTGGCTTCGGCTTGGCCGATGGCGGGATTCTCATCCATAACGTTTTTCAAGGTAACCTGCGAAAATCTGCGCCTGGTTTTCCATGCGCGCCATGGGGCAGTCGCTCCAAACCACATGGCCCGCTCGGGCGATTTTCGATTTCAGACTTTGTTGGGAATCAATGATTCGAACTGCAATTTCACTGGATAACCGGCGCTCGGAGACGATCCGCGCGCGTTGAGTGGCCTCCCGGCACGCCACCACCACCACTGTGTCGAACTCCGACTCGACGCCGGTTTCAAACAATAGCGGAATATCGACCAGGAGCCAAGCTCCGGTTTCGCGGGCCAGCTTTGCGAGAGCCGCCCAGCGCGCCCGGATCGGCGGATGCAGGATTTCCTCTAAAATCTGGCGCTTCCCGGCGTCACCGAACACGATCTCCCGCAGCGCGGCTCGATCCGCTATTCCTCCGGGCCCGATCACGTTCGCGCCGAAGGCGTCGCGCACGGATTCCCGCACTTCGGGATCGCCGTCGAGCAACTCTCTCGCGACGCTATCGGCATCGAAGCAAGCCGCCGGCAGCCAGTTAAGCAGTTGGCGGGTAAACGTCGATTTTCCGGTGGCTATGCCCCCTGTAATTCCTAAGACAGGCACAAGCGCATCGGGAAAAGCGACCCCAGCCCGCTATTTAGGGAGGATGGGAGCGTCAGGCAGGCCGTTTGGAACCAGCGACTCGACCACTTCTTCTTTCTCGTCATCCTGATTGATCGGTTCCCCCGCGGGATTAAGCAACCGGGCAGTGACAAACACCATGAGGTTTTTCTTCAGGTGTTGATCAACCGAAGAGCGGAATAACCGGCCGACCAGCGGCAGATCTCCAATCAGCGGAACTTTGTCTTCGACCTTCTGCACGTCCTCGCGAATCAATCCGCCGAGCACAACGGTCGCGCCATCCCAGATGGTCACCTGGGTGTCGATCTTGCGCTTGCTGAAGATCGGCTGATTGATGATGTTCGGAGTGATCACCGAAGCCGCGGTTCCCGGAGTGAAGAGCCCGAAGGCGTTAAGGAAGCCCGGGGTAGCCGGGGCAAGGATCGGGCTGCCGTAGTTGATGAAGCCTTCAAATTCCTCCACCTCTGGATGCAATTCCAAGTCGATCGTGGAAGTTTCCAACACGACGTTCGGCGTGACGTTCAAAGTGACGCCCACGGGCTCTGTTTTCCACTGAGTCGGCGAGGCCGGAGTGACCGGAACGGAGGTCGAGCCGCCGCCGCCGCCGCCGCCGCCGCCGGTTGAGCCAACTGAGGTCGGGACTGTCGGCGGGGAGAAGTCACTTGGATAAATGAACTCACGAATGATCTCGATTTTCGCGCTGCGGCTGCTTTGAGTCGTCACCCGGGGCGCCGAGAGGAGATCGACTCCCTTTTTCTGATTAAGAGCCCGGATGACCACCTGGAACTGCGGATCGGTGAAAACCCCGGCAATGCCCAAAACGCCCGGTGCCGCCGTAGTCGCTCCGGCTGCCGCCGGGAATAACAGCGCATCGATGGCGTTTGCGGAGATTGCTCCGCCGATCCCGCTCCCCGTGCGGTTCCCGGCGGTAACTGGATTCTGACCCACGATCGATCCGTTGGGGGCAACAAATGGATAATTCGTAGCGTCCACCGCGTTGCCGGTTCCCTGGGTGCCGCCTGAACTGAAGACGCGCTTGGAACCTCCAACATTGAACTGTCCAAGGAGCCAGTCAAAGCTGAGTTCCTTTAGATTGTTCTGGGAAATTTCGACAAACTTCGCCTCGATCTCGACCTGCTTGGGCACCGCGTTGTTCTCCGAGGCGACGATCTGCTCGATGATGTCGAGTTGGTCCTGAGTGTTGCGGACGATCAACTTGCCGCTGGTCGGGCTGTAATTAGCCATGGCGCCCTGCGGGAAGAGAACTCCGTTGGCCTCGAGAAATTCCCGAGCCTTGACCTTTTCCTGGACTCCGCCCGTACCCGCCCCAAGCGTTCCAGTCGGAGAGGTGGCAGACGCAGTGCCGCCACCTGAAGGCTTGTTGGCCAGGAAGCCAGGGGCAACCTTGAATTCCTTCAAAATCAACTGATCGACCATGGCCGTCATGGGGACGATCGCGACCGCATAGGGATCGATTTTGAGTTTAAGACCAGTGAGCTGCACGACGTACCGAAGGACTTCCATCAGAGGCACATTGCTCAAGGAGAGCGTGATGCGCGATTCGTTCGGGTTGATGGCAACCGGTGGCACGCCGCCCGCCCCAGCGGGAGCGGGAGCCGGTGTGGTTCCATCCAAGCCCGGAAGGCCCGCCGCAGCCGTGTCGCCGCCCGCCGCCGGGGCCGGGGCCGGGGCCGGGGCCGCCGGGGCCGCCGCCGCGCCTGGGGCATCGAGTTGCAGCACGATATTGACGCCTTTGCGCGACGGATCGGTCTCAGCCACGTCCAGGGCACGGCTCTTGTCCTTGAGGAAATCGACCGCCTCACGCACGGTGGCATCGCGGAACTCCACCTTGGGAATGATAATCCGGGAAAGTTTGTTGCTCACCACCGCCGTATTATTGGGCGACTGCGGGCCTTGATCGATCACCGAACTGGGCGCCGAGCCGTATTTCCGAATCGGCATCCCCCATGCGTTGTCAACCCTTTGAACGGCGCGGGCCCGGGCTTCGTTGTAGGCGCTCGTGGCGTAGTTGTCCCGAGCCTGATCGACCTGCTCCTTTCCCTTTTGCGCGGCAATATTGTAAGGATCGATGTTAAGGATCTGCTCGTACCGCTTGAACGCCATATCGTAGCGCCCGGTCGCGTAGAAGCCCTTGGCATCCACCATCCATTGATTCACTTGATCGACGTTCGCCCGGAACTTCGGAGTGACGGTCTTGTTGAAATAGTCGGGTTCACGCAGGTGGACCAGCAACGTCTGTGCGTCCCCGCAGTGCGGATTATACTTGTCGTCGAGAACGGCTTTGGCGATCATCTCCGCATCGGCGAAGCGGCCCTCGGCTATCCGCTGTTTGGCCAGGTTCACGCTCGCCTCACAATATCCATCGACCGCTTCAGCGCGGAGCTTGTGAGTGCTCGGGCACTCGGGAAGAAAGTTAATGGCGGCCCGGTATTGCTGAACGGCGATGTCGTAATCCTTCTGGCGCATCGCGGCATCGCCGGCCACCATCGCTTCGTGTGCGCGAAGCATGTCGGCCTGTCTGCGGACGATCTCGCGCTCAGCAACTCCCTGAACGGAATTGGGCACCGAAGAAGGCACCGAGCCGGCGAAGGCCGATCCGACCGTGAACAGGCCGAGGATCGAACAGAAAGTAACCAGAGGGGGTTTGATCATAGTTGCAGTTGCTAAGTTGTGAGAAAGTTTTAATCAAGGCATGCGGAAAGGCCGTAGGACGGGCGTTCTTTACCGGGGCGCTTCGAGGCGGGGAATTTTTATCTGCTCGCCTCCATTTTTAAGGTTCGTTATTAGGGCTCCTCCCTCTTGAATGTCAATCAGTTTATATTCCACCCCTGGCTCAACTTTGAGCCTGAATCTCTGATCTTTCTTGATTCTGAGTTCCTGCCCATCGAGCAGGCATTTCATTTGAGCGTAGGAATCGGGGGAATCGGCGATACGATTTAGGACCAGCACGATTTGGATCTCCGTCTCGGTATTCTGAACCGTCAATTCGGAAACATCGGTTTCAGAGCCGTTTTTTGGGTTCGGCACCACTTTGTGCTCGAACTTGAGCACTTTGAATTTGGTGCCGGCGATCTTGTCGCCCAGTTTCAAGAATTGCGTGGGCTGACGGAGGTCCAGCGTGTTGATCTGGAAGCTGTCATCGTCGTAGGCTTGAAATAGAAGCCGGAAGGGCTGCTGGATAAACTTGACCAGCCGAAGCTTGCTGATAAGGGGCGGGTGGTCATTCTTGTCGTTTGGATCGGTCTTGGCCGTCCACTCTTCAAGATTGCTGAAGCCGTCCCCGTCCGCATCGTCGGTGAGGATATTATTCTCAAGGATGTTGAGGTGGTTGGCGAAAAACCAAGCGTTCGGAACAGGAGGGTGAAACGGGATGGCGGCATCCTCCGGGTCTTCCGGCTTGTTGTCTTTGACAACGTAGGGCCTGGAAACGAAGAGCGAACCTTTGTGAGCGCCGCCCCAGCCTGCCGGCTTGGCGAGCGCATCGCGCGCATGGTCAAAGGCGGACGTGTCGAGCGGCTTCGACTTGCTGCCGTGGGTCACATTCGCCTGCACCGCCGTGAACCCATTTTGGAACTGCTGAATCTGCAAGGCGATCAGGCCGGAGGAAGCCAGCAAGAGAACCGCCATTACAATGAGGGCAGCCCGGTCGTAATTCTTTTTGATCCAATCCATAACTATTTGGAAAGCGAACTGGCAAACACGACCATTTCCACCCGGAGGCCAACGGTGACTTTTTCGGTCCCGACGATGTAGTGAAGAGCCGGTTCCTCAGCCGGGGGCGGAACCGCCCCAGCCGCCGGGTCCCCAGGATTAACACTGGTTGCGAGTTGAGTCTTGGGCGTTGGGTTGGCTTCGGCTCGCGAGAGCGGCTTCTCGACGTCGTTCTTGATCGTTACCGGACGAACGATGAAGAATTGTTTGCTGTTTTTAACCAACGCGTTGAGTCCGTTGCGGAAGTGGCTTTGCTCCGCCGAGAATTGAATCTCGAACGGGAACTTTGTAATCAGCGGAGTGGCTTTGGGAGCGGTCGATGCGGGGCGGCCCACAGTGATTGAAGGTTGGGCCGCCACCTTGGAGGGCTCCCCTTCCTCGGGGAGCGGAGTGCGGATCACCGAGTCGATAGTGGCAACCTTGCTCTCGATGAGAGTGTTCACGGCCAGTTCCACCGCCTTGAGTTCTCGCCCAAGGTTGGCGGCAGCTTCCGCTTTCGGTGGCAGTGTCCGGTAGTTGTCAAAACCGAGATAGAATTTCTCGGGAAGTTTTACCCCGAGCGCCTTCGCTTTTTCCGAAGTCGCGGAAACCGCGACCCGGAGCTGATCCTGAAACTGCTCAGGGCTGATCTGTTCCAAGGGGAATGAAAGCGGAACCAGTTGCTGGTTGAGGGTCTTCACGGCTTCCTCCGCGGCATCCTTCTTCGCGTCCAATTTTTTCAAATTGGCCGGCTCCGGATAGAGAGGCAAAGCCTGCAGGCGGGTAAGTTCGCCACTGAGTGTGCTATATTGTTCGTTCAGTCCGCTGTATTTCGAATACGAATCGAAGAGGAGATAGCCGAAGGTCCCCCCTCCCACGACCAGCGCGGCAGCCAAGCCAACTAAAAATTTATTTTTGCCCAAGTTCATAGCTCAATCCCTTTCTTCGAGAGAGGAAGGCAAAGCTTGTATTCGAAGGTCCAGTTCTCGTTGTTTTGATCCGGACGGGTAGGGTTAAACTCGGTCCTCTTTTTTGGATCGATCACGAAGAAGGGGGATGCCGAGAGATTCTCTACAAATTTGTCGAGGACGGCCGAGGCCCCGCCTCCTTTGTCGTTCCAAAGGCAGAGCCCTTTGATGACCAGCACCGGTGCAGCGGGGGCGGCCTCAGGCCTGGCACCCCCTATCGGTGCGGCCATGCCTCCGACCGGTTGCGGCTGCTTGAGGGCTTCCATGGAGGTAATCCAGATATAACGCTCGGGAAGACGCGTATTTAAGTCGTCGATAAGTTTGAGCCAGTATTCCCGGTCTTCAATCGCCTGAATCAACGGCGCCGCCATATCCTGCTTGGCTTTGATCTGTTTTTCAGCGGCGGCAAACTCTCCTTCGGTCTTTTTCAGGGAAGCCACTCTTGGCTCCAGTTTCTCATTAACAGCGGCCTGGAGGGTCGCCGCTTGCTGGAAATAGAGCCACCACCCGGCCAGGATTAGCAGGATGCATGTTCCCGCCATGGCCAGGTAAGGACGACGCGCAGCCATTTCCCGTGCGCGGGTGACGCTCGGCGGGCGAAGATCCAACTCCATCGGGCAAGCGTTGCCGGCCCGAAGTGCCAGCCCGACCAGTTCACCGAGTTGGTGGGCGTCTTTGCCGATTTTTTCGGCATCGACGCCATTCCCGACCGCGACGTTGCGCATCGGATTGAAAAACTCGATGGGCAGCGCCAGTTTTTCGCTGAAAAACTCGCGCATGTAGGGCATGGCGACTGCGCCACCGCACAGGAAGACCCGGACAGGCTGGTTGCCGCCCTGCTGGGAGCGGTAGAATGAAATGGAGCGGGAGATTTCCGCGTGCAACCGGGTCATCGTGTTGCGGATCATCTTGGAGACCCTCGCCACTTCGGGATCTTCCGGCTCGGCATAAGTGCCGCCGAGGCTCACAAAACCCTGCCGCTTTTTGCGTTCTTCGGCGAAGGTAAACGGCTCGTTGAAATCTTTGGCGATTGCCGCTGTAATGGTGTTGCCGCTGATCGGAACGGAGCGCGAGAAGACCCGCTTGGATTCCACAAACAAAAGATTGGTGGTGCGTGCGCCGATATCGATGAGCAGCGAGCAACCGCTTACATCGCTGTAATTATAACGGAACGCATTGTAGAGTGCCATGGGCGCCACATCGACCAAAGCGGTCCGAACCGTTGCGCCTTCCACCGCTTCATTGACGCTATCAAGGAGATCGGATTTGATCGCCACCATGACGACTTCCAATTTGCCTGCATCGTTGGATGAGACCAGTTGATAATCCCAGACCACCTCTTCAATGGGGAATGGAACATTCTGCTGCGCCTCGAAGGTGACGATCTGATCGATCTTTTCCTCGCCCACCGAAGGGAGTTTGACGAACCGCGCAAAAACCGACTGGGAGGGAATCGAGTAGCCGATCTCCTTTCCGGTCGCGTTCATCTTGCCGACGAGTTCCTTGACGGCCATTGCCATCTGACCGGCCCGCGATCCGTCGGTTGCCGGGTCGGCCATCAGTTCCGTCGCCTGGTAATCGCGCAGGATCAGGCCCCCCTGGCCATCGGCGCTGAATTCAGCAAGCCGGACCGTTTGAGAGCCGAGGTTGAGGCTGAAAATGCGATTTGGTGCGGCCATGATGCTCGCTTAGCGGGATGTTGCGGGCTTGAGCGCCTCGTAGTAATCCCAGGCGAGCGGCGCGAAGGGCGTCTCGCTCTTATTGACGACAAACCCTTCCTCGGCCTTCATTTGCGCCCACCATTCTCCGATCGACGCCTTGGCGCTCTTCATGGACAGCGGTGCGGAAACGCCCGGCTTGGTAATGGTCACTGACACATTCTTCAGATCGCTGTTGCTGACCGTTTTCCCTTTCATGATCTGAGCAATGGCTTTCGGAGAAATGAAAGCCACCGAGTGCAAATCCCGGCCTTTTTGAATGCTCACATGACTGACGTGCCCGACAAACAACCGCTCGGCAAAAAGAATGTAGTAGTTGAACGTCAATTCGTCGGTGAACTCCGGGACGGCATCGAATGCCACCTCCACCTGCATCCACTTCTGAGGAGGCACCAGCTTTTGCGCAGGAGCTACCGAATATTGCGGTGTGGGAACAAAAGCGACGGAGACAGCCTTGATTTCAAAATCACCAGCCGCAAACGCGGAAGCCGAAAATGCGGCCAGCGACAGCGCAAAATAGGTTAGCTTTTTCATTCTTTGGAGGGAGCCGATATCGTAGTAGTTATGCAGGGGAAGCCCTAGGAAAGCAAAG
Source organism: Verrucomicrobiota bacterium (assembly GCA_037130675.1). Classification (GTDB taxonomy): domain Bacteria; phylum Verrucomicrobiota; class Verrucomicrobiia; order Chthoniobacterales; family Chthoniobacteraceae; genus JBAXSN01. The sequence goes on from JBAXSN010000061.1 coordinate 10,861, forward strand.
GAAAACTCACAATTTATATGGCGTTGTTTAAACGCGGTTCCGGAAAAATTCGATGGTCGTGGCGATCCCTTCCTCGAAGCTCACCTTCGGTTCCCAGCCCAGCACGTTGCGGGCACGGGTGATGTCCGGTTGGCGCACCTTCGGATCGTCCACCGGCAAAGGACGATATTCGATCGCTGACTTGCTGCCGGTGATCCGGATAATCTCCTCGGCAAACTGCTTGATGGTCATTTCCCGGGGGTTGCCGATGTTGACCGGTTCATGGGCGTCGGAAAGCGCGAGCCGGTAAATACCGTCGATGAGATCGCTGACGTAGCAGAACGAACGGGTCTGGGAGCCGTCTCCGAAAATGGTAATTGGCTGCCCCGTAAGCGCCTGGCCGATAAACGCTGGCACCACCCGGCCATCGCGCAGACGCATCCGCGGCCCATAGGTATTGAAGATGCGCACGATCTTTGAATCGACATGATGGTAGCGGTGGTAAGCCATCGTCATCGCTTCCGCGAAACGCTTCGCCTCGTCGTAAACGCCGCGGGGCCCGATCGGATTCACGTTGCCCCAATAATCTTCGGTCTGTGGGTGGACGAGCGGATCGCCGTAGCATTCGCTGGTGGAAGCGAGGAGGAACCGGGCTTTCTTGGACTTGGCCAGGCCGAGCGCGTTGTGGGTTCCCAGCGCTCCCACCTTTAAAGTGGGGATCGGGAATTCCAAGTAATCGATCGGACTGGCGGGTGAGGCAAAGTGAAAGACGAAATCGACCGGCTCATCGACAAAGATGTAGTGGGTCACGTCCTGCTTGATAAAGCGGTAGTTCTCGTTGCCGGCCAGGTGCTCGATGTTGCTCGGGCTGCCGGTGATGAAGTTGTCGATGCCGATGACGCGGTGGCCTTCGGAAAGGAGCCGGTCGGTGAGATGGGAGGCAAGGAAGCCGGCGCCACCGGTGACGACGGAAGTGAGTTTGCGGGTGGATGAGGAGGTGTTCGGCATAGGGTTTGTGCGGATGGAAGGGGTTAATTTATCGGTTAAGCTGAAAATTGGAAGCGTTTCGTATTGAGGGCATCAAGTTCAAACCGGCGCAGCGGCACTCTTGGGCGCCGCAATCCTCACCACGATCTCGGTGAGCACGGTGCGCGCCTCCAAACTGCTGGTCACCAGCGAAATGTTCGCCTCCAGGCACGCCTCAAGCGCCGCCCGCAGTTCCGGCAGCTCGTACCGGTGCGCTCCCATCGCGGCAATTCCGAGGGCAAAGGTATTGATGTTCCCGTCCTTTTTACGCGGCAGATGATCGGTCGCATTGGCCGGGAGCCGGTTGAGCGCTCCGGTAAAATGGAAGGGGGCGGCGGGACGGCTGAGCCGGTAGCGCTGCATCAAATCCTTGGCAAGCAGCAGGTTGCGAACCGTCGGGATGATGGCCACCAGCAGAATGCCGATCGGCGTTTCGCCTTGGAAGAGGAGCTGTTCGATGAGCGCCAGCGCCGTGTTGAGATCCCGCGCAGCCAGGGCGTTCCCCAGTTCGAACACCACGCCGGCCCGCGACGCCGGGACCATCAGGCGCACATCCCCCACCGTGATCTCCCGGCGCGCTTGCCCAAGATAAAGATCGAGCTTTTCGAGTTCGTTGTCGATCTGTCGGGAATCCCCGCCCGTCAGCGCCACGAAAAGCTCCAGGGCCTCGCCCCGGAGGCGCAGGTTGAGCGATTCCGCCCGGCCTCGAACCACAGAGGCCACTTCCTCTTCCCAGCCCGAACGGCTGGCGTCGAGTTTGTCGAACACGGACACCTCGGCCACTTTGCCGAGCGATTTGTAAAAGGCGCGCCGTTTGTCGATTTCCGGCGCACTGAGCAGGAATCGGATCCCCTGCGGAAGACCCTTGCCCAAGGTTTCGATCAGCTTTTCCAGCGCCTCCAAAACCGCGGGAGATTTCGAAGCGACCGATTCGCCCATGAAATTGGCGTTCTTAAGCCAGATCAGTTTATCCCCCCCGAAAAACGGAAGCGTCAGCAGCGCTTCAATCGTCTGATGCACGCGCGTCACGGCCTGATCGACACTATCCGCCACGCCGTCGATCACCTCGCAGCCGAGGTCCCCGGCGTCGGCGGGCGCCAGCTCGGTGGCGCGCTGCCGGGCGAAGCGCTTCACCTCCGATTCATCGGAGCCGACGACAGCGCAGGCAGAGGCTTTGGGCTTTTTGGAGGCAATGGCCATGAAGCCTCAGAGCTTCCCGCAAAGCGCCGCCGCACGCAAGCGGGAAGAAAGACTCACCGGCTGCGAATTGGCGCCCCCAGTCTCCAACCCAAATGCCAAACGCACTCTTTGGGATCAAAACGCAAAAAAGCGGAGACATTGTCTCCGCTTTTTTGTAAAGAAACGCTTGTGTATCCGGTGTATCCGCTTGGCGGATAGATTTCACGGTCTGCGTTAGCTAACTTTGTCTTGATTCCAACGGAATGAATAACTCGCCCTCCCCAGTCCCGACAAGCTCAAAAAGCGCCAATCTTCACCTTGCCTTTGATGTTGGGCACAGTTCCATCGGGTGGGCTGTGCTCCACTCCTCCCCGGAATTGCTTGGGTGCGGGGTCGTTACATTTCCCGCAGACGATTGTCTGGCTTCTCAACGAAGGGCGTTTCGACGGCAGCGGCGGCATATCCGCGCCACCCGCCAGAGGATATCTCGAATCGAACGCCTGCTGGAGCACCTCGGCGTAATGTCGAGGGATGAACTGAAGAAAAAACATGCGGCAGGTGGGGGGCACTCTGCGCCCTGGCTCTTGGCCGCTCGCGTTCTCCGTGGCGGAAAGTTGCTCACATGGACCGAATTATGGGACGTGCTCCGGTGGTATGCCCATAATCGGGGCTACGATGGCAACAAGGCTTGGAGTGCTCAGGAAACCGAGGCGGAAAAAGAGGACACCGAGAAAGTCCAAAACGCCCAAGAGCTTTATGGCAAATACCACACCAGCACGATGGCGGAGACGTTCTGTGCCGTAAGTGGCCTCGACCCGCTCGGGAAGAAGATCTCCTGCAATCTGCCGGGGGACAAACGGCCCAAGGCGCTTAATGCGGCGTTCCCTCGCGAGGACGTGGAAAGGGAAGTTCGTAATATTTTGGAACGCCATCTTGGGATTTTGCCGGAGATGGATCAAAATCTTCTTCGCTGTCTGCTGGAGGATTGGACCGCATTAGATTGTCCTCAAGTTCAATTGCCTCGGCGATACGGTCAGATTCTGACAGCTGGAAAACGCACTCCTGGTGGCCTTCTTTTCGGTCAACTGATCCCACGTTTCGAAAACCGGATCATTGCAACCTGCCCAATCACCTACGAACGCGTTTACCAGGAGATCATGGAGGCGTCCGGGGACAACACCAAAGCCAAGCACGAAGCGAAAAAGCTGGCGAAGGTTTCCAACAAGGATTGCCCGGAATTCTACCGATTCCGCTGGGCGATGCAGGTCGCAAACATCCAGGTGGCGTCCGGAATTGACCGCTCAACCCGTTCTCTGACGGCGGAGGAGCGTTGCCGTCTCGATGAAAAGATGAAGGAAAAGGGCGCATTCACTCCCGGAGATTTCAAGAAAGCCGTTCGCGAAATAACCGGCGAAGCCCGCGACAATGTCGAGCAAATGCTCACTCATCCCGACGCGGACAAGGCCCTCGTTCTCGATCCGGCCCTCAAGGCGATCGAAAACAACAAAATATGGAAGGCGGTATTCCCTAGTTTGCCAGAACCACTTCGAAATCGGGCACTCGGGAAACTGCGCCGTGGAAAACGCATCAATCTTGGCGCGCTTCTCGCGCACTCCAAAAGCCCGCTGCCTCAAGTCGAAGCTCTCATTTCAGGTTTGGTTACTTCCGCCAACACCAAAACCAAAGCGGGTCAGCCCGCTGCCACTCGTGAAACCTTTCTCTCGGAATCCATTCGCGCTGAACTTCCTTCCGGGCGCGCCCCGTATTCTCGCGCGGTCATGCGTGAAACGACCGGTTATATTTTCTCCACGGATCGCCATCCCACCGAAGAGTGCGGACCCCTTTACCGCAACGAAGCCATTCGGACCGCTCAACTCCAGCAGGCCATCGACGAGCAGACCAACAACCACCTCGTGCGGCACCGGCTCTTGATTCTCGAACGCCTGCATCGAGACATCATCAAGGAATATGCGGCAGGAGACGCCTCCCGGATCGAACGGGTCACAATCGAGGTGAACCGCGACCTGAGAGAGTTTTCCGGCCTGACCGCAAAACAGGTCGCTCAGGATCTCGGCCAACGCTTGGCGAATTTCAAGAGTGTGACAACTCGCCTCGAAAAAGCTTTCGAGGGCAAGAACATCCGCCTCACCCCCGGCCTGATCCGAAAGGCTCGCATCGCGGAAGACCTCGGCTGGAAATGTCCTTACACAGGGAAATCTTACGATGAATTCGACCTGCTTCACCGCGCAGTGGACAAGGACCACATCATTCCAAGGAGTGAACGCGCCAGCGACAGCCTCGACTCGCTGGTCATCACCTTCGCAGAGGTGAATAAAATGAAAGGCAAACGCACCGCGTTGCGCTTTATCGAAGAATGCCAGGGGCAGACCGTGGAAGGAAAACCGGAGCTTTCACTTAAAAGGGTTTCGAATTACCTCAAAGATGTCGGTGCCCTGGAAACATTCAAAGGTCACGATGATGACAAACGCCGGAAGAAGCGCCGCAAGGAGATGCTGGAATTGCGAGACTACGTCGAAAAGGAATTCACTCCTGGCGATTTAACGAAAACCTCCCAGCTTGTGCGGCTCGGGGCGCAGTTGCTGGAGCGGGCCTATGTCTCGCAAACCAAGAAGCCGGTCATCGCCTCGCTGCCCGGAAGCGTTACCGGAACCGTTCGCAAGTCATGGAAACTCCTGGGATGCCTTTCCGCGGCGAACCCGCAGGTCATTGATTCGCAAACGAACGAAGTCCATACCAAGACGGACATTCGGGGAATCACCCATCTGCACCACGCGCTCGATGCGTGCGTGCTGGCTTTCATTTCGAAATTTTTTCGCAACGATGGCGGGATTTGGGAGTTGATGATCAAACGCCGGCTTAACGCAAGTGAGCAGAATGTTTTGAAAGAACGGCTCGGCTCCTATGTGGAGTTCACCCAGGAGGGGCAGCCAAAACTCATCGATCTCCCGTTGCCGCTTAAAAACCAAATCCGCCAGCGACTCGCGGAGCGCCGGGTGGTGCAGCACATTCCAGCGGAGCGGACCGGCTTGCGCGTCGAGCAAAACGCGTGGCGTGTGTTGTCTGTTCAAAATGGAAAGGCCACTCTGAGGCAAATCAGGCGCCAGCCAGACGGCAAGCGGATCACCGAGGAAAAAGAGGAGAAGATCGGGAAACTTCTCGGACTCGGGTCCGGCGGTGGCATGGGCAAATTGTATCAGAACAAAGCCGCCCTGGTTATTCCGGACAATTTCGGCCTCGCCCTCGACCCCGAACCGCAGATTCTCCCGTTTCATAAAGTGCCGGTCCGCCTCCGCGAGTTGCGGGAGAAAAACGGAAGCCGACCCGTTCGCGTACTGCGCAATGGCATGCTGATCCATGTGCCGAGAGGAAATTACACGGGCGTCTGGAAGGTTTTCTCGGTCAAGGCTTCCCTCACGGTGGACATAGGCGCTCCCGACAAAGTAACAATGGAAAGCAAGGGGGTAGGACAAAAACGGGAGGTTCGCGTGAAAACCCTTATCCGAGATGGCCTTCGGATACTTCATATTTCTTATACCGGTATCTCAAGCGGCCGCACCACCGACAATGAAGGTTAGCCTTGGGATTGCAGGCTCCAAATCGATGATTGCTTGGATTAAAGGCCGTGCTAATCTATGGACGATGAAACTCCGGCTCGATCTTCTGAAGCGGCTGACAGCGGACGATATTCTGGAAGAAGCGGTGGCAACGAATCACCGCTTCAAACCCGAGCCGCTTTTGTCGAAAACTGGAGTTGGGAGTCTGTTATCGGCATCAACAAAGGAACGTGCGAACGAGGCGGAGCGCAGCATGGCCTTAGCTAGGAAACTGCACTCGCGTGTGGCACGGAGTGGGAAAAGCCCCGCGTAACGACAAGCACGCTCCTGGAATTCTACGATTTCCTGAAAGAGTGCCACCGCGAAGCTCCATTCCTTTTCTTTAACGGCAACACGTTCGCCGCCATTGGACGTCAACTGACACTTGCTCTGTTCGATTATCTCCCCATGGTTCGTAGGCGGGAGCTTGGGTCAGCTGTGGCTCACTACATCGCTGGTGTGCTTGATCGGGAAACAATGGGTTCCGCTGTGGAATCTCTTTGCGTCAGCGCGGATTTCCAACCGGGCGACCGGGTGAAAACATTACGAGGTACAATGCGAGGTGTTGTTGTCGCCGTGCTCGATAATGGCAGGATTTCATGGCAACCCGACGGTTCCGCCATGGACTTGAACGCTTTACCGGAATCCCTTGCACCCGACGACTAGCGTTTGCGCGTTTCCGATGCTGCCGTGTCTTTCCACATCGTCAGCATCGATTCGCCCCAGTGCTCGCTTTCCGTTCGAGACGGGCAACTCGTCTGCAAAGCGGCTGACGGGGAACGGAAACTTCCTTTGGAAGACGTGGCCTCCATCATCGTCACCAGTTTTTCAGCCACTTTTCATGGACAGTTGTTGCTCGAAGCCGCGAAAAATGGGGTCGCATTGATTCTGTGCGAGGCTTTCAAGCCCGTATCCATCGTTCTACCTGCGAACCGATCCACCGATACGCTTCTTAGCCGCGCGTTGCTGACACTCCCGGAAAAAACTCGCGAAAATCTCTGGCATAAAACTGTTGATGCAAAGTGCCAGAACCAATGGGCGCTCGCGCGAGCGATTGCACCGGATGACAATCGCTTGGAAGCGCTTCGTTCAGCGGCGTTCGGAAAAAAACCGCACAAAGAAGCCATCTGCGCCAAGCTTTTCTGGCAGATAACCGGGCGCACCTTGGGGGACGAGGAATTCATCAGGGAACGAAGCGCTGGTGGGCTGAACAATTTGCTCAATTATGGGTACGCCGTGTTGCTGTCCACCACTCTGCACAAGCTATTCGGTGTCGGGCTGGACCCCACCTTTGGGATCGCTCACGCAACTCGGGAGCGTTCGACGCCTTTGGCTTATGACATCATGGAACCCTTTCGCCCTTGTGTGGATTGGCGGGTGTTCCAGTGGGCTCGCCAACAACCCAAACCTTGGGAAGTCACAAAGGATTTCCGCAAGTGGGTGATTGGATTTTCCACAGACCGGATCGAGTGGTACGATTCCACTTTGGAAACCCAATGCGTCATTGAGGGCGTGGTTCGTGGTTTCCGCCATGCGGTGATGCAAAAACAGCCCCGATATTACAAACCGTGGACACCGAAAAATTCAAAATGGGCTGGCTCGTAGTCGCCTTCGATTTGCCGGTGGGCACCAAAGAGCAACGAAAACAGGCCGCTGATTTTCGGGGGTTTCTTCTCGACGACGGGTTTCAGATGATCCAATTCAGCGTTTACGCGAGAGCTTGCGTTTCGTTTGCGCGACAGGAAACCCATATCGAACGCGTAAAGAAAAATCTCCCGCCCGAAGGCAGGGTTCGGGCCATTTTCGTCACAAGGGCGCAATGGGACCGGTCTTTTGTGATTAACGGAACACCCGCGACCGAACTTTCTCCGGAGGCGATGCCGGAACAAATTCAGCTTTGGTAGGGAGTTGCTCTTTAGTTGATCTGAAGAGCAACTCCCTATCCATCAGCCACTTGGGCCCACCGATTCTGCCCCCCCCGGATTTGGAATCAAGGAAAAGCAACACGTCGCGCGCCGCTTGGCGATGTGGATTCTGCCCCCCCCGGATTTGGAATCAAGGCAAAGCGCGAAATGGTACGCACTGCAAAGCGCCTTCATTCTGCCCCCCCCGGATTTGGAATCAAGGCAAAGCTGCCAGCACGAAAAGGATTTGGCTAAATAATTCTGCCACCCCCGGATCTGGAATCAAGGCAAAGCATCTCTCGCCAACGAGAACGTGCGCAGCT
>JBAXSN010000062.1:0-18872 GCA_037130675.1 Verrucomicrobiota bacterium
GGAGTGGCAGAACCGCGCTGCCAAACAGTGCCTCTGCCACTCTCTACTCTACCGTCTTCGCGTGAGTTCTTTTCCCGCGCCACAATCACCCCCCATTCCCCTTGCTTGCATTGAACGCGCCCAACTCCTATTTTCCCGTTTCCGCTGCCAACCTGCCGCGGGCCAATTTGCTATGACCAGTTCCGAAATCCGCCAGTCGTTTCTCGATTTTTTTCGCGAGAAAGGGCACACTATTGTCCCGTCCTCGAGCTTGATGCCAAGCTCGCCGAACCTCCTTTTCACCAACGCCGGCATGAATCAGTTCGTGCCGATCTTCCTCGGGGAAGCGGCGCCGGATGTCGATCGCTGGCCGGGGGCGCTGGCCGGGAGCGCGACACGCGCGTCCGACACCCAGAAGTGCATCCGCGCCGGGGGCAAGCACAACGACCTCGACGACGTGGGGTTGGACACTTACCACCATACGTTTTTCGAGATGCTCGGGAACTGGTCGTTTGGCGATTACTTCAAAAAAGAAGCGATCTCCTGGGCATGGGAACTCGTCGTGGGACGCTGGAAGTTCCCGCCGCAGCGGCTCTACGCGACCGTCTATTCTCCCGACAAATCGAAGGGCGATCCGGCCGACTTCGATCTGGAAGCTTACGATTACTGGGCGGCGCTCTTTGAAGCGGCAGGGCTCGATCCGAAGGTTCACATCGTCAACGGCAACAAGAAGGACAACTTCTGGATGATGGGCGAGACCGGCCCGTGCGGCCCGTGTTCGGAGTTGCACGTCGATCTCACCCCGGCGGGCGACACCAGGGGCAAGCTGGTGAACATGGGCACCGCCGAGTGCATCGAGATCTGGAACCTGGTGTTCATCCAGTTCAATGCCAACCAGGACGGCACCTTCTCGCCGCTGCCCGCCAAGCACGTCGATACCGGCATGGGTTTCGAGCGCGTCGCCTCGATCATGCAGGGGACCAAGTATTTCTCCGATTTCGCCAACGCGAAGATTTCCAACTACGAAACCGACATTTTCCGGCCCATCTTCGATGAATTGGAAAAGATGAGTGGCAAACGGTACGGCTCCACGCTCCCCGTCTCCGGCAGCACCGGCGACACCGAGCAGGAGAAAGAGGACGTGGCTTTCCGGGTCATCTCCGACCATATCCGCACCCTGAGCTTCGCGATCGCCGACGGGATCCTCCCCGGCAACACCGACCGCAATTATGTCCTGCGCCGTATCCTGCGCCGGGCCGTCCGCTACGGCCGCACGCTGGGCTTTCACAAACCGTTTTTCTATGAGCTGGTCGATGTGCTCGCCCGAACGATGGGCGACGTCTTCCCGGAAATCCGGGCGAAGCAGGCGCATGTGAAAGAGGTCATCAAGCGCGAGGAAGAGGCGTTTAATAGGACGCTGGATAAGGGGATCGCGCTGTTCGAAGCCGAAGCGAAGACCGCGAACATTTCGGGCGCATTCGCCTTCCGGCTCTACGACGAACAGGGCTTCCCGCTCGATCTCACCGAACTGATGGCCCGCGAACGCGGCCTCAGCGTGGATGTGGCCGGATTCAACGAACTCATGGAAGCTCAGCGCAGCCGCGCCCGCGCCGCCCAGAAGCGCGAGATCATCAGCGTCTCCAACATCGACGCCGCGCCGACGAAATTCATCGGTTACGACCAGTTCTCCACTCCGGCTACCGTCCTCGACGTGGTGGACGTGAAGGGCAAGACCGCCGTCATTCTCGATGTCTCCACCTGTTACGCCGAAATGGGCGGGCAAGTCGGCGACACCGGCGAACTCGAAGGCTCCGGCCAGCTTTGGAACATCACGAACACCCAGAAGACGGGGGCAACCTGGCTGCATTTCCTGGCGGAAGCCGACGCCCCGGCGGTCGGCGCCTCGGTCGTGCTCACGGTGGATCTCGCCCGGCGCTCGGCCATCCAGCGGCACCACACCGTCACGCATTTGCTCCACTGGGCCTTGCACGAGGTCGTCAGCCAAGAATCAACGCAGAAGGGGTCGTTTGTCGGTCCCGACAAGTTGACGTTCGACTTTAACAGCGCCGCCCTCACGCCCGCCCAAGTGCGCGACATCGAGCGGTTGGTGAACGAAAAAATCGTGGAGAACGCCCCGGTTTCCTGGACCGAAGTGCCGTATGCCGACGTGCGCAGCCGCGCCGACGTCATGCAGTTCTTCGGCGACAAATACGGGGACACGGTCCGCGTGGTGCAGATCGGCGGCCAGCCGGGCACGCTCAACGGCTACTCCATGGAACTCTGCGGCGGCACGCACACCCGCGCGACCGGCGAGATCGGATTGTTCCGGATCGTCAGCGAGGCGGCCATTGCCGCCGGGGTCCGGCGTATCGAGGCGGTGGCGGGCATCGAAGCCTACGACCAGGCCCGCTTCGCAGCCGACCGGCTGGCGTTGTTGGCCGGGAAGTTGAACGCCCCGCTCGGCGAACTGGAGAAGAAACTCGAAGCGCTCCTCACCGAACAACGTGAGTTGCAAAAGCAGCTCAAGGCGGTTCAGCAGCGGCAGGCGGTGGAAACGGCCAACGCGCTGCTTGGCAAAGTCGAAACGCTCAACGGCGTCCCGGCGATCATCGCGAACCTCGGCGCGGTCGATGGCGATGCGTTGCAAGCCGTGGCCGAAGCACTGAAAGGCAAGTTCCAGGGAGTCGCAATTCTCTCGGGAGCCGCCGATGGGAACGTCGCGCTGGCAGCAAGCGTCTCGCCCGAATTCACCAAGCAGTTCCAGGCCGGAAAGATCATCCAGCAACTCGCGCCCATCATCGGCGGCAAGGGCGGGGGTCGGCCTGATTTCGCGCGGGGCGCCGGCAAAGATGCGTCCAAGCTCGACGCGGCGTTGGCGCAGGCCAGGGCGCTGCTGGGGAGTTAGACGCCTGAGTCGGGAAACATAAATAAGATGCGCTCGATCCTTTCCAGAGCTTCGCATCCTGAAGGGGTGAACGAGCGCAACTTATCTGGACGTTCAAGGGGAAATCGACGCGCCACGCCAAAGCTGTGGAGGACCACAACACTACAAGACGCTACCGCGAATCAGATGGCGTTATGTACCGCGCGGCAGCGTTTTGTAGTGCGTGCGGTGCTCCGCCGCTTTGGGAGAAGGCATCGCTGCCAAGTTTAGATGCGTGCCACATTAAACGATCTCTGGTCTGACTTTCTGCACGCGCTGCAATTTCTAACCCGCCTGCCGGTGGACCGCTGGATCGAGTTCGATCCGAGCGCTCTGCCGCGGTGCGTGCTCTGGTTTCCGCTGGTCGGGGGCGTCGTCGGGCTGGTCGGGGGACTGGCCTTCGCCGTTTCTTCCATCTTGGCCGGAGTCCCATGGGGCGTCGCGGTGCTGATCGCAATCCTCACGATCGTAGCCGTCACCGGGGGCCTCCACGAAGACGGACTGGCCGATGCCGCCGATGGGCTTTGCGGCCACGCAACGCGCGAACGGGCCTTGGAAATCATGCGCGACAGCCGGACAGGCGCTTACGGGATCATCGCGCTCATTTTTGCATTTGCCTTCCGATTCGAGGCGCTCCGGACGCTCGGTTCCGGGTTGGAGATCGCACGGGTGCTCATCGCCGCAGGGGTCGTCAGCCGCGCCGCAGCGGTCTTCCTGCTCTCCACCGCGCCCAACGTGCGGCCCGATTCCACCAAGAGCGGCCCCTTCGCAGCCGGCCTGCCTCCCGCCAAACTGGCCTGGTGTCTCGGGCTCAGCGCGCTGTCCGCCCTCGTCGTGCTCGGATTCCGCCCCGGCCCGGTGGTGCTGGCCGCGCTGGTCACGCTGGCGGTCCGCGAGTTCTTCATGCGCCGCCTGGGAGGCATCACCGGCGATTGCCTGGGAGCGACCATCGTCCTGACGGAGATTGCGGTGCTGGTGGGGCGCTAAAGCCGGCGCGAGGTTGAGGAAGCCTCACGCGGAGCCTTTGATAAAACTCAGGCCCTCGATTTGTGGGTAATGGAAAGGATCCTCCACAGGATCGAAAAAATTTGCGTCCATTTGCGATTACAGCATCCCGGAGACAATGTTGATGCTCAGTGCGAGGATGACGGTGTTGAACCCAAAAGATAAGAGGCCATGCACCAGCGCGAGGCGGCGGATGGACCGGTTGGCGATTTGCACATCGGAAACCTGGCAGGTCATCCCGATCACAAACGAGAAGTAGGCAAAATCGAGATAGTCGGGGCTCGGTTCGCCGGGAAACTCCAAGCCTCTTGCGTGCCCGTCCTGTTTTCGGTTTTTACTATCCCCGTAAAAGATATGGGCATAACGCAACGCGAAAACGGTGTGGATCAGGCTCCACGACCCGACCACGGTTACCACGGCGAGCAGCACATGCTTCAATAGGGCTTCTTTGGGCAGTTCCTTGGCCGTTCCCAGCAGAAAGGTGACGGCGAACAAGCTGATGCAAGCGGCGGCGATGACAAACAGCGAGATGGCCGTCCGGCTGGAATCCTGGAGCCTTGCGGTGCTCAGGAATTTCGCGGGTTGAGCCGTCACGATTTGAAACCAAGTCAGGGCAAGCAGGCAGCCGGAGAACGCGTTCCAAGCCGCGACGAGTTGGACTGGCAACCGCAAATGGCCCGCAGTAAGAAGGGTTACAGCCGCCGAGACCGCCAGCGCGGTAAGGAACCGGTGATGAGCGTCCCAATGTTTGATCCGTTCCATCAGTGGATTCATGGTGATTTCCTGTGGTCCAGGGGCAGACGCACAAACAGACGTTCCAGCGCGGGCAAGTATTGGACGGTGGCTCCTTGCGGAAAAACAATGCCATTACCTTCCAGCCAAGCTTTGGCGGTCCCTCCCTTGAACAACCCTGAAGTCCCCGTCATTGCCGAACGCGGAAAGGTATAGGTTTTTCTCCAGAAAAATTCCGATGGTATATCCACGGGCATAATCAAGACTGCGTGCCGCCGGGAGGAGGAACTCATCTCTTGGACCGCCAAATCTTCATTGGAAATCTTCGCCTCATTCACAACCGCCGATTGTTCCGAAGCGAGCGGCGGATTGTCATCACCCGGAGCAACGGATGCAACGAAGGCGAACACCAGCGTAAACAGCAAAGTGCGCGAAAGGTCCATTGGCAGATAGTAGGTCCGACTTTGCCGCATGTGCAAGCAGCCAGGCAACCAAAGCAACCACTTTGGGACAAGTCCCTGGGCTTGACAATCCAGATCGATCGATCCATCGTCATACGGTATGAACACCGTCACGATTTCGCCGAAATTTCAGGTCGTCATTCCGCGGCAAATCCGCGAGGCGTTGGGGTTGCGCTCGGGAGAAAAGGCGCAGGTGATCGGGTATCGCAACCGGATCGAGATCATTCCGGTCCGCGAAGTCCGGCGCTTGCGCGGCTCGCTCAAAGGCATCGATACGAGCTTTGAACGCGAGGGCGACCGACAATGAATGTGGTCGATTCCTCCGCGTGGCTCGCCTATCTGGCTGATGAACCAAGCGCCGACTTTTTTGCGGAAGCGATCGAAGATACGGAACTTCTAATTGTTCCTGTCATCTGTATTTACGAGGTCTTCAAAGTGATCCTGCGTGAAAAGGGGGAGGATGACGCGCTTCGAGCCGTGGCTTGCATGCAACAAGGGACCGTGGTCGATCTGGATTCGGAATTGGCCCTTGAGGCGGCATTCTTCGGACATCAGCAGAAATTGGCATTTGCGGACTCCATCATCTACGCCATCGCGAAAAAGCACGACGCGCTCCTCTGGACCCAGGACGAACATTTTGAGGGACTCCCCGGCGTTCGCTATCGGCCAAAGCCCAAGACTGCTTAACCTGGCATTTGACTCGGTTGACCAACGCCAGCAAACGCGTTGGATTTGTTTCTGATGCAGGACCCCCTAATAGCTCTTCCGCATGTTGCTGGGCAGCACGCCGAGTTCCGCCCGGTATTTCGCCACCGTTCGGCGGGCGATCGGAATGCCCCGCTCGGTCAGGATATCGACGATCTCTTTGTCTGAAAGCGGCCGGCGCGTGTCCTCGCCCTTCACCAGTTCCGCAATGGCGTTCTTAACGCTGGTGTTGCTCATCGCCTCGCCCCCGGTCGTCTGGTATCCGGGAGTGAAGAAGTATTTCATCTCGAACACGCCCCAGGGGGTCGCCATGTATTTGCCGGAAATGGCGCGGCTGACGGTCGTTTCGTGAACTCCGACGATGTCGGCGATTTGCACCATCGTCATCGGCTTGAGCACCGTGGGGCCGATCTCGAAGAAATCCTTCTGCCGGGTTACGATCTCGTGTGCGATGTTCGAGATGGTCTGCTGGCGTTGGTGGATGCTCTTGATCAGGAACTTGCCGCTGCGGATCTTTTCCCGGATGTAATCGCGGACATCCATGGGATTGCCGTCCCTGGCCATGAGGTCCTTGTAGGTGTTTGAGATCCGCAAATGAGGGATTTGATCGCCATTCAGGCTGACCTGCCATTCGTCGCCCACTTTTTCCACGCTGACATCGGGCAGCACGTAATTGTTGGGGTCGGGCGCGAAAATCTGGCCGGGTTTTGGGTCGAGGGTGCCGATGAGGTTCGCGCATTTCTGCACCTGCTCGACCGTGGTGCCGAGCTTGCGGGCGATTTCCGGGAACCGACGCTTGCCCAGATCGTCCAGGTAGCTGGCGACGATTTTGTATTCCATGCTCTCCTCTTTGCCGAGGCGGCGGAGTTGGATGAGCAGGCAATCGCGCAGGTCGCGGGCTCCCACCCCGACGGGATGGAAGGTCTGGATGACCGCCAGGACCGGCTGAATTTCCTCCTCCGGCACCCCGGTGTTCTTGGCCATCTCTTCGACCGGAGACTGGAGAAACCCGAGGTCGTCGATGTTGCCGATGATCAGTTCGGCCACCTTCCGCTCCTGTGAATTCAACTCACTGGTCTGGAGCTGTTCGAGCAAATGCTGCTGGAGCGTCTCGGCGCTGACGATCGAATCGAAGAAAAATTGACGGCGTTCCTCGTCCTCTTGGGAACGGGCGGAGTAGCTGCTGTTCTGCGACATGTAATCGCGCCATTCATCGTCAAGCTTGGCCAAGTGATCGAACTCCTGCTGGAAGTCATCCAGTTCGCGCTGTTTGTCCTCGACGCTAAGCTCCGTGCGCTCCTCCTCGACGACGGGGTTGATCGCCAACTCCGCCTGAATGAGCTGGCGGAGCTCAAGCATCGGCACCTGCAAAATTTGCAGACTTTGCTGGAGCTGGGGCGCCAGCGACTGCTGCATGGAAAGATTTTGGACCTGTTGCATTCCGGCCATGCCGGGAAAATAGGCTGCAAACCCGGATCGGCAAGCAGTATTCACGCCATGCTTTGCGGATTTTTTTATTTACGCCCTCCGCTTTCGCACAGCTTTAGCTATACGAACCGGGCGAGTCGGATTAAACTGGGGGCGATGAAAATCCACTCGCTTTTCGCGCTGACAGCCATCGGCGGAGTGGCCCTGTTCACTCTGGCCGCTCCGAATTCCACCTCAGGACAGGATCAGCCTGCCCTGCCTCAAGCCGCTCCCGCGCAACCCGCTGCTCCGAGCCTCGCCCCGGCTCAGATTTCGCCTCGCCCCGCTCCGCGCCGAGTGGTCGAAGACGAGCTTTCGCCGCAGATGGCGGCCCTTATCACCGAAATCAACGCGCAAACGGCCCAGATCGCCGCGAATCAAGTGCAGATCGATGCGAAACTCGACGCCCTTGCCGAATCCATTCGTCAAGCCCGCCTCCTCGCAGCACGCAGCGGAGGGAAAGGAGCCAAATGAACCGATTCTCCTCTGCATTCAGCTTTCTGACGCTTGCTGCTGGCCTGCTGCTCCTCCCCGGGCGGCTCCACTCGGAATGGCCCGGACAGGCCGCACAACCGGTGCAGATCGCGCCTAAATCGCCCCTCGAAGCGTTAACCGCCGCCAAAGCCGCCAACGCCGCGCTCCTGGTGAAACAGCAGCGGACCTTGGAGCGCCTTGACGCAATGCAAAAAGAGGCCGACCAGCTCCGGATCTGGGTGAAGCGAAGCTGAGTTTTGGCTGGGTGTAGGACAGGAAAGTTGCCGCGACTAAGCCGGGCGGCTACAGGATTCTCACCGCGCGGGTCTTGTCGAGCTTGAGGACGCCGCCGGCTTCGAAGGCGGGGGTGGCTTTGGCGTCGGTGAGCTTCTCTCCGGCCCATTGCACGCTGCCCTGCTCGACCAAGCGCCGGGCGTCGCCGCGGGACTTGGTCATCTGGAATCCCTGGGCATACGCCGCGACCACGACCGAGACGATGTCGGGACCGACGTCCGCGAGCGAAATTCCGGGCAGATCCGCATTCTGCAAATCTTTCTTTGAGAAGCGCAGGTTGAAGTCATCCAAGGCGGCTTGAGCGGCTTCGCGCGAATGGTAGCGTTCGACGATGCGGAAGCCGAGTTGCTTCTTGGCTTCCATCGGGTGGATTTGCGGCATTTCTTCGCCAAGCAGGAGCAGGTAATAGCGCGCCATCAGCGTATCGGAAATGCTCATGAGCTTGCCGAACATCGTTTGGGGCTCCTCGCTTACCCCCACATAATTCCCGAGGCTCTTGCTCATCTTGTTCACGCCGTCGAGGCCTTCAAGCAGCGGCATTAAAAAGACGACCTGTTGCGCCATCCCCTCTTCTTTCTGAAGATCGCGCCCGACAAGAATATTGAAAAGCTGGTCGGTGCCGCCGATCTCCACGTCGGCCTGCACTTTCACCGAATCCCAACCTTGAATGATTGGATACTGAATTTCATGAAGGCGAATGGACTCGCCTCGGGCCAGGCGTTTGCTGAAATCTTCGCGCTGGAGCATCTGCTGGAGGGTCACGCGGCTGTTGAGCTTGATGACTTCCTCAAAGGTCATCATCTCGAACCACTCGCCATTGAACACCGTCCGGGTCCGCTGCGGGTCGAGAATTTTAAAGGCCTGGGTGCGGAAGCTCTTGGCGTTTTCCATCACCTGATCGTGCGTCAGTTGCGGGCGGGTCTTGGAACGCCCGCTGGGATCGCCGATCATCGCCGTGAAATCGCCAATGATCAAAATGGCGGTATGGCCGAGATCCTGAAACTGACGCAGCTTCTGAAGGGCCACCGTGAAGCCGAGGTGGATATCCGGGGCGGTCGGATCGACGCCGAGCTTGACGTTGAGGGGGCGCCCGAGCCGGAGCTTTTCCAAAAGTTCGGTTTCCGAGGTGATCTGCGCGGCGCCGCGTTTGAGAATTTCGAGCTGTTTTTCGGGAGTCATGGGCGGATAATTGAAATCACCTTCTCACAGAATGAGGGCGTGAATCAACTTCTCTAATATGACACCAGCCGCAACTCGGCAAGCGGCTTACTTATTTTTATTCAGCAGCATGCGAACGTCGTCGATCGACTTCAACGGGGCGAGGGTGCCTTCGTAGCCCATTGGGCCGGCCATGGCAGCGGCCCCCTGGAGGTCGATTTTGTCCTGCGACCTGCCGCGGATGGAGGCGGTTTTGGCGGGAACCGCTTTGTCCGCGCCGTACCCCTTGGCGGCATCATAAACCGCATTGGTCGCCATGGTTTTGGTGCCGAAGTGCTTGCCCGCGTCCCACCAACTCGGCGTCTTGGCTGCGCGAGTGGAATAGAGGAAATCGCCCATCCAGCACGGTTTGGTGGCATAAGAACCCGTCAGAAATTCTTTGGAGCTGAACTTCTTTGGATAATAGAATTCTTTGACGTAAGCCTCCCCCGTTTTCTGGTACGCACTTGTGCCGAACTTGGCTCCCTTCTGAGCGATGAACGAGCGATGCAGATCGGGCTTGTCTATCCGCTCCATGAGCCCGCGATCCTGCGTCTGGGCTTCGGCGGGCATCGGAAACAGGCAGATTGCTCCCCAATATCCGAGCAGGAGAAAGGCTGTGAGCAGGGGGCGCATTGCCGCTATGAATCTCACAGTTGTGGTTTGGTTGCAAGCCCGGGACGGATCGAAGCGGCAGATGTCGTTTTCTACTGCGGCAGCGAGGCCCGCCAATAGTGTCCGGCAGCGCTTTTGCTGAGGAGCAGCGGTCCGCACCTTATACCAGCCTTGGGCAACGCCCCAAGGAAGATTGGGAAGGCGAACGCCGCAACCAGACGTCCACCGGCAGCAGCAACAAAGCGAGGCTCAGGAACAGGCTGCTCAAATCGGAAAACCTCCGGGTTCCCAAAGCGGGCTGCGCAAAAACCGCTTCCGGTTCGGGCGCGAAACTTCCGCCAGCGA
Source organism: Verrucomicrobiota bacterium (assembly GCA_037130675.1). Classification (GTDB taxonomy): domain Bacteria; phylum Verrucomicrobiota; class Verrucomicrobiia; order Chthoniobacterales; family Chthoniobacteraceae; genus JBAXSN01. The sequence continues at coordinate 10,198 of JBAXSN010000062.1, forward strand.
TTTGCGCCAACTGCCGCAAGGCCGGCTCGTCGGTCGCGTTGTGCACGAACTCCGCGGGGTACGGCTGCGTGCAGGCGAACACCGTTCCTCCGTCCGACAACTCGCCCGTTCGCACCGATACCCAGGTCGTTCCCGTCCCGGAAATCGCTACCCCGGCACTGTACCGGCCGGGGGCAACCTGGCGCGCCGGGGTGTCGTGGGTCGCTCCACCCGGTTCGACCGCATGAACCTGGATCGGCAGTTGATTGCGAAAAGTGCCGTCCGGGCTTTCCGCATCGATTTCCAGGCGCAACTCTCCGTTTTCCAAACTGCTTTGAACTTGCAGGCCGGTGCCGCTGTTTTTCCGCAACAAGCTGCGGACAAATTGCGTCCAGAATTTTCCGTATCCCGGCCAGGTCAACCATTCGCCGGCCCAACGGCTCTTGGCGTCGCTGGTGAACGCGCCCGCCTGTCCCAGTCCATACCGCCAGGTGGCCAAAATCGGATCGCCTTTTTCAGTGGCCAGCAAGAGGTCGGCGGTCTTCTTGAGCTTGGTCACGTTATACCCGCCCAGCGGCGGCGACTTCTCAAAATCGATCCCGTCGAGCGCCGGCGCTTTTTCTTTCACCGGCAGGGCAAGCACGGGCTCTTCCATCAGGCTGCTCTGCGCCACCCGCATGGTTTCGGTCGTGAAAATTTGGGGCAGCGTCAGCGCGTCGCCGGTCAGGTAAAAGCGCCCGCCTCCGCTGGTGGCGAGTTGCTTGAGAAATAGCACGTCCTTATCCGAGTCGTTCCCGAGCGCGACGATGGAGGTACTGATCCGCGCGCCCGCCATTTGAGAAACCAGGTCCACCGCGTTGCCGGGAACATGCGAGCCGTCGGGACGTTCGCCCGCCGCTTGCTCTTCCGCGTCGGCTGCGTCGGAGAAGAGGATGACGTGCTTGATCTTGGCGTTGGCGTCGCGGAGCTGGGAGTAAGCATCCAGCAGCGAGCTATAGACGTAAATGCCGCCTCCGCCTGCCGTGATTCGCAGGATCTGGCCGGACACCTCGGCCTTGTTCTCGTGTCGGGCGAGGGGAACAATCTGGTGAATGCGCGTGTCCACGGCCATGACCCCCAGGAGATCTTTGGGCTGCAACACATCGAGCGCCAAAGCCGCTCCCTGGCTGGCGAGCGAAATTTTCGATTGCCCGGCTTCCTGCGCGTTCATCGAGCCGGAACAATCGAGCACAATCATGACGGCAACCGTCGGGGCTTCGGTGCGATCGTCGTGCTCGGTGGAGACGGGGAGCATGGTTTCGATCGGGGTCCGGTAATAGCCGCCCACCCCGAAGCTGTTTTCTCCGCCGATCATCGCGAATCCGCCGCCAAAGTCTCGCACCCACTGCGAATAAAGCTGCATCTGTTCCGGGCTCAACGCGGAGGAAGGGAGGTCGCTTAGCAGCAGCGCATCGCATCCCTGCAAGGCGTCCAGCGTCTTGGGCAGCCCCGCAGCGGAAACCGCCGTTGCGTCGATATGAGCTTCCCTGAGTTTGCCGATCAGCGGTTGGAGCTTCTCCGGGGCAGGGTCGGCGACCAGCACCTTGGGCATCCCCCGCCGGGAAACCATGGCCGTTGCCCGGTTGTTTTCCAAGACGGTGTCCTGTTCCGGACTGATCTCGACCCGGTAAACCGATTCGCCCTTTTCCGAACGCAGGTTTCGGAAGGGCACTGCCTTGACCCCCGATTTGAGCTGGATGCGCTGCGGTTCGCCGACTTCAAATCCATCCGCGAACAATCGCACCGTGCATCCGGTTTCAACGTTGCTCCGGACGACCGCCGTGGCATCGAACGGCTCGTTTTCCTTGAGCGCGGGCGGGATTTCCAGCCGTTCCACCAACACCTCCGGAGTGAGGGGATTGCGCAGGGGAACCGTCACGAGTTCCACCCCCGACGCGCTCAGCGCCCGGGCGGCTTCCTGCGCGTGGCCTGCAGTGTCGTTGCCATCCGAAAGCAACACCAGCCGCCTGACTTTTCCCTCGGGAAAAACGGCGGCGGAAAACGCCAGCGCCTTGGAAATATCTGTGCCGTCGCGGTCCGGTTGCGCAGGCCAGGCTCTGCTCGTGGCGGCGGGAATCGTCATCACATCCCTGGCAAATCCGAGCACCACCGCGTCATCGCCCATTCCACGGGAGCGGATCGCGTTCGCCACAAACTCCCGCCCGGCACGCTCCGCTTCCGGAGTGATGCTGGCGGAACGATCGAAGGCAAACACCGCCGCCACCTCGTGCGACCGCCACGGAACCCGGAGACCCGCCAAAGCGAGAACAAGCAGCGCCAGAATGCCCGCCCGGACTCCCAGGCAGACCCGCCGGCGCGCGGGGGGCATCCCCGCCAGCGACTGCCGCAGAGCCAGCCCGAGCAATGGCACCAGGCAGAGAAGCCACAGAAAGTGGGGGCGGGTTATGAGTTCAGGGATCATTGGGTGAGCTGGGAATTTGAACCGCAGATAACCGCAGATCGGCGCAGATAAAGGCAATCCGCTGCACCAATATTGTATTTCCTGAATCTGTGTTCATCTGCGTCATTTGCGGTTCCTGACTTCTCCTTTGTTCATTCGAGTTTCCTTCGGTGAAATAGCCACCACTCGACTGTCAGCAGGCCCAAGGCCGCCAGCGTGAGCCATTGCCAAAGCGGACGCGCCGCAGAGTTTACGAGGCGGTCGGCCCAGCCCGGCGGCTTGCCGGCGGCTCCGCTCACGGCCGACAAGTCCGACTCGGAGCCCTCGAATAGATTCACCGCAAGCCGGCGCGTGCCCGTCGGCGTATCGATCCGGTAAAACCCGGTATGCTGCGGTAGAAGAGAGCCTTTGAAGTCGCCTGCCCGTGGTCCGCACGTAGCACCCGGCGCTGGCTCAAACCGCGCCGATTCTTCCGGCCCGAGCGCCACCGCGTGTCCGCATTCCCCCGCTTGTGCAAGCTCCGCTTCCGCGCCGGCCAGCCAATGAATTGTATTTGAAATCAGCAGCGGAAAGGCGAGCCGGAGCGGGAGATCCGTTTCGGCGAGGTCAAAGGCGAACGCCGCGAGGCGCTGTTCGCCGCCGACTGGCTTGCGGCGCGCTCCTGTGACGATCAACGGGTGGTCAAACGAACAAAGCGGGCGAGTGAAACTCCACCCATCCGGCCCGCCTACGGAGCCGACCGGCGGCACAAGCTGCGCTGCGTGTAGAAAGTTGACGTCCCGCCACTGCACCATCCGCAACAGCGGGCTTTCCGGGTTGGCTTCAGTAACCAGCGGCTGATCGAGCGTCCCGCTCACCACCAGCGGGCCTGATTTAAGAAAAAGCGTGTTGCCGGGAACCTCGCTGAGGGTTGCCGGACCGCAGCCATCGAAGATCACCGCGTCAAACCCGCCGGCCATGGCGGGGACGAACGCGTCGGGGTTGAGCAGCTCGAATTGAACCGTGTTGTCGGCCGCGAGCAGCTTTTCCAAAAAGAAATTGCCCCCGGTCACCAGCAACACCCGGCAACGGTCGCTCGAAGGCAGCAGCGCATAGGCCGTATTGTCGAGCGCCAGCGCATCGTGCGTATCCAGCCGGGCCGTGAGCCTTCCGGCACCGCCCACGACCGTTGGCACAACCGGGAAAACCTGCGTCTTTTTCGCTCCCGGCGACAGATCAAATGCCTTCACATCCAGCAGAGCCCCCTCGCATGCGATTTCGACATTGCCCCGCACCGGCTTGCGTCCGAAATTGGCAAGCTCCAGCAGCAAATCCGCCGTCTGGGGACTGCCGAGTTGTGGACGCGCCGCAAACCGCGTGATGGCGACGTTATCCAGCCGGGAACCGACGGCAATGATTTGGGGGACAACGAGAGGCGCTGGCGCACCGGCCTGGCGCTCACTCGGTGGCGCTGCGGAATCGGTAAAGACCACGATTCGCCGGCTTCCTGGCCGGGTGGCAATAAGTTCCTGTGCAAGCTCCAGAGTCGGCCGGAGATCGCCCGCGGCATCGGTCGGCAAAAGCTGTCCGAGCTTCTCGTAAAGCGGGATCGGGTCCTCAACAAAAGGTGAAATGACCTGCGGCATTGGCCCGGCCAGCAGCACCGCCGTGCTTGACCCCTCCCGGATTCCTGCCAACGCCTGCCGCGCTGCCGCGATGGCTTTGGCAAATCGGGTTTGCCCATCGGGTTCAGTTGCCTGCATCCGGGCCCGGGCATCGATGACCAGAACCGTCGAACTGGCCTCGGCCAGCTTTGCCAAACCGGGCTTTGGCGCGGGGCGCGATAAGGCGAGCACCAGCACCAGCAAAATCAATAATTGAAACAGCAAGGAGAACCATCGGCGCAGTTTCCCGAACCAGGCCCGGTGCCGCTGTGTGCCCATGGCCCGCTGCCAAAACATGAGGCTCGAAACCGCGACCGCCCGCCGCCGCACCCGGCGCAAATAGAGCAGCACCAGTATCGGGGCGAGCACAAAGAAGATAAGCCCGATGGGATTGAGGAAGGTCATCGGGAGCTAAACAGTTTTGATATTGCGTTGTCGCGCTGGGGTGATCCGGCGCGCACTCCCAAAGCTGTGGAGCACCACAGCACTACAAGACGCTGGCGCGCGCTATGGAGTTCCATAAGGCGCGCCAGCGTCTTGTGGTGCGTGCGCTTCTGCGCCGCTTTGGGAGTGCGCCCGAACACAAGATCATCACCACCGTATGATGAGAACGCTTGCATCTATTTCACGATCCGCCGTTCTCTCATCACGCGCATCACCAGCTCCTCAAACGGCACTTCCGTCGTCGTCTGGATGAAGCCGATCCCGCGTTTCCGGCAGTTCGCTTCCACGTCGCCGACAAATTCCGCCATTGCCGTCCGGTAGCCCTCCAGCAGACGCCCGTCCGCCAGAACGTCGAATTCCACGCCGGACTCGGCTTCCACCAACCGCAAATCCTCCCCGACCGCTCCCGCGAGCGCCGGGTCCAAATCCGCCGGATCGAGCACCTGTAACGCCACCACCTCAAACTGCTGCTGGCGCAAAAACGTCAGCGCGTCCGCGGCTTCCGGATCGAACAAATCGGTCAGCACCAATGCCAGCCCGCGGCGTTTCAATTTGCGGGAAAACGACCGAAAGCACGGCAGCATAAGCGTCGGCCCGCCCGATAGCGGGACCCGCTTCAAAAAGTCGAGCACCGCGTGGAACTGCTGTTTGCCCCGGACAAACCCGAGATCGGCTCCGAGCCCTGTCCCGAAGGGAAAGAGGTTCACGCGATCCTGATTTGCCAGCGCGACATAAGCCAATGCCGCCGCGAGCCGCCGCGCATGATCGAACTTTGACAGCGCCCCCTCCGGCGCCCGGTCCGAAGTCCACCGCATCGAGGCGCTGCAATCCAGCAGAATGCTCACATGCAGATCCTGTTCCGCCTCGAAGAGCTTTACGAACAGCCGGTTCAACCGACCGAACACATTCCAGTCCACCGTTCGGAGGTCGTCGCCGGAGGTGTAGTTCCGGTAATCGGCAAACTCCATGCTCGAGCCCGTTTGTCGGGACCGGCGTTCCGCATGCTGCTCTCCCCGGAACACCTTTCGCGAAAGCAGGTAAAGCTGTTCCAGCTTGGAGAGAAATGCGGAATCGAAGAGGGAAGCGTCCACGGGGCGGGAGCTTAATCGTTGGCGTTCCATCGGGAAAGGCCTATTCGCGACCTGCGACCAGGATGGCCAACTCTCCTTACGCCACGTCCCAGGGCAAAAAAACCCAGCCGCCCGAAATGGGCGGCTGGGTAAGGTTAAGTCAAACTATGCGCTTGCGGCCTTAGTTGGTCGGGAACGGAGACCAGAAGGCTGTGTCAGCAACGTCGGAAAGAACTCCAAACGTCGTGGCGGAAATGCCGGGGACCGTATCCACTTTGAATCCGCCGGTGAACGCATTGCCGAACATATCTTTTCCACCGGAATTATAGAGCAAGGAGCCTTGCTTCAAGTAGGACTGTATGGCGGCCCAAGCAACCGCATCGCCGGCTTTCTTGTTGTTCTCGAGTGCGTATTGATCGATTGCCGCATCGATCAGGTGCAGTTCCTCCAAGGTGCGTGTTGCCTGGGAACGTTTACGGGCGCGCAGGGCGCTCGGAACTGCGATCGCCGCCAAAAGCGCGATAATCGCCACAACAATCATGATTTCAACGAGGGTGAAGCCCCCGCGTTTATTGAATTTCTGAATCATATATTTAGTGCAGTTGTTTTTATTTTGCTGATAATCAGCGGTGTCATATTTCTAAGTTCTTCCGAAATCTGCAAGAAAAATTTTCGCAGTAAAATTGCGTATATTATCAAAGCTGTTTTGATGGTTTTCCTCGATCACCAAACCGAAGGACGTCAAAGCCTTTCGGGGTAAAAAAAACCAGCCGCCTTTTTGGGCGGCTGATCTTTCAGACTGAGTCTCTTCAGACCTTATTGGGTCGGATAGGGCGACCAGAAGGATTTGTCGGCAACATCGGAAAGAATTCCGAACGTCTCAGCGGAAATACCTGGAACGGTATCTACCGCAAACCCGCCGGTGAACGCATTGCCGAACATATCATTTCCACCGGAATTGTAGAGCAAGGAGCCACTCTTCAAGTAAGGCTGAATTGCCGCCCAAGTAAGCGTATCGCCTTTTTTCTTGTTGTTCTCAAGTGCGTACTGATCGATTGCCGCATCGATCAGATGCAGTTCCTCCAAGGTGCGTGTCGCCTGGGAACGTTTACGGGCGCGCAGGGCGCTCGGAACTGCGATCGCCGCCAAAAGCGCGATAATCGCCACAACAATCATGATTTCAACGAGGGTGAAGCCCCCACGTTTATTGAATTTCTGGATCATATATTTAGTGCGTTTATTATTTGGATTGCTGAAATTTACCAGCACTCGTGATTTTTAGAACTCTCCTGCAAATTCGCAAGAGAATTTTGGCTAGCAAATGTGCGTATGTTAGAAAAAAGCGTTTTCGAGGGTATTAGAACAAGGAAGATTAAGAAATTGTAATTATTCGACCCTCGTTTCCAAACTCCAGACCGTGAGCTGCTGAAGGCCTCTGAGAATTATTTCACGTTTCCGACTCCGCAAATAGCGGCGTCGCCAAGTCCCGCAGAATCCCAAGGTTCATCACATCCTCGGCCATCTCTTTTCCCTTCGGGGTTTCCAGGACTTTCGGGATGGCCGCAAAGCGCAGATCGGTCATAAGGAACCGGAACGGCGCCAGCCCGATCTTCCCTTTGCCGAGGTGTTCGTGACGGTCCACGCGCGAGTTCAACGCGCTCTTCGAATCGTTGCAATGCACCGCCACGAGCCGGTGAAGGCCGATCACACGATCGAACTGCTCGAAGGTCTCGCGCGCCCCGGTTTCGGTGGAGAGATCATACCCCGCCGCAAACAGATGCGCGGTATCGACGCAGACGCAAAGCCGCTCAGGGGTGGCCGAGTGCTCGAAAATCCAGGCGAGCTGCTCAAACTTATGGCCGAGAGACGAGCCCTGCCCCGCGGTCGTCTCCAAGGCAACGCGCGTCTTCACCTTGGGCAAAGCCTTGAACGCAGCGTCCAGGCTGGCGGTGATCTGGGCCAGTCCCGCTTCTTCGCCTGCGCCCATGTGTGCCCCAGGGTGGAGCACCAGGAAAGGCAGCCCGAGCTGATCGGCGCGGGTGAGTTCCTCCGTAAGCGCGCGCAATGATTTTTCGAGAAACTCGGGATTCACCGCTCCGAGATTGATCATGTATCCGCTGTGGCCAAAAACCGACCGCAGTTCGCCCCGGCGCGGATGCTCAAGGAACGCCCGCAGTTCAGTGTCCGCAAACGGCGGGGCGAACCACTGCATATTGTTCTTCACGAAAATCTGCATGGCCGTGCAGCCGACCGACAGGGCGCGATCAATGGCCTTCGACGGGCCTCCGGCTATGGACGTGTGGGCTCCGATGAGCAACTCCGGGCTGTGGGCGGGCGGCTCGGATGCACGCGCGGAATCTTTAATCACGGTTTGGCCCTCCCGGTCTTGATCTCGTCAGCGCATCGCATTGTTTTGTTTTTTGACAGGATTAACATGATTTTCAGGATTCTCAGGATTTTGCCTAAAGCCTGCGGAGTCGGTTAGCCTCCGGTAATCTTAACCTAGAAAACGCAATTGGATTTCGCGCCAAGCTCGCAAAGGACGCCAAGACAGAGCTTTATGAGCTGAGGCGGGTGCGAAGGACGTCACCTTCAGGGTGAGCTTTGCCCCTTTTTCCCAACTTCCTCCCTTGGCGGACTTTGCGTCCTTGGCGCGAGGCTCTTCTGTCGGATTTAGGTTAATCCTGTAAATCATGCCAATCATGTAAATCCTGTCTAAAAACGCCAACGCCTCACCGCTCGCTTGGCGCGGCTCGTTGTTCATGATCCGGAAAAAACGCTTTGGGGATCCGCTTGAGCCGCCAGGTCGGTTTCGAGAGCGGATTGACGGCGGTGTATTCGAGCAGATGACTTACGGGATTCAGAAGCACCCCGGCCGTCCCCTGGGCGTTAAGCCGGACGGCGAAATCGATCTGGTCCTCAAGGATGAACAGCTTGCCGGCTCCGAGCATGGAGAATCCTCTGCCTTCGACCACCAGGTTGTCGGTTTGAATGATGCCGTCGCGCATGGCAAAATCGCAGGTCCCCTTGTGGGCGACGTTAAATCCGGTGCCCGGCAACAGCTCGTTCAGAATTCCCGAGAACGGCCCAAACATCGGG
>JBAXSN010000063.1:0-18627 GCA_037130675.1 Verrucomicrobiota bacterium
CTCTGTCTTGGCGACCTTTGCGTCCTTGGCGCGAAATCCAATTGCTTTTTCTAGGCTAAAACAGGTATTCGGGCGACGCCCAAGGACCACAAACGCACCACCGCTCCGCCTTTCGGCTTGAGAAGTCTAGTCTGGCAGTCGAAGATGGGGGTTCCTAACGGGGCCTGTAGCTCAATGGTTAGAGCAGGCGACTCATAATCGCTTGGTTGGGGGTTCAAATCCCTCCGGGCCCACATTGACGGGAATCCGGGCAGATTTTTCCCCGCTCCGCCCCCTTCCCGAGCGTGGATTTCGCGGCCCGGCTCGTTGGCGTCCAAGCCATCGTTCCAACTGCGATACCCGTTCGATGAGCGCCATCTTTCGCCCCATCCTGGTCCCGCTTCAGCATTTGGGGAGCTTGGCGTGGCTGGCGGTTGAAACGATCCGGGAAACTCTGGAGCACATGATGCGGGGTCGCGCCCCGTTTCGAGCAGGCATTCTGTTTTATGAAACCGACCGGGTGGGAGTGGGGTCCGTGCCGTTGGTGGCGATGATTTCGTTTTTCATGGGGCTGACCATGGCCTTGCTGACCGGCTACCAGCTCCAGAAATTTGGAACGCAAAACCTGGTGCCGGGCCTCGTCGGCATCGGTTTTACCCGCGAACTCGGTCCGCTGATGACCGGGATCATGGTGGCGGCGAGGGTCGGTGCGGCGTTCACCGCGGAACTCGGCACCATGACGGCCTCCGAGGAAATCGAGGCAATCGAGGCGATGGGGATCGGGCCCTTGCGGTTCCTGGTTGCGCCGCGGGTCCTGGCCGCCTTTCTCTTGATGCCGTCCTTGAGTGTCGTTGCGAATCTTGCGGCGATGTTCGGGGGCGCCGTGGTCTGCGAGGTGAAGTTTGGCATTTCCTTTCGCTACTTCGGTGAACTGGTGCTGCAAAATCTCATCGTTCGCGACATTGTTTCGGGGGTCCTGAAAAGCCTCCTCTTCGGCGCGATCATTGGGTTGATCTCCTGCTACAAGGGACTGTCTGTTACCGGCGGCTCCGCCGGAGTCGGTGAGGCAACCACTTCCAGCGTGGTGACGGCCATTACCACGGTGATCGGGGCGGACACGCTCTTCAACATTGTCCTGGTGCTGCTCTATGAAACGTGAGAGTTCAGCGGTCCCCAGCAAGCGCGATGAGCAGGCGCAGCCCCCTATCATCGAGATGAAGGGGGTCGATCTGAGTTTCGAGTCCCATGTGATCTTGCACAATCTCGACCTGCAGATTGGCCGTGAGGAACGCCTGGTCATTCTCGGCCAGAGCGGCGCGGGCAAAAGCACCCTGCTCCGGATTATTTTGGCGGTGCTCCAACCGGATGCGGGCCAGGTGTTGTTCCACGGGCGGGACATCTTTCGGGGGTCCCGCGCAGAAATAAACTCCATCCGAAGCAGGATTGGGATGGTCTATCAATCCGCTGCTCTCATTTCCTCCTTAAATGTACGCGACAATCTGGCTTTGCCGTTGGAGGAATTGACGAAGAAGCGGCGCGCGGAGATTCATCGGATCGTGGAAGATAAGCTCGCTTTGGTCGGGATGGAGGAGACGGGGACTCTAATGCCCTCAGAACTCTCCGGCGGAATGCGCAAGCGGGTGGCCATCGCCAGGGCGCTGGTACTCGATCCGGAACTGCTCCTCTTTGACGAACCGACCACGGGGCTCGATCCCGTCCTGGCCGCCGTGATCGACGAGCTGATTATCAGCTTGAGCGAACAGGCGCACGCCACCAGCGTCATCGTCACCCATGAACTCACCAGCGCCTTTCGGGTGGCGACGCGGATGGCGATGCTTTTCAAGGGACGGATCATCGAGGAGGACCGGCCGGAGCGGTTCCGCAGGAAAGGAAATCCCGTGGTGGAACAATTCATCGAAGGCCGCACGGAGGGGCCGATCCGGTAGGGCGTATGAAAGTCGTCCGCAACGAAATCCGCACCGGGTTACTCGTGATCGTCACGATGACGGCGCTGGTCGCGGTGTTGGTCTATTTGCAGGCGCCCGGAATGCTCCGTTCCCAGCATCACTACCAAGTTTATTTCGACAACGCGGGCGGGATCCAGGGGGGCGCTCCGGTGATGCTGGGCGGGCGGCGCGTGGGACAGGTCGCGAAGCTCATTTCCCCGGTTCCTCTCGATACCCGGCCCCGGCCAAACCTGGAGGTGATCGTGGAAGTGGCGGTGGACAGCGATGCGCGGATCTATCGCGAGGTGCGGGTGGTGATGCTGCAATACGGGCTCTTGGGCGAACAGGTCATCGATTTCTCGGGCGGCAGCGAGGCGTCGGGTTTGGCAACGGCCGATACGAAATTCATCGGGGAACGCCAACCCGGCCTCAACGATGCGGTGCCCAAAGTGCTCGAGAAAATCGATCCGGTGGTCAAGAGCACCACGGAAACCATGAAGGAACTCCAACGCACCGCGGCGCAACTGACTGCGCTGACTTCGACGAACTCGGATCTGACGGCCTCGCTCGCCAACTTCAAAGAGTTTAGCGCAAATCTGATCGTGCTTTCCGGGAGCGACGGCGGTCTTCAGCAGACCCTGGCCAATTTCGCGGAACTCTCCGGGACCGATGGCCCCATTCAAGAGGCGCTCGGGAACCTTCAAGATATGACGGCCGAAAACAGCCCGCTCAATGCTTCGTTGCACAACGCGCAGGAGTTCACCGGCAAGCTCGCTCACAACAAGGATATCGAGCGCTCGCTCCGAAATTTCCGCCGGGCCGGCGAGTCGCTCAACAGCACCGTTCGCGGGATTCGCCCCGAGTTGAAAACGACCGCCCACAACGCGGCCCAGTTCACCGACACGATTAAACACCAGCCCTGGCGGCTCATCTGGCCGACGACCAAGAAATATCCCGAGGACAAACCGAAGCCCACGGCGGTGGCCGAGCGGACCCGGGCGCCGGGTTATGTGCGGAAGAAGCCGTGTCCCACCCCGACGCCGACGAAAGAGTGCCGGGTTAAAGATCCATAGCCGCTCTTGGATTCCTATCACCTGTGGCGTTCGAGAAACAGTTCAACAATAACTAACCTTTTTCTGTCCGCGTTTTCGGCTCGACTCCAGTTACTGCTTTCCTCCTCCTTCGCGGCCTTCGTGACTTCGCGTGAGCCTTTCTCCGCGTCTTCCTAAGCGTCCCCGCGCTTCCCCCTTTTCATTTTCCGCCGACACCGCTAGGGTGCCGGTTTGCCGATGGACAAAGACTACAAAGTAAAACTCGAGGTTTTCGAGGGTCCGCTCGACCTGCTGCTCTATTTGATCAAGCGGGACGAGATCGACATCTATGACATCCCGATCGAGCACATCACCAAGCAGTACCTGGAATACCTGGACGCGTTCAAGGTCCTCGATCTCGATGTCGCGGGTGAGTTCGTCGTGATGGCGGCCAACCTGATCTACATCAAGAGCCGCAGCCTGCTCCCCGTCCATCAGCAACCGCCGGAAGAGGGCGCCGAGGAGGAAGATCCGCGCTGGGAACTCGTCCGCCAGCTCCTGGAATACAAGAAGTTCAAGGATGCCGCCGCGCATCTGGGCGAGCGCGAGGCATTGCAGGATTCCATTTTCAGCCGCGTGCCCGAGACGCCGGAGTTCCAGGGGGAGCGTCCGATCGCCGAGGTCAGCATTTTCGATCTCATCAATGCCTTCCAAAAAATCCTCAAGCGGGTCAACAAGACCGAGGATCTGCGGGAGATTTTTGAGGAAAACTTCACCGTTTCCGACAAAATCGATTTCGTGCTGAAGATGACCGTCACCGGGATTGCCTTGAGGTTCTCCGAGCTGTTTGCGACGGCGGCGTCCCGCACCGAAATTGTCGTGACCTTTCTGGCCCTGCTCGAACTCATCCGGCTCAAACAGATCCGGATCAGCCAGTCGGAACCGTTCGCGGAAATCGAACTTACCCGAGCCAACTGACGCGTATGCTTCTCAAGGAAGTCATCGAGGCCCTCGTATTTGCCTCACAGAAGCCGCTCCTGCCCAAGGAAATCGTGGTCGCGCTGCGAGCCGCCGTCGATGACTCCGACGAGGAAGCGGCGCGCGCCCTGGCGAAGACCAAGGAACCGGAGGTCGCCGCGATTCTTGAGGAGCTCAAGATCGATTACATCCAGGCCAACCGCGCGTTCCAGCTCGTCGAGCAGGTCAGCGGCTGGGCCGTCGTGACCAAGCCCGACTACGCGCTCTGGGTTCGCCAACTCTATCCCGAGAGCAAGCCGACGCGCCTGAGCGGCCCCGCGCTGGAGACCCTGGCCATCGTCGCCTATCGCCAGCCGATCACCCGGGCCGACATCGAAGCGGTGCGTGGGGTGGCGGTCGATGGGGTCATGCAAAGTTTGCTCGACCGCAGCCTGGTGCGGATCGCCGGGCGGGCCGACGTTCCCGGCCGCCCGCTGCTCTATGAAACCACGCAGGTGTTCATGGAGCATTTCGGGCTGCGCGCGCTCAACGAACTGCCCAACAGCGACGAGTTGCGCCGCGTGAATCTTCCGACTGCACCGCCTCCGGCCGAGAAAGCAGCGAAAGCTCCAAAGAAAGCTCCCGTCGATTCGGAAACTGCCGAAACCGCTCCGGTTCTCGATCCGCACACCAATCCAGAGCTTCCGATGTCGCCGCAGGAAGTAGGCGAGAGGCCTGGGCTTTTGTCGGAAACCGAAGTCGCTGCCCCGGCCCCTGAGGCGCCGAGCAGCCCATCCGAGGCTTCGACCGAAGAGCCGACAACCGATCCTTTCCTCTAACCCTCCACGTTATGCCGCTGTCCGAAGTTCGTTCCCAAATTGATGCCGTCGATGCGCAACTCCTTGAGTTGCTCAACCAGCGCGCCGATCTCGTTCACGTGGTCGGAGAGATCAAACGCCAGAGCGGCGGCGCTATTTTTGCGCCGGACCGCGAGGAAGCGCTGCTGCGTTCGCTGGTCGAGCGGAATGCCAAGCTCAAGGGCCGCCTGCCCGCCACGGCCATCCGGGCCATTTACCGGGAGATCATGTCTGCGTCCTACGCTTTGGAAAAGGGGCTGGCGATTGCCTATCTCGGGCCGGCCGGAACCTACACGCACGAGGCTGCGCGCTATAAATTCGGCGGCAGTGTGGAATACATTCCGCAGTCGAACATCACGGAAGTCTTCAATGCCGTCGCGCGCGGACGGGTCGATTTCGGCGTTGCCCCGATCGAGAACTCCACCGAGGGGGCCATCAATCACACGCTCGACGAGTTCATGGATTCCGAGTTGAAAATCTGCGCGCAGATCCTGCTCCGGATCGAGCAAAACCTCCTGGCCAAGTGTCCCCGCGAGGAGATTCGCAAAATCTACTCCCACCCGCAGTCGTTGGGGCAATGCCGCCAATGGCTTCGCTCGAACTTCCCCACGGCGGAAATCGTGGAGGCGTCCAGCAACACCCGCGCCGCCCAGCACGCGGCCCAGGAGCCGGGCACGGCGGCCATCGCGGGAAAACTCGCGGCGGAACTCTACGACTTGAACATTCTGGAGGCCTCGATACAGGACTCCGTTCACAACACCACGCGATTCCTGGTGATCGGGCCGCAGGCATGTCCTCCGACCGGCAGCGACAAGACGTCCATCATGTTTGCCATCCGGGACAAAGCCGGGGCGCTCTTTGCCGCCTTGGAGCCGTTCAACCGGCTCGGCATTACCATGAGCAAGATCGAGAGCCGCCCCTCAAAGCGCAAAGCCTGGGAGTATTATTTCTTCGTCGATATCGAGGGGCATGCCGAAGACCCGGTGGTCGTCGAGGCGCTCCGGGAGCTCGAAGCGCGCTGCACCCGGGTGAAGATTTTGGGGAGCTATCCCAAGGGCGGGTAGGGGGGAGGAGAGACGCGGAGACGCGGGGACAGGTTTTTCCTGACTTGAAACTTGGTTTGCGGCGAGGGTCTCGCCGGGTAGTAGAAGCGGCATCCCTGCCGCTTCGTTCCTAGGGAAAGCGGCTGGAAGCCGCTTCTACTACGGAGCCGGAAATTCGTGCGGTGCTCAGGTGTATAGTTTCCCCGACGAATGATCCGGCAAGGCACGCCGCCGGGGGCGGAACTGATTCGGTATTAGGGTGCCTCGAAGCGCCATCCCAAAGCGCCGGTTTCACCCTGCACACCACTACCCAAGTCAAAAGCCGCCTGCCCCCATCGACTACCCCCTTTTTCCCGGTTGATTCTCCGAAAATTGGGAGTCGCGATCCGGGCGCTGCTGTCGCCCAGCAGAACGAGTTCCTGCGGTTTGGCCGGAGCCAGCAACGAAACGTCTCTTGGTTCAAGCACGCGCGCCAGCGTGCCGTAACCGGACCCGCAGGGTAAGCGCGATGCTGGGAAGAATGGGACGGATAGAACGGATGGGACCTATGGGACTGACATATCCGTCCCATTCTTCACCCGCGCGGGTGGAACTTATGATGGATGCTCTTCAGCCGCTTCTGGTCCACGTGCGTGTAGATCTGTGTGGTGGAGATATCGGCATGGCCGAGCATTTCCTGGATCATGCGCAGATCGGCGCCATTACTTAGGAGATGCGTGGCGAAGGAGTGGCGCATCAAGTGGGGATAGACGTTTTCCTCCAGGCCGGCCGCTTTGGCCCGCGCCTTGACGATCTGCCAGCAGCGGGTGGTCGTCAGTTTGCTGCCGCGAATCGAAAGAAAAAGTTCGCTGCCGGTCCGGCGTTTGACCTGGAGCGGGCGCTCCTTTGCGAGATAAGCCTCGATGGCCGCCTGGGCTTTGGAGCCGAGCGGCACCAACCGCATTTTGTTGCCCTTGCCCGTCACGCGAATGACCCGTTCCTCAAGATGCAGATGCTCCAGGCGGGCGTTGGTCAGCTCGGAAATGCGCAGGCCGCTTGCGTAGAGAAGCTCAATGATTGCGCGATCGCGCAGTCCCAGCGGTTCATTCGTGTCGACGCTCTCCAGCAGCCCTTCGACCTGCAATTCGTTCAGCGTCTCCGGCAGGTAGCGCTCGATGCGAGGCAGCGAAAGCACCTCGGCCACATCGCGCGTCACTTTGTGGCGGATATGCAGGAACCGGAAAAAGATCTTCACCGCCACGACGATCAGTTTGATCGAGGCCGCCGCCGCTCCGCCCTTTTTTCGAAACGCCAGGTAGTCGGTGATGTGAGCAAACGTCACCTCGCCCGGCGCTGTGATTTTTGGGCCATGCACAAGCCACTCGGCGAAGCCGTCGAGCGACTGCCGCGTGGAGAGCTGGTAATTATCCGAGAGCCCCCGCTCGGTGGCGAGGTAGAGGATAAAGCTGTCGATGGCTTCTTGCATGGGGGGACGTCGGAATAATTCAGGATTTCTTGATCTGGATCAAGAAAGGACGGCGCGCCGACTGATAGAGATCATCCTGTCATCGGGCGGTTCGTTGCTGCCCGCAATCCAAACCAAACCCGAATAGAACCAATCCATCATGTTTTGTTTTCAGTGTGAACAGACCTCAAGGGGAACCGGCTGCAGCGAATTCGCCGTATGCGGCAAAGACGAACAAAGCGCCGTGCTCCAGGACCTTCTCCTGCACGCCGCGAAGGGCATCGCTCAATACGCGCACCGTGCCGGCTGCCTGGGCGTGAGGGATCTCGCGATCGACCGCTTCATTCTCGAAGCGCTCTTTGTCACCGTGACGAACGTCAACTTCGACGCGCTGGCCATCGAGCGGGTGATCCGGCGCGCGGGCGGAATGCGCGACGCTGCCAAGTCGCTCTACGAATCCGCGGCGGCAAAAAGCGGTAAACCTGTGGAATCGCTCCGGGGCCCCGCCACTTGGGAGCCTGCCGACGACCTCCTCGGCCTGGTGCAGCAGGGGGAACTTATTTCTGTGCTCAGTCGGCGCGAAGAGTTCGGTCCCGATCTGTGCGGCTTGCAGGAGTTGCTCGTTTACGGGCTGAAAGGCTCAGCAGCGTATGCCGATCACGCCATGATCCTCGGGCAGGAATCGGACGAGGTGTATGCGTTTTTCAGCGAAGCCTTAAGCCATCTGGCGGTGGAAGTGCCGACCGTGGCCGACCTTTTTGCGCTCTGCATGCGTTGCGGAGAGATCAATCTCAAAGTGATGGAACTGCTCGATACCGCGCATACCAGCACGTTTGGACACCCGGTGCCAACGCCGCTGCGGATCGAGCCGCTGGCGGGCAAAGCCATCCTCGTTTCCGGTCACGACCTCCACGATCTCGAAGCCTTGCTCAAGCAAACCGAAGGCAAGGGGATCAATGTTTACACCCATGGCGAAATGCTCCCTGCACACGGCTATCCGAAGCTCAAGGCTTACAAGCATCTTGTCGGCAATTACGGCGGCGCATGGCAGGATCAAAAGACGGAATTCGCACGGTTCCCCGGCGCGATCCTCATGACCACCAACTGCATCCAGGAACCGCAAGCCAGCTACAAGGGCCGGATTTTCACTGCCGGCCATGTAGGCTGGACCGGGCTCACCCACATCACCGATGGCGACTTCACTCCGGTCATCGAAGCGGCGCTGGCCGCACCAGGATTCGCCGCGGACGGGGCCGATACGACCATCCTCACCGGCTTCGGTCACAACGCCGTCCTCGGCGTCGCGGACAAAGTGGTGGAAGCCGTCAAGAGCGGGGCGATCAAGCACTTCTTCCTCGTGGGCGGTTGCGACGGGGCGAAGTCGGGGCGCGATTACTACTCCGAGTTTACGGAGTCGGTGCCGCAGGACAGCATTATTCTAACTCTCGGCTGCGGGAAGTTCCGGTTCAACAAAGTCGATTTCGGAACCATCGGGGGCATCCCTCGCCTGCTCGACGTCGGCCAGTGCAACGACGCCTACTCCGCCATCCGGATCGCGGTCGCCCTTTCCCAGGCTTTCAACTGCGGGGTAAACGACCTGCCGCTTTCGCTGATCATCTCGTGGTACGAGCAAAAAGCCGTGGCCGTCCTGCTCACGCTCTTGCACCTCGGCATCCGCAACATCCGGCTCGGGCCAACGCTGCCGGCGTTTGTCACGCCCAACGTGCTGGGCGTCCTCTCGGAGAAGTTCAACCTGATGCCGATCGGCACGGCGGAAAAAGACTTGGAAGCGATTTTGAGTCCAGCGGCGTAATGGCGGGGATGGGACTAATGGGACTAATGGGACGCCATACGTCCCATTAGTCCCTTATCCCCAATCTCCTACTCCTGCCTCGGATCGATGTGATCCTCAAGCTTCTTCAGGCAGTTCGGGCAGATGCCGTGCGTGAAGTCGGTGCCCGTTTCGGAATGAATGTATTCCTCGATCCGATGCCAGTAATCTTTGTCGTCCCGGATGCTCTTGCAATACATGCAAATCGGGAGCAGCGATTTCAGGTTGCGAACATCGGCCAAGGCGTGTTCCAGGTCGGTCACCTTGCGGGCGAGGGTTCGCTCCAGATCGACCACCCGCTGGCCCACTTTAAGACGGGCCCGCAGTTCATCCGGGTCGAAAGGTTTGATGACGTAATCGTCCGCTCCGGCCTCGAGCCCGGCAGCGACTTCTTCCTTCTGGCTCTTTGCCGTGAGCAACAGCAGGTAAACGTAAGGGCGATCTTTGCGCGCGCGCACCCGCTCGCAAACCTCCACCCCGTCCATCTTCGGCATCATCCAGTCCAAAACGGCGATCGGCGGCGCGTCGTCCGAATCGAGGATGTTGATGGCGGCTTCTCCGTCTTCGGCGGTGATTACGTTGAAACCCCAGTTAGTGAGGTTTCGTTCGAGCAAGTGCCTCGACACGTAATGGTCTTCGGCTATGAGGATTCGGTTCGTGTCCATGCTCATTTTGTGGTCACAGTGCTACACTCCAAGTCATTTCGCAAGCTTCCAAAATCATGGGCGTGTTTTCAGCATCCCCCTTAGCTGTTTTTCAGGCATGCAGAGGATTCGGCTCGCGCCAGATCGATGAGGGCCGCCCGGACGAAGATTTTTATCAATTCCGCAATTCTTAGCGATTTGCGCTTTGCGTTTCCTCCAGTTTGGGTTTTCTCTTCCATCAAGGTGTCTTCCATTAAAGTTTCTGATCTGCGGGGAATCCTGCAATATGTCCCTCGGTTCCGCGAAAAAATCTTCGTGGTGGCGATCGATGGCGACGTGATTGCTTCCGAGAACTTCGGGAACATCCTGCTCGACCTGGCGGTGCTCCGGTCTTTGAACATCAAGGTGATCCTCGTTCACGGCGCGGCCCTCCAGATCGAACGGCTTGCGACCGAGCGCAACGTGGCGGTCACCAATTCCGACGGAACAGGCATCACCGACGAGCGGACGTTGAAGTTGAGCATCGAGGCCGCCATCCAGATTACCAACGAGATCATGCAGGGGCTGACGGGCGTCGATCTCCGGGCCGCTTACGCCAACACGATCATCGCCCATCCCTCCGGGATTCGGGGGGGCGTGGACTTTCTCCACACCGGGAAAGTGGAGCGGGTGGACACCCATTCCCTTCAACTTTTCCTCAACGAGGGGATCATCCCGATTGTTCCGCCGCTTGGATTCGACGGGGAAGGGAAAACTTTCCGGGTTAATTCCGACAGCATTGCTTACGAGGTGGCCGAGGCGGTGCGGGCGATGAAGATCATTTTCTTGATGGCCGAAGATGGCCTTTGCGTGAACGGGGAAGTCGTGCGGCATCTCTCCATCGGAGAAGCCGAAGAGACGCTCAAGCGGCGCAAGCTCAATCCCAACCTGGCCTCCAAACTCGATTACGGGGCGCGGGCGTGCCGCAACAGCATTCCCCGCGTGCATTTGCTCAACGGGTTGATCAACGAGGCGCTCCTGACAGAGGTCTTCAGCCACGAGGGGATCGGCACGATGATTTACTCCAACGAGTATCAGCAGATCCGGCGGGTGTTCAAAAAAGACGTCCGGAGCGTCATGGGCCTGATTCGCCAGAGCGTGAACAACGAGGAACTTATTCGACGCACGCGCGCGGACATCCTCGCGAGAATCGACGACTATTGGGTTCTCGAAATCGACCGGAGCCTCGTCGGCTGCGTGGCCTTGCATGCTTACCCGGACCAGAAAAAAGGCGAACTGGCGTGCCTCTACGTGAGCAAAAGCCACGGGGGCGAGGGGTATGGCCGCAAGCTGTTGGCATTTGTGGAGCGGCTGGCCTCTGAAAAGGGGATGGAGCAAATTTTTGCCCTCTCCACCCAGGCGTTTGCCTTTTTCCAGCAGAAAGGGGGCTACCACGAAGTCTCCGCCGCCGAGTTACCACCCGAACGCCGCGAGAAATACGAGGCGAGCAACCGGAACTCGAAGATTTTAATGAAAGACGTGCAGCCGGCTCAAAAGGCCGAGGTGCTGCGGAGGGCGTAGCTCGTCCACTCTGTCCATTGGACTGACACGGACTGGCACGGACGGCTCCCCTACGGAGCCTTGGACCGATAGTGGACCACCTTCACCGGTTCCAGCGTCACCAAGCCGCCTTCGATCAGCCCGTCCAGCACCGGCAAAAACGCCTCGATCTTTTCCGGTCGATCAACGATTTCGATCACCACCGGCAGATCCATCGAGAGCCGGAGGATCTTCGCCGTGTGCAACCGGCTTGATGCCCCGTACCCGAGCGGCCCGCGCAGTACCGTCGCCCCTGCGAGGTGCAACTCGCGCGCCTTCATCACGATGACCTCATACAGCGGCTTGTGGTCGGCTCGATCGCTCTCGCCGATATAAATCCGCAGCAGCGTGGAGTCTTGGGGGAGTTCCATAGAAGAGTTCAAGGACGGTTGATCGCCATGGCCAGGACATGCCCGAGCCAGACGGCGACGAGACAGGCGACAAGTGAAAGGATGGCGTTGAGCCCGGCATACAACCATTCCCCGTCTCGGGCCAGGTTCATGGTCTGGAGGCTGAACGACGAAAACGTGGTGTAGCCGCCGCAGATGCCGATCATAAAAAACTGACGAAATCCGGGCTGAACGAAGAACCTGCCATCCGGCTCGGTGATCGTCGAAAAGAAGCCGATGATGAGGCACCCGCTTACGTTCACGATGAGCGTGCCCCAGGGAAACGTCTCGCCAAAGCGTTGCGCGACAATTCCCGAAGCCCAGTAGCGCGCCACGCTGCCCAAGGCCCCGCCCGCCGCGATGAAAAGGTACTCGAACATTCCCGCCTATTGCGGTGTAGCCGGCCCCATGGTCTTCGGCGCGGGAGCAGCGGGCGTTGTTCCGGCAGCCGGGGTTTGCGGCTCCAAGGCGATCCCCTCTTTGGCTGCGAAATCCGCCAGCGCTTGCTCCTGCATGGCGTCCTTCTCGGTTTGCCCGAGATCGATGTCGGTCGCTTTCAACGAATCGGAGGCCACCCGGGCGCGGCCCGCCGCTTTTTCCCGCTGTTCTTCCACGATATTGTGCAGCCGATCGAGGGTCTCTCCGGAACCGCCGATGGAACTGATCATGCCGGTGGCCATTTCCGAAAGTTCCGCGGTCGCCTGCTTCACCTTCAGGTCGCTCAACTGATATTTGAGAGCTTGGATCTTGTCCGTTGCGGCTTTGACCGCCACGTCGCGGGCCTTGGTGAGTTCCTTGTAAGCCGCTTCAGCCTGTTCGAGCTGCTTCTGGTTTTCATCGAGCTCGCGTTGCACCGTTTGCAGGCGGAGCGCGTATTGGCCTGCGGCATCGCGGTTCCCGGCCCGGAGCTGAGCGGCGGCTTTGGCCCGGAGCTCGCGGTCCTCGTCCTGGAGCTTGCGCACCTGGCTGATCAGCCGTTCGCAAAGCCCGGCATGCGCGGCGAGCCCCTGATTGTAGTTGGCGATTTGTTTGCGGAGGTTTTCTTTTTCGACCTCCAGCAGCGCTTCGGGATTCTGTTTCTCCATTCCACCAATAAACAGATTCAGAAAACCACGGATGAGATTGCCGATTCGTTTAAACATAGTCGTAGTAGGTTAAGAGCGGGTTTGTGTAAAAACTATGGCGATTGGCTGCGAATGAAAGGTTTTTTTCCGGGCCTGGTCCCCCGCCCCCTTGTTACGAAGCTGAGCTTCCTAACACACCCATCTTCGAAGCTGAGCTTCGTGACCTTTCGCCGCGCCAAAACGCCTGAAAAGAGAGTGACCTTCGGAGTTTTGGGTAATCCAGTGCCGCAAGCTGCTGCCGTACGTTGCCGAAGCAAAGCTTCGAAGATGGGGACGTTACCAAGTAAAACTTGGTAACGAGGATGCCGAGGGCGACGAGGACATTCGCTGGGCCGCTGGTTGGCTCTGGTATCAATCATGGCCACTCCCAAGCGATCCCCGTTGTTGCATCCCGGCGCGCGTTAATACCCTCGTTGGCTTTCCCACATAGACCGGGGCGGAAGCCTGCCTTGGGCTCTGTCCCTGAAGGCTCGGTTCTGCCAAGGCCGTTGCGGTAAGAACCGTGCCGGGCTGGGGAGGGGATAGCGGAATCGCCGCCTGGATGGGGATCAGGTCATCGTGCAACGTGCAGCGCACCTTCGGCTGAAAGCCCTCCGGTACTTCAATCGGGTAACTCGTTTGGGCGCGGTTGCAACCGGCGGTGGCGATGGCATTGCTCTCGGCGCATACCCGCACCTGGACGATCTTTTCCGGGGATGACAGGTCGCGCGCCGGATAGGCGTCAGGCGCCGACTGGATGAAATCCACCCAGATGGGGAGCGCAAGGGTGGCCCCATACCCTTTGTCCATGATGTTCTGGGGCCGGTCGAAGCCGACCCAAACCCCGCACGTCAGCGAACTGGTGTAGCCCACGAACCAGGCATCGTGGAAATCGTTGGTGGTGCCGGTCTTTCCGGCTGCGGGCTTGGAAAGCCCAAGCTTTGCCGCTTTCGCGCCCGTGCCGATCCTCAGGACCTGTTCCAGCAGCCGCGAAGTAAGCCAGGCAGCCCCCCGGCTCAGCACCGGCACCCGGGCATGGGAGGCCTGAAAAATAATGGTGCCCTTCGAGTTCTCGATCCGGGAAATCACGTAACTCTGCAGCCGCACGCCACGGTTTGGGAACGCCGTGTAAGCGGTCGCGAGATCCTTGAGGGTCGTTTCAAATCCGCCAAGGAACACCACGGGATACGGGGGAACGTCGGGCCCCAATCCCGCACGATTCGCCACCTGGCGCACCGATTGCAGGCCCGCGGATTCTCCCACCCGCACGCTCATCGTGTTCCGGGAGTTTACCAGCCCATAGGAAACGGGTCGAAACCCGCCGTATTCCCCATCGGAATTCTCCGGCGACCAGTTTTTCGGGAGATCGCCGTATTCACCGGGCCGGATGCGCCCATCGGAGATCCGAGCCCCGGGGAAGAGTCCGCGCTGGAAGGCGGTGGCATAAACAAACGGCTTGAACGTGGAGCCAATCTGGCGGCGGGCCTGGGTCGCCCGATCGAATTTGCTCTCGGAGTAATCCCGCCCGCCGACGAGCGCGCGGACTGCCCCGGTGCGGTTGTCGATGGCGATGAGGGCGGCTTGGAGGTACGGGGTGGGTTTCTCAAAGAGGGGAATGTGACTGATAGGACCGATGGGACTGATGTATCCCATACTTCCCATGCCTCCCATATTTCCCATTTCCCAAGTGGGCTCCGGCGCGCAGCCCGCGAGCGTAAATTCCAGCTTCGGCGGCCACTCGCCCAGCCCGGAAATGAACTCAGCCTTTCGCGGGTGCTTCCAGGTCGGCTGCGCTTCCAGCTCAGCCGTCCGCTGGGTCACCGCTTTTTCGGCCGATCGCTGCAAGGCCGGGTCGAGGGTGGTGTAAATGCGCAGTCCGCCTTGATCGATCTGGTTCTGAGTCAAGATCAGTTGGAGATCCCGCAGCACCAAATCGAGCGCATAACTATGCCGGATGGGCTGTCTGCGGTGTTCAACAATCCGCATCTCCTCCCTGCGAGCCAGTCTGGCCCTCTCGGGGGAGATCATCCCGAGAGTCAGCATCCGCTTGAGCACGGCGTCCCGCTGTTCGAGCGCTCCTTGGCGATTCGAAAGAGGCGACATCCGGTTCGGGCTGCGAATGATCCCGGCGAGCAGGGTGCATTCGGCGAGATCCAGCGCCTGGGCTGATTTTCCGAAATAGACTTGGGCGCCGCGTTCCAATCCATACGCGCCGGCCCCGAGGTAAACCCGGTTAATGTAGAACTCCAGGATTTGACGTTTGGTAAAACTCGCTTCGATCCGGCGCGCCAGCATGATTTCCAGCAGCTTGCGATCGACCGTTCGCGCCGTGAGCCCGAACGAATTGCGCGCCAGTTGCTGTGTGATCGTGCTGCCGCCCTGTCGCACCGCGCTTCCGCGCCAATTGGCAACGCACGCCCGCGCGATCCCGACGTAATCGAGTCCGCCGTGCTGCCAAAACCGGGAATCTTCCCGGGCGAGCAGCGCGTCGATAAAGTCGCGCGGCACCGCGGAGAGGGGGATCAGCACCCGGTTTTCCCCTTGGATTCGGGCCATGAGCCTGCCGTTGATGTCAAACACTGCCGAGCGTTCCGGGATCTTGCCCACATCGCTTAGGTCAAACTCCATCGCCCGGGAGTGGTAGTCCAAATAAAGTGCCAGAACCCCGAGGCCGATAAACAACGCCAGGAAGAACCCGGTTTTCAAAAGAATCATGAAAAATCCTAAAAGGAATTTGCGGAGCCATTTCATGATCGTTTCTGTGCTATTCGTCGGAAATCAATCGGTCGGCTGAAAATCGGCTTTAAGCGGCTGGACGGTCGGGTCAGAACGCTCTCAAAGCACGCCTCCCCTACCGTTTCTGGCTGAACAGCCAGTCGTGCGAAAGCGCGTGCCACGGCAGCAGAATGCCCTGGCGCTCCCATTCCTTGAGCTTGTGCTCGCACGCTTCGCGCACGTCCGCGTAGTCGTCGTAGCCCTCGCGCGGCATGCCGCAGGAGGTTTGGTGCATGCGCCGGAATTTCCGTTTCGGGGTCGGTGTCTCGTCCATTCAGGTGGTGTAATACACCCGGCGGGCCGCGGGCAAGGGGGAACCGGGGGGATCTCGCAGATTTCCGAAATGGACGGAATGGACGGCGTGGACGCGCAATGCAGAATCCCATTCCTCCCATGCTTCCCATATCTCCCATTCTTCCTCTCCGCGTCTCCCAGTCCCCGCGTCCCCCGCGCCTTCTTCTCCTCCCCCCGCTTTCTCCTAGAACCGCCGATGCGCGCGGTTGCGAATTAGTGCCGAATGGACACCATGGGACCAGAACTCAGACGACTAAAGCAGCAGCGCGCCCAGGACGCAGGGCGGCTCAGCCAAAAGCTCCTGTCTCGTACGGCAGACCCTGCCGATCCGGATACCGAATCCGCCGAGATCCAAGAGCGATTCGCCGCCTTGGGGAAGAATGGGTCCGATCTTATTTGTGAACTTGGGTGCGATCTGCGGTTTTTGTATGCGAGCCCGAACTTCCGGGAAATTCTGCACTACAAACCGTCGGGCTTGCTCGGAAAAGATTTCCTGGAATTCGTCCACCCGGAGGACACCAACGCGGTTTCCGAGGAACTCAGCAAATTGATGGTCGGCGTCGGTTCGAGTCGGTTGCTGTTCAGGATGGTTGATGGCAATGGCGAGTGGCGCTGGATGGATACGAGCGGCAAAGCCTATTGCGCCTCCAATGGGGAAGCCCGATCGGTGTTCATTTCCCGCGACGTCACCGAGCAGCGCCAGATGGAAGAACAGCACACGTTGCTGGCTTCGCGAGACTCGGCGACGGTTCTCTACAACAAACCGTATTTTGTCGAACACCTCATCAAGTCAGCCGAAGCCGCTCAACACGGGGCGCCGAGCGCGGTGGTTTATGTGGATCTCGACGGGTTCAAGCTCATCAACGACCGCTGCGGACACCTCGCGGGAGACCGGTTGATCGTCGCCATCGCCAGCATCCTGCATGAAGTCACCCCGGAAAATGGGCTGCTTGCTCGTTTTGGGGGCGACGAATTTCTTTATTTGCTCCGGAAGGTCAGCGGAATAGAGGACGCGGTGGCGCTGGGCGAGGAGATCCGTGCGCGCTTGAACAGCTACCGGTTTATCGACGCGGGAACTGCTTATTCCGTGACCGCTTCCATGGGGGCTGTGCTCGTCGACGGCAGCGTGAATTCGCGGGAAGTGATCAATCGGGCCAACGCGGCGAGTTCGTCGGCGAAGACGATGGGTGGCAACCGCCTGGAAGTTTACACCCAGGACGGCTCCAGCCGCGGCGGTTTTCGCGAAGCCCTCCGCTGGTCGGACCGCGTGTTGGACGGATTGCGCGCCGGGAAATTTGAACTCTGGTATCAACCGGTCGTTCACCTTGGCACTCGCCGGGCGGACCATTACGAGGCGCTGATCCGGCTCAAGGAACACAACGGGCAGGTTTATTCCCCTTCTATGTTCCTGAATTGCGCCGAGCGTTTCGGGTACCTGGAAATGCTGGATCGCTATGTGGTCGAGCACGCTTTTCAATACCTGGTCCGGCACTCGGACCGGCGGGTCGCGGTGATTCTCTCCGGAATTTCCTTCACCAAACCCGACCTCGCCGCACTGATCGTGGATTTGGTGGCGCAGTTATCCCTCGATCCGAGCCGACTAATCGTCCAGATCCCCTGGCCCAACTTGCTTTCCACCTTCGAGGCGGTCCGCGACGCCTTCGCCCGGCTGCGGGAAGCCAGCGTGCGGATCGGAATCAAAAATTTCCGGGCCGATTTCTCGTCGGTGCAATACCTGCGCGATTTCCCGGTGAACTATCTCAAGCTCGACGGCGAACTGATGCGCGATTTCATGGACTCAAGCCTGAACCAGGCAGCCGTCAGTGCAATCAACGACATCGGCCACGCATTAAACGCAGACACCATTGCGGAATTCGTGGACGACCTGGCCACCCTTGAGCGGCTGCGGGAGATCGGGATCGATTACGCCAAAGGGCACTACCTTGGCCAGGCGGAGCCGGAGTAAACCGGTTACGGCAAGGCATGAGGATTCACGCGGAGGCGCGGAGAGGGGTAGAAGAGGGGGCGTAAACCCGGGCTATGCCGCGTTATGCAGGGCGAGGATCGGCACCCGGGTCATGAAGGAAAACTCCGAGCGACCCGAGGTATTGAGCACGCACGCCACCGCCGTCACATGCACCTTATGGTGGACCAGGATGGCCATGGCATCGTTGAGCGTGATGAAATTCTTACATTCGTCGAGCACCAGCACGACATTCTCCTTCGGCACGAGATGATGCCGCTCGAACCGCGGGACGCCGTTATGGAGTTGCACCGAGGCGTAGCGCGCCGCGGCGAGATGCGCCAGATGCGAGGCGAGCACCACGCCATCGGGCGATGCCGCAACCACGCAATTGACTTTCCCCTCGCTGAGCACGTCGGGATGAAGCCGGATCAGTTCCCGCGCGAAATAGTCCGTCACTTCGGGAAACTGTTCGGTTCCGCCGATGGAACCGCCGCAATTGGCGATCGTCGCGGGGATGTCGCCCGCCACGATGAGTTCTTTCGGTTTGAGATGAAGAAATGACCGGAGGTTTTCGATTAAGTTCATTTGCCTGCCCTTTGAGCCCAAAAAGATACCGGTTCGATCCACAGAGTAAACCCAAATCCGGAAGGTGAAATCGCCGGCCATGATTTTCAGGATTATCAGGATTTCGCATGAAGCCTGCGGGAGTCGGTTACCAATACGAGTTCCTAATCCTGTTAATCCTGACTTGAAACTTGGTTTGCGGCGAGGGTCTCGCCGGGTAGTAGAA
>JBAXSN010000064.1:0-18539 GCA_037130675.1 Verrucomicrobiota bacterium
CAGCGCAAAGCAGGGCGATGCGATGGTTTTGAAGCCCTTCTTGAAGCCGCTCCAGACCTTTGGCGAATGCGGGAGCGGCAGCGACGAGATCGTAGGAAACGGCGTTTTCAATGTAGCACTCGCATTCATCGCGGCGCGCACCGAGTTCCCGGCCAAGGAAAACGTAATGGATCCCAGCGGATTTAAGAGAAAGCTCAAGAGGCTCTTTGGAAAAACATGGAAAATGGCGGCTGTAGGGCCGCGAGCGGACATCGGCGACCGCTTGGATTTGATGTTGAAGCAGGAGTTGAAGGAGCCCTTCGATGGAATGCGACGAATGTCCGACGGTAAAGAGCGCGTTCATGACAATTCGATGATCGCGGCGGCGATCTTGTATTGATAGTCATTAAACGGCGGCGTGAGACTTAAACAGAATCCGACTTTGCTGGGAACCGCGAGCAGGAGTTCAAAACGTCCGTATTTTCGCACAATTTCTTCAATGCCATATCGGGCGAGGAATGCCAAGTCTTTGACATCAAACTCATGGATGACGCCTTCGTGAGGAATTTGGAGACGCACACGAACTCGCGGCCCTCTGCCGTCCATTCTGTCTTCGATAAATCCGCGCACGGCGCAAGGGGATGTCGCCGCCACCAACCGAAGCGTCGCGGGCACGGTCATTTGGGAGACGTAACCAACGGGAACCCGGCGACAAATGGCGGAGTCTTTTCCCCACAGATCGACTGGATCGTCGCACAATTGAGGCAGGTCGCCTTTTGAAATGTAGAATGTTCTGCGCCATGTTGTGCCCGGATCGATCAACCAGTCTTCTGGATGATGAGAATCGCGCATCGCTTTATCCAAACCGATTTCGATCACATCGAAGGGTGCCAGCCATTGATCATCAATCAAGGTCATCTCGGCTGGGATTTCTCCCTCCCTTCGATCCGGGTGAATAAGTCGAACCCAGCGTCCGACATCATAGGTTCCATTCCCATTTGGAGTCAGCAATTTGCCCGCCACGCACCGGCCTCCATTTTTCTGTGAATTCGCCAAAACCAACAACAGTTCCTTCTTCGACATGAAATCCTTTCTGCACGATGTTCCTTTTGAGTCTTTCCGACTACGATGGCCGGAAGCTTGATTCCAACTGTTGGAACCGGAACGGATCAACCCGAGCAAAAATGGCGGGAAATAGGAAAAATTTCCCGAGCAGGAAATTCAGGCGTAAGAGACGCCGATGATCTCGCGGCCACAATCACCGGTCGTTTATTGATGCGCGCAGGGGGGGCAACAAAATGGGCGCAGAACAGAGATCGTCTGCTGTAACGAACGCGTTTTCAGCGATGGGTCACAACAGTTCGGCGAATTCGCGCAACCGGGAAACCGTTTGAACCAATCCCTGGGCTTCGAGGGTTCCAAGAATCTGTTCGACAGTTTGCGGCGGGTTCTTGAGCATTGACCTTTGCCTCTTCACTGCTTCGCAAACAGCCGCCATGTTCAAGGTGCAGACCCGGTCGCAAACTCATCGGGGTGCTGGGCTTCAATTCCAAATTGCGCCAGAGTTTTGCTTGGAAAATCCTTCTCATTGAAGGTGACTATCACTCTTGCTCCGACACTGATCGCAGCGGCCAGCACATGCCGATCATGTGGATCAGGCAGAACAAGGGCCGGAACCAGGGACTCGTAACCTTCAATGAGACAGTCTGGCACCGCACGGTTCATCAACTCCCGGGTGCGTTCAAGCTGGGCTCGGTTTAAATCAGGTCGGTTATTGAGCAAATTCCTGATCCATTCCTCGTGAATCGCGTCAGTCCACTTGGCGCGAAAGAGGCCGCTCACAGCCAAATGCATCAGGAAATCCCGCAGGGGAGCGGGATAAAGGACGCACGCGTCAAAAATGGCCGTGAAATTCGCCATTCTTTCGCGGCGTTAGTATCCCATCCCAAGTTCCTGAGCCTGCGCCGCCAGTTCTTGCAGGACGTCTTCCCGCGTACGGTTTTGCTCGGCCTTATAGGCCAGCAAATCCTTGAACCTTACGCGCCGACGGTTGCCGACCCGATTAAAGGGGATTTTCCCTGCTTCCAATTGTCGAATAAGATAGGGGCGCGATACATTGAGCAGATCGGCGGCTTCTTGGGTGGTCAACTCATGGTGGACCGGCACCAAAGTCACTGCGTTGCCTTCGGCCATCTGAGTGAGTATTTGCAAAAAGAGCCGCAGGGCGGACGCAGGAACTTCCACCGTTTCGGTTGCATCCCCGTCTGCTACCAAACGCACTGAGGCTGCAGAAGCCTGTGGGTCGAGAGTATGTGCAAGGGAACGAGCGGCTGAGCGCGCCAAAACCGTGTCTTCCGGCGTTGGTGCGGCCAACGCCCGACGATGCGATTCATGAACGAGAGCGACCATAAGTTTTGAAAGTTAAACGCAGCAAGTGAACTATTCGCACCAATCGAAACGATTGCAATCAAAAAATGGCCGGAGTGGCGTTCAGTGGACTGAGCCAAACGAATCCGCTGGAACGCCGCTCGCCGGGCCTAAGGCGCGAGCTACAACAAAATGGGCACGGAACCAGGGTTCGTCTATCGTAGCGGCTGCATTTTCAACGGCACTTTTTGGGCGTTTTGAACCGCAAACAACAAAATGGGACTGAACGCGCTAGGCTCCACCATCCCAATCGGGATTGTGGACTTTCAATCCGGCTAGAGGTGGTCAACGGCAACCGCTACTCCCCAGTGCTGGCGAAGATACTCGGCGACGAGGCGACGATGACAATGGTGCGGTTTTTCCTCGCTACAAAGCAGGCATCCGCCATGAATTATTGATGGATCGAGCCGCGTTTCGATTTCCCGATTTTTTATCAATTCCATGAATTGGCGCTCGTACAACGACCAATCGCCTTTGTGCTTCTTGTACGCATCGAGGATATCTTGGGTGGGAGCAAGAATTGGAAGATGAACGTAATCAATCCCGAGGATTTGGTTCAGGAAATACTCCAAGTCGCCCCGCTTCGAGAAACCGGCGAGTTGGGACACGTTATTGAGTCGAACATCGATTACTCGCTGCACGCCGGATTTGCGGAGTATCTCAAAAAACTCCTCCGCGCTCTTTTTCGTAAATCCAATGGTGTGGATATGGATGGAGACAGGGTTCATAGCGGGCTTTCTTTGGTGCCGGATTCGACCCAGGCGATTTCGCGGCCGCGTCGGGCATAGGCTTCCGCCAAGCGGGTTTCATGCGGGCGAAATAGGTCTTCGTCACTCCATTCAAATCGCCGCAATAGGCGATTTTCCGCTTCTTGGTGCGTTTCCAGGCTGCCATCAGCGAGGATATGAATGACTTGGGCGAACCGCTTCGCGTGCCTGGCGATCAGAATGGTGCGGTGGCAATCCAAAGGATCTTTTTCAGCGCAAAGCAGGGCGATGCGATGGTTTTGAAGCCCTTCTTGAAGCCGCTCCAGCCCTTTGGCAAATGCGGGTGTGGCGGCGACGAGATCGTAGGAAACGGCGTTTTCGATGTAGCACGCGCGCTCATCGCGGCGCGCACCGAGTTCCCGGCCAAGGAAAACAGAATGAATCCCAGCGGATTTAAGAGAAAGCTCAAGAGGCGCTCACCCGGATACGCTCGCTCAGCGAGTAATAGACATGATCCTTGCCGTCCATTTTGCGGCGGTGCGCTTTAACCTAGATCCGGCAGAAGAGCCCGCGCCAAGGACACAAAGGCCGCCAAGGGAGGAACTTATGAAAAAGGCAGAAATCACCGTGTAGGTGATCCCTTTGATGTTTCGCCCACATCGTAAAGCTCTGTCTTGGCGACCTTTGCGTCCTTGGCGCGAAATTCAATTGCTTTTTCTAGGTTTAAGAAACATGCCCGGAGTGTTACGTCTCCGAGGTCCGCCTGTCTACGGGGTTGGTCTTCCCACAGGCGTTTGCGACGCCGTCTGCCTGCTTGCTCCGAGGTGGCGGGCGTGAACTTTTCCGGAATTTTCTCGAAAATGCCAAATATCTGCGAAAGTCGGGCTAGGGAAGGCGGGGAGACGCGGGGAGTTCCCGTCCATCCCGTTCATACAACCGTCAGAGCCCTCGAAAGCGATTTCTCCCGGTCCGCTCAAGCAGCGGTTACTATGACTTCCGACACGCACATCAGGTTTTGGATCACACTGATCTGGATGCTTATCTTTTTCGTAGTCGCCTCTTCCGCGCGCCCGGCCACGCGAGGGCATCGCCCCAGGGCTCGGGTCGAGGTGAAGGTGGCACGGGCTTCCGGCCTGTGAGCGCGCGTCCCCCGGTTCCGAAGTCCAGGCTGGAAGCCCAATCCTGTTCGGATTGGTTCTACTGAGGACCAAAGGTCCGTCCCGTACCAGCTTGGGGCATCGCCCCAGGAAATTGGCGAAATAAGATTCAGGGCTGAAGGCCCGCACCATTGTAAGAGATAGGACGGGCCTTCAGCCCTGGATTCTGTTGAATCGAAAACCTGGGGCGTTGCCCCAGGCTGGTATGGGGTCGCGCCTTTGGCGCTGAAAGATCGCTTTCGCGAAAGCGTATCTTGCAATCCGAACAGTATTGGGCTGGAAGCCTGTGTCACATTGTGCGGCGCTATTTGAGGATATTCAGCGCGCGCAGCAGCGTTTCAGGGACCAACTCGTAGAAGTGGGGGAACTCCATCGCGAGTATCCAGTATTGGCGTAGTTCGTAAGCGCACACTGCCACCACAGAGAGCGCCAGCCAGAACTCCTGGCGTTTGCCGCCGAACCGCGCGACCAGAACGGAGAGTTGCGTGAATGCCAACAGGCGCAACGGCGCATCCCACATATTGGCATACCGCAGGTTCATGCCGTATTTGAGATTGCACATGATCAGGTAACTGGCCGCGATGAAAATCGCCACAAAGAGCTGGGGACGCTGCGGGCGGTTGAGTTGGAACAGTGCGCCCAGGGCGAGGATCAGCACGATCGGGCTGACCAGCATGAGGTCCACCAAGTACCGGTACCACGGGCCGTCGCCGGTTTTGATGGCGAAATCGAGGGTGAAATTCTTCGAAACCGAGAGGATGTAACAGGTGAAAAAGCTCTCCAGCCCGCCAGCCAGCGTGATCAAGACGCCCACCCCCACCGCCGGACCAAGGATTGTGGCCAGGACCAGCGGGCGGTTTACGGTGCCGAAGCCAGCCCAGCGGTTGGCCACCAGCAGAGCTAGGATGGCGATGACCACGAACGCGGAATTCTCCTTCGTCATCACCATCAGCGCAAGGCTCGCTGCGTAAACGCCTAAAAGCGCGGGACGCGAGGGGCGGATTAGGTTTTCCCAAAGCAGCCAGAGCGAAAGCGTCGCCCAGAAGGTGAAGAAGCCATCCACCATGGCGTGTTGGCTCATATGGATTTGGGTGGGCGCGCAGGCCATCAGCGCCAGCACGGCCAGCGCGGCACCTCGGCCGGCCAGCCGGAGCATGAAGACAAAAGCAACCCCCAACGTCAGGATCGAAAACAGGGATGCGATTTGGCGCAGACCGGTAAGGGGCGGTTCACCCGTGACCGAACACAAAAGGGACGAGGTGCCGATATAGAGAAACCGGAGCGGCGGCAGAATGGAGCCTTTGAGCGTTTTCTGCTTCTCGATGTAGCTATCCACGATCTGCGGATATTCCAGGATTCCGTTTTTGAGCACATTGCCGACATAAAAGCGGTACAGCACTTCATCGAAGCCAGGCTGAGTGAAGCTGGCCAACGGCATCACGCGCAGGGCGATGCCCCCGGCAAAGGCGAGAAGAACGGCGACGATCCAGAGGCGGCGGGTGTTAGTGGTCATGTTAAAAAATTTCTGAGCCCCGCCCTGTAGCCGCCCCGCTCAGTCGGGGCGCCGATGTGCGCCGTATAGTCATCGATGCGAACCGACGCGCCGCCCCGGCGGCGACAGAGCGCCGCAGCTACAGGCAACAATTGCAGAAGCGCTGGCAGCAAAAGGGCGTTCATTGGTTCACCTTCACCGGGTCGAGACTTTTTCCGGCCTGAACCTTTTCCAGAAAAGCCAGAAACTCCGGCTGCTGCGGTCGCAAGGCGAGCGCTCTTCGGATTTGCTGGAGCGCTCCCTCCCGGTTTCCCGCGCTGTATTCGCAGTAGGCCAGCAGGTAATACGTTTTCGGGTCGTCCGATTCCAACTTCAGGGTGCGCCCGAGGAACGCCTTCGCCGCTGCCCAATTTGAGTCCACAATGGCGAGGACGGCGAGATTGTTCAAAGCGCCGACGGAATCAGGATCGAGGTCGATCGCGCGCAGATAAAAATGTTTCGCACGGGATTGGTCCTCCTTCTTGAGCCAGTAGTTCCCAAGACAGAAATTCACCTCGGCATTATTGGGCGAATAGGCCAGCGCCAGTTCCAACTTTTTCCGGGCGCGCTCCTGGTTCCCGCTTTCGAGATCCTTGAGCCCGGTATTGTAAGCGTCCAGCGACCAGAGCGTCGCATTTTGCTGCGGGATCGTGACGAAGAGCAATCCGGCCACCCCGACGGCGAGGTAAGCGCCTGATCGTGTCCAGAGCCGGTAAGTGAATGCTTCCCAGAGGTCCACCAGCCCCAGCGCGCCCAGCAGCAGAAGCCCCGGCACCGCCGCAAGCCGGTAGCGCTCGGTCACAAACACCGGCAACAGCGCCGCAAGGTGAAGCAGCACCGCGGTAGTAATCCAGCGCGAGGCCCCATAGCGCCGCCACGCAAGCAACATCCCCGGAATCGCCAGCACCGCGACAAAGCCAAAGCGGATGCCGGGCGTGAGAATCCCGTCCTCGCTGAGCGGCGTCACGATGCTCAGGTCGTCATATTGATAGGCGTTCCAGAGATTGCGCACTTTGGTCAGCATCAGGAGCGCCCATTCCCGAGGGTGTTCATGGATGTAAACGTCGGCTTTTTGCGACCAGTACCGGGAAACCTCCGCGCGACGCAACGGATGGCCCGCCGCGACTTCCGCCAGGCGAATGGAATCCTTAAGCATCCCCTCCTGGCTTGCGCGCAGATCCGGCGGGATCTTCGGGTACCCC
Organism: Verrucomicrobiota bacterium; assembly: GCA_037130675.1. GTDB lineage: Bacteria > Verrucomicrobiota > Verrucomicrobiia > Chthoniobacterales > Chthoniobacteraceae > JBAXSN01. The sequence continues at coordinate 7,004 of JBAXSN010000064.1, forward strand.
GTTGCCACCGGATTGTTGCCGATCCAGAAATTGATCCCGCTATGAGCGGAAAGAAAAACCGGCTCCCCGGCGATGAAATAATTATGAATCCAGCACGGCGAGGCACCCAGGATAACCCCGAGAAGCATTGAAGCCACTGCCGTCAAAATGGCAATGGGCCTGCGGAGATTTCGCACAACGGCTGCAATTGGCAGCGGCAGCACGAAGAAAATCGTCGCCACCATTGTGGCCACCAACCCGGTGATCAGCCCGACGGCCAGCCAGGGCCGCCATACGGATTCGCTCCGCGTGCGCAAGCTCCACCAAGCGATCCCCCAGAAGGCCAGCACCAGCCAGGTTGTTGGCATCAGTATCGCGGAAAACGCCTGGGTCGGCTGATAAAACGTCCAGCCAAGGGCCGCCAGGGCGCCCACGACTTTACCCCGATTTCCGGGGCAGACGCACTGGGCGATTTTAAAAATCAGGACCGCAATTCCCGCCTCGGAAGCCGCCTGCAACAAGCCGACAGCGAACGGGTCGAAGCCGACGACGAAAAAGATTGCGCCCAGCAAGAACGGGTAACCGGGCAGGCCGTAGAACGCCCGGTGATCGGTAAAGTGGCCCTTGGCGATCCGCAGGGCCCAGTCGCTGTAGAATTTCATGTCTCCGCTGCTGGCGAGCAGGTAAGGCGAGTCGGCCAAGCGCATCACCACCAGCAACCGGAGGGCAAACACCAGCAGGAAAAGCCAGACGGCGATGGGGACGGAACGCTTTGAAGTCATTTTTGGGGGCCGGGGCTGATCCGGGAATAAAGGGAGAGTATTTTCGTCCGGGGCAGTGGGCAAGCGGTTTGACGTTCTTTCGTTCCCGGCGATGGCCAAACAGCGTCGTAAGATGGTATATCCGTCCCATAGGTCCCATCCGTCCCATAAGTCCCATTCCTCCCGGTGGAGCGCCACAAAATGCAAGAGGCACTGATTCACCCGAATCAGTGCCGACGATGATTTGCCACGCTCATGAAGTGCGATCCACGGTGTAGAAGTCGTTGAAGGTTGTCTCTGCTGTGTAGCCACCAATACCGGCTTCACACCGCGACACAACGCATGTTGCGCGTCCACCCCTTGCGGGCGGCCGATTCGCTGCAATTGGCGGCAGCAAAACGCCCGAACCGGTTGGCTCGGGCGCTTTGCTGATATTCTTGCGAACGGGCGTTCTGTTTAGAACGGTTATAATTACAAAACTGCGTAAACTGTGTGTGTGGATGCCGATAAAATAAGGCTCGGATGGTGATCTGCACCTCGGAAAGTCCTAAAAGTGTAAACATAAACTTAGTTTTGAACGAAATGCGGCGCTAAGTTTACATTTTTGCGGAACCGCGCTTCCCATGAGGAATGCGTTTGTTTACAACTCGCCCGGAGAGCCGTTGGGCGGACAGACTGGTCCTAAGCCGCTACGCGGCGGGGTTTGTCAACGCTTCTCCGGGAAAATGCACATAGGGGTGGAAAAATGCCGATGTGAGCGAGCCGACTACGTTCGGTGCGCAGCTTCATTGGCATTGTCCGCCGAGAATCTGACATTTCATTGAAACGTCCATTTTAACGGGTTGAGCCGCGGATTTTGGCTGTTCAGTATTTCAAGCTCGCGAGCGATGCGCTGACGTTCGGAATCAGCGCCAACACCGAAGAAAATCACGTGCGTAGCGCCGGAGCCAGCCTCAACGCGAATCTGCTCCGGTCGAAGTTTTAGATGATTTGATAGTGCTTTTCTGAAAGCATCGGTTTGCTCTGCCTGGCTTACCTGAGGCGCACTCATACCGGGACCTTCGCCGCTGGCCGATCTCGATGGTCGGCTCACAGTAATGTCAGTGCCACCACGTGGACTCGGGGTGAAGGTAACAGGATATTCGACGCTGTGCCCGCTTCGCGACACAGTCCACATTTCTCTCCAGCGCCCCGTCGGGGAAGTCGGCGGCTCCACGATTTTGGTATCCACGATAAATGAATCCCAACCGCCGCCTGCTGCCCGTTCGCAGATGGCAATTGTCTTATAAACATCTCGCCGAAGAATGAAATCTGCTCGCGTCCCCCCTGGGATTGTTGCTGCGGGAAAACTGACACAGCCAGCCAGGCCGATAGCCAGTGCAGTAAAGACGAGTGCCGCGCATAAATTGTGGTTTTTCATGGATTTTGGTGGGATGTGCTTCCGGACAGACGTTGAATAAGGAAGGCTGGAAACCGGTCGCCGTCCTATTAAGCGGAGTTGATACCGAGAGTCGAGGCCATTCCAAAACACCCTCTCGAAACACCGAAAAAGCGAGGCCGTTTTGAGGCTCTGTTTCTGAGACGAGTTTTCCTACAAGGAGTCATGAACTGGGCGCCCAAAACCCCTGAGCGGTCTGATCGTCTCACAAAGCACCGTTGTTGAGACACCCCTCGCCGCTCGCCGCGGCAGGCGTTCGGGGGGAATAGCCAGCGCCTGCAAGGCTTCCTCGGTGGAAAGCTTTTTCGCGCGCTCAACATCCGCCGCTTTCGCTATGCGGCTCGGATTACCTGTCCGAGTGTCCAAGCGGCCTCGCGATGACCAATTTGCTGAACCCTTCCTGTGCCGCCCTCGTTGCGAGAGTAAGCCGAAATCGCTGAGTTGTCACCGCGATCTGCCGCCCCGTTCTTTCCGAAATGATTGGAAGCTTCCCCAGGATTTCCTTCAATTCCGCAGCGATTCTGCGGGACCCCGAATGATGGCCAAATCCGAGTGGCGCATCGGAATCCCATTGAGGAAACAATGGCAAATCCAACGGATCATTCACGCGGTGCAACGGCACCGTGAGAGCATCCCTTTTAACCACCACGATCAAATGTGCCACCAACTGGCCCAGTCCGGAAACAAGCGGTTGTTTCGTTAGTTCCCAGCGGGCTGGGTTCCCGCGCATTCTTGCACGCGGAACCGACAGGATATAATTCGGTGACCCGTCGCTGCTGGTAGTTACCATCAGGTCGCGGACTTTCAGGTCTGAAACCTGCACGGAGCGCGCTCCCAGTGCCGCGAAGAGCAATACGAGAACATATTCTCGTATCGAAATCCGTCCGCAGGCGAAGGCGTCGGTCGTCGCCTTGTAGATTGATTGCATTTCAATGTCCGAGAACGGGCCTTTTTCGGGGTCCGTTGGCCTGCTGTTTGGTTTGGGAGAATTCATTTCGTATGCTTCTGATGTTGCGTTTCCGTCTTTGGATTTTTCGATCTCCGATTGGTATAGATACGTCCTTATTGGTCGTCAATGAACAGGACGCTTTCTCAACCGATGGTTTTATCCGCAGGTTTCCAGTAAGACGAACGATTTCTTGACTACACCCGGGCCGTCTTGGCTTACTCCCCCATCGGCGCAGCACCGGAAGAGCCATGTATCCCCATGGGCCCGTCCGCACCAAAGCCGAACCAAGCTGATGGGGGCTACTCGCCCCCAAACCCCTCGCCGCTCGCCGCGGCAGGCGTTCGGGGGGAGCAAGGTGCTGCCGCACCTAAGGCAACCATGGGCCTTAATACCGGATTTCGCCTGCTGTGCCCCCGATTCGGCAGCAACCCGCCAAACAGCACGCTCCACTACGCCATCAAGCGGAAGTTGGCATAAAGCTCGGTGCATTCGCAGCCTGCAACGTCCGTCCGGGATTTATATCAACTTCCGCTTGACCGCTCCGTTCCGGTGCTGTGGGAGGTATCTATGGGATTTTTGCAAAATCCCTTTTCAGGGATTCGTAATTGAGCCGCCAGCTCCACACGCCATTGCCAAATGCCTGCTGATCGCGGTTTCCCGACGCGAAGGGCTGGGCGGGCTCATTACGGCCCGCTGAAAGGCCGCTCGATCGCCGATCAAGACCACCTGCAACTGTGCGCGGGTTACCGCCGTATAGAGAAGAGTCCGGTCCAATAAGCGGCTCCTGTAAATGGGAACCACGACCCTCGAAAACTGGGAGCCTTGTGACTTGTGAACGGTAATTCCGTATGCCAAAGCCATATCACGCAAAATTGGCAGTTCCATGACCTTCTCCCCCTCGCCATCCCAATTCACGACCAATTCCTTGTCCGCACGCACAACCACGCCCAGGCTGCCGTTCAACAGGTGCAGGTCGTAATCGTTTCGCAAAAAGATGACGGGCTCGCCGACAGCGAACCCGTGGAGTTCAGGCCGGCCGGGGGAAAGAAGCTGATGAAAGGCGTGGTTGATGGTTTTGACCCCTGCGGGCCCGTTCTTCGTCGCGCCGATCACCTGGCATTTCTCCACGCCACCAAGATCGTTGGTGACGTCCAGGATTTTGTCCACGAGTTCAGCCTGCCCGCATTCGATAAACGTGACGCCGTTCCCGAGCCCTTGGTAATCGTTGAGTCCCGGCATGCGCCCTTCCCGGATTTCGCGGGAAACTTGGGGGATACCGGTGCTTGCCGCCTGGCGCATGATGTCGATCAGTTCCACTTGGGGTATAGCGGACTCCTCGACCATCGCGTGATAGACGAGCCCGAAACCGATTGGCGGAAGCTGCCCTGGATCTCCCAGCAGCAGCAGTCGGCAGCCGGGTTCAAGCCGCCGCAAGATGCGATACATCGTTGGCAGGTCCAACATGGAGGATTCATCAATCGCGATGGTCGGTTCCGTATCCAAGGGAATTTTGCCGGCGTCCACGGCGCCAAGAAATGAAGCGATGGTTTGAGCAGGCCGCCCGGTAGCTTCCTCGATTCGCCGGGCCGCCCTGCCGCTGAGGGCGAGTTGAATAACCTGCGCGCCCAGGGTTTCCCCGATGGAATTGATTGCCAATAGAACGGTTGTCTTCCCCGTGCCCGCCCCACCGCAGATGACGGCAAGAGGGGCCGTCAGGGCCAGATGGACGGCGGCCTGCTGCTGGGCGTTAAGCACCAGTTGATTGCCCCCCTCAAACTGGACAATCAACCGTCGAGTGGCGGCTTCGTCTGGCGTCTGCCTAATCGTCCGTTGTGGGGCTTGGAAGTTACCACGCACCATCGTGGCCAGTTGTTCGGCCATAAAAACTTCCATTGAGTAGGGCCCGAGGCCCTGAATGCCTGCATTCAGTTCCACCACCGCTCGGTTCTGGACTGCGACTTGAAGAGCTTTCGTTGCCAAGGTGCAGTCTATGCCCAACAGGCTGGCTAAGAGTTGATGAAATGCTCCGCATGCCGTCCAAGTGTGGTGTGAACCGATGCGCACGTAGACGGCCGCATCAGCGGCGGCCACCAACCGCCGCTCGTCGTCAGGGGCGATTCCGGAGGCCCGGCCCAGGCAATCGGCCAGCCGCCAATTGGTGAATGCCAAGAGCCGATACGGATTTTCATCCAACTTCTGAACCACCTCGCTTTCGTAGATGGCGAGCAGCTTTTTGGTGAGCCACAGAGGAACACCATGGGCGTCGAGCCAGCGGTAAACATCCGCTTCAACGGCCAATTCTTGCCAACCGCGGATTAGTCCGACAGCGAGGTCGGACCCTATGACTGGCTCAAAAGCGTTCGGATCTCCCTGGTCAAGCAGTGGGTAAATGGATTCGCCGAACTCGTCCCAGAGCTTTTTTGCTGTCACCGCGCCGATGCCCGGAAAGGCTTTGGAGCCGGCCAACACTTTCAAAATCAATCGGCCGCTCGGTCGTTGGAGAATACAGCGAGTGGCCTCTACTTGGTCCCCGTGGTCCGGATCCCGCCTGCGGATTCCTGTTATCTCCCAAATTTCGCCATGAACAGGGGTTCGAGGCATCAATGTCGAATTGGCTACAAACCGGTAGCGAGTGCCATCGACGGTCGTCCCGTTGAAAATCGCGCCGCCGTGGGAGCCGGACCAAAGCACATTTTCGATGACGACAGCTTGGCTCATGGGATTACGCGCTTGCCCTCTTCCATCAGCTTTTCGACATGGCGGAGCTTAGCGATCTCCCGCCGAAGCTCCCAGTTTTCGGCCAGCATGGCCGAATTCTCCTGTTCGAGCTTCGTAAGCTTTTTTTCCAGCATGGCCACCTGCGTGTCGCTCTGTTCGTCTCGGGGATCAATCCCGCGCAGGCCCTTTTTGAGCACTGCCTCTTCGAGCAGTTGCCTCGCCATGGGGTTCTTGTAAAAAACCTGCCGGTCCAAGCCAACCGCCTCTGCGATTGCGGTTACGTGAGCTTTACCGGCCCGCGCAGGGACGGCGTCGACTGCTTCGAAGTAGTCCCGGAGCTTTTGGACGTGCTCCCCACCGATTTGCTTTCCTGACTTGCTCATTTGGATGTTCCTGGATCGCAGCTTTTTCGGCGCTCAATACGATACATGGGCTTGTTGAGACCCTGCTCGTCCAATCCTGCGAGGTTCGGTTTGTAAGCCCAGATCACGAACTGCTGCTGCAAGTGAGTGATTTCGAGGTTTAGGCGTTCATTTTCTGCTTTCAGGACCCCAATTCTCTCCAAAGCCGCTTGGAAATGAACGTCACCACCGCCGGGTGGCGCCGGTGATTTCCGAAGGCGTTCCTTGCAGAGTTGAAAGGCTTGCTTGACGCGATCGTGCTTGGGCAGGGACACGCGGCTGTAAGTGTAATGCCAACGCTGTTCCAATTCATCGCGTAGCGCATCCCAGGTAAGCTTCCCGGTCCATCCGTCCAGAATCGCGACGATTTCTTTGACTTTTTCCGGAGTCAGTCGCTCTTTGGGCTTCGAAACCCTGGTCTTGCGGACTTTTTTCATGACAGTTTCGGTAGTTCACGGGATTGGCGGGACATGCCCAGCCATTTAGCGTCCGAGCCCCCCAGCCGGATACGGTCGTCAACGGCGTTGCCGATCGCCGAATATTCCCCCCGAATCGACAAAGTGATGATGGCCCCGATCGGCACGGAGGGGTCATCAAGGATTTTGACGAGTTGATTCAGCCTTTCGACGGTTGTTCGTTGGTGTATGACCCAGCGGTCAGCACCGCCCCGTTCGTCGTTGTGGGCGCTCTCGGCTTCTGCTAGAAGTTCTTTCGATTGGCGAAGCGTGGCGTTTATTCGGTCGGTCTTTTCCCTATCGCCCTTGACGCATGCGTGTGACCTGCAGTTGATGCAATCTAAATGCAGTTCGCAGGGATTCATCGACCAATCAGTCACACAGAAACCGAGTTCGGTAATATGCGCCGTCGGCATTTTCATGGAGAGAAACTCCGCTCTTGGGATCGGGGTTAGGATAATTAGCTCTCCGATCGGCCCCAAAATATTTCCCCCGCCAGTCGTCCTAACATTGGCGAGGAATTCGTCGCTCGTCATGTGATTATAAGCGTCGTTATCAGCTTCACGCTTTCGTCCCGACCACTTGGCGATGTCAAATTGAGCCGCTCCGCCCCGCTGAGCCATCGTGTTGAGCAGGTGCCGGAATTGATGGCTGCGGATGACAATCGGTGTGTCGTCTGCGGCAGTGATCCTAAGCCGCGAGAAAACAGAATCGACGCCGTGCTGCTGCCTGTTTCCGAGTCCGTCCCTGATATGGCCCTGGTCCACTGACGTGATCATGACTTGCGAAAAGCGCCCACTGAAGAAGCCATCCGGCACCACAAACATCGCCTCTGAAAACCTCAATTCGGTCTGCTCATCGAGAATCGGAAAGGTTGCAGGGAGATCAGCGAGGACCGCCTTCTCAAAGTCCGCAAACGAGCAATACGCCTCAGAACCACGTCCGCACGACGTGATTTGTTTTGTTTTAAGCCAATAAGAAACACTATCGCGGTTCTTCAATCCCAGCAGGGCGGTCACATCGTCGAGACGAATCTCATGCCTGTGGCGCAGATGGCAATAATCTTCTGGCAGGTAAACTTCGCCCGGATGCTCCTCATACCACTTGGCAATCTGCCTGCCCGGCTCTGTTACTTTGCGCAGCCGCATCACCGCATCGCGCGCGACATCCTCGATGGAGGCGACAATCCATTTAAGCATCGGCTCGGCACCATTCTCCGGCCACCACCTTAGAGCATACCGCTTGCCCTTAGCCGGAGTCCCTTCGCTTTCGTGTTCGCAGTCTGCGGGGAAGGTCAACAACTCGCCAATTCGAGAGGGAGCCGCGCATAGGATAGCTGCGGCTGAGGTGATGAGAATGTCCCTTGGCTCCAAAGCCGTATTATAAGCGGAGGCCAAAGCCGCGAGGGCTTCTTCGGTAGGGAGGTTTTTCGCTCGTTCAACATCCGCCTCTTTTCCAATGCGGTTCTTGTCGGCTGGGCGCCTGATTGGATTTTTCCATTGAAAGCTTACTCGGGTCAGGCGCTTTCCGACGATGAAATCGGCCACCAGTTCAAGGTGTTGTCCAGTACGGTAGGCGACACGTTGGCAGACCTTGTCCACCACGAACTGTGCAGCCAGGTTGAATACCGCTCCGTCCGCGTCCTCAATATTCGGGCAGGAGCCACTTACAGAACCCAGACACAGCGCTCTCTCCAAGGCACGAAGTGCGGCCAATCGCGGGCCGAAAGCCTTTGTAGGATGAAATCCATGCTGATACCGGAAGTAGGCTTTCGCAAAGTCCAGAAACGGTTGCTGCATCTGTGGCGCCTTCTTGTCATGCTTTGAGGTATCATGATTTGACCAGCTTGCACGGATAGCGTGCGATTTCCCCCTGAGAGCGAGATGTTTTGTCAAATCCCACATATCAGACTCCCAATCGAGGTCCGATCCGAAGATGGTAAGTTCGTCCCGGCAGAGCCGCACGAACTTTTCGACGTTCTGCCTTGCGGTGAACGCGCCTTCCGGCATGAACGCAATGATTTTGTTTTCGCTACTCATCCTGATTGGATTCCTTTATCTCTCGGCATTTTTGCACCACGAGGGAGACGGCCAGAATGGTCCGATCGTTGGCATGCGCGATTCGCTCGTCCCCGGTTTGCTTCATGAGCCGCTCGCGTTCCGCAATAAGGAAATCGAGCATCTCCTCATGAGGCCCATCCAACCAAGCTTGGAAGTTGCGACACGTATAACAGCCAATTGGTGCCTGAATCGAGCAAAACCCATGTTTCCCGCAGGTTCCCGAGCCACGGCGAAACCGAGGATCGGCGATTCGGCTGGTCGGATCATCGCCACGCTCGGCGGCCGTTTCATCGGTGACGATCAGGCCCATAAACGCCTGAGCAAGCGGAGCCAATTGCATTGCAACGGCCTTGTCGATGCGCTCAATAATTTCTGGGGTCGTCTGCGTGTAAACGTGGACCTGCTGCGTGTCCGAGTGATCGAGCAGGCCCGCGATAACCAATTCGCTATGCCCTTCCTGCGCCGCCCTCGTCCCGAGTGTAGTCCGGAACCGCCGAGTCGTTACCATTATTTGCTTCCCTGTTCTCTCGGAAGTAATCGGGAGTTCCCCAAGGGTTTTCGTCAATTCCGCAGCGAGGCCATGGGACCCGTGATGATGGGCGAACCCGGGAGGCGCATCAGAATCCCACCGTGGAAACAGCGGCAGATCGAGCGGGTCGGCCACCTGGTTCGCAGGAAGGGATAATGCATCACTCTTCACCTGCTCGATCAGAGCAGCCACCAGTGCGCCCAACTCGGGATCAAGCGGTCGTTTCGTGAATTCCCAGCGGGCGGGGCGGCCTCGCATTTTTCCACGCGGGACCGACAAGATGTAGCTCCGTGACCCATCGCTGATGGTGGTTATCATCAAGTCGCGGACTTTCAGGTCCGAGAACTGCACGGGGCGCGCCCCCAGCGCCGCAAAGAGCGATACAAGGACATACTGTCTTAATGAAATCTCTTCGCAGGCAAACGCATTGTTGATCGCGCCGCGGATGGCTTGGAGTTCAATGCTCGTGAACGGTCCTTTTTCCGGGTCCATCGTCAGGACTGCTTCGCCCTTCCTATTTCCCGGCAATCGAAGTTCATTCAGGAACGCAACGGCATCGGGTTCCACGCCAGGGTAGCCCAACTGATCCCATTTGATGAAGAAGCCCGCAAGAACGCCAAGCCAATATTGACGATTTTTTGTGAGCTGAGATTTAAAGTTGAGCAGTTGAACGGCCCGGATCGACGCGAGAGGCAGTGCATTGGGCGTTTCGCTAACGACAAACTTTATAAACGACTTTCCGTATTTAAAGCAGTTATTCGTGTGAGAAAGAGAGCACCGTTGCGCGTAGGCGATCAACACCGCTTTGAAAGAGCGCAGTAACTCGGGAGAAAAAGCTTCGCTGAACAAACTGAAATCGAACAAAGCTGATTGTGCCGAATCGACGAGTTTCCAAGTCAGCTCACGTGGGTAAAATTCGTAGCCGCCAACCGATTTGCAGACCTTCGGCAAGTCAGGAAGGCGGCGATGGGTGAAATTGCTGCTTTGTTCTGGGGACTCCATTTTTATTTTTCCGTTTCAGTGTTTTTTGGATGAAATTGAGCCTTTTGCATTTCAAGCGACGCCTTGTTAGTGGCCGCTCTAACGTACCGACGCGTATAAACTGTGGCCGACTTTGAAGTCTGGCTCCACCCCATTTGATTAGATCGCATCTGCTCTTCCCTCGATTCAGGGACTTTCTCCTGTTCTATCCTCTCGCTGAACAGGTCATTCCAGGTATGGCGCAGGATATGAGAGGCGATATCTTTGGGCAGTTCCGGAACGCTCATTCGCAACCGTTGCCACATCTTGTCCACTGAGGGGATCGACAGAGGGGCACCACCCCTTGCAACAAACAGAAAGGCGTGGTCGCGCTTGCGGGGAGCCCAGTTTCTTCGGACTTTCAGAACGTAATCCCGCACCATGGTTCCAATAAAGTCATTAAGCGCAACTTCTCGGGCCAGGGTTTTGGTATTCGGCTCGTGGTTGCGAGGATCGGTTGGATCATCAGGCGCCCGGCGGATGGCAATCTTATTGGATGCGAAGTTTATGTCCGAAACTTTGAGCCCGAGGAGTTCGCCCCGCCGTATGCCAAGATTAAGGAGGAGCAAAATCATCATGCAATTCCGAATTCTGATGTCTGGATTCAAAAACGGATTTTCAGGGGACCACCGGTATTGCCCCTTGCTATCGAGCGAAAGCTTGCCCTCTGCGTAGCCGACCGGACACACAACTTCGAGAAGTTTTGCGAGTGATTCCTTGCTCAATCCTTCCTTTGGGCTCTGAGGGTCTTGTCCGTAGGCCGGATCGCGACTCTTCAGCATGGTAAGCATTCGCCCCAGTGATAACTCCAACGAGGACCGTTCTATCGATGTGAGAGGAAGCTGCTTGATTCTTCTTTGGGCGAGCCAGTCCAAATACTTCGCAATGTAAAAAAGGCGAACCGAGACAGTTTGGGGAGCCACTTGGCGGGTTCCGGTCATTTGTGTGATCTGAGGCCCGAGCAACAGGTTGTATTTTTGGTCACACGCTCTCGCAAGGCTCTCAATCTCGGCATCGTCGAGAAAATCCCCGTTTCGGAACCGGTCCTCAATATCGAAGCCCTTCACCTCAGTTCCATCAAGAAAGTCCCCCGATTCCAACCGGTTCTGGTCCTCAATCGCAGCCCAGGCATAAAGGTGCATGATGGCCCTTCCCACGCATTTCAGCGTGTTACTGGCGGCGTGTGTCGAGCGGCAAGCCGCCGCCAAATAAACTGTCGGAAGAAA
>JBAXSN010000065.1:0-18266 GCA_037130675.1 Verrucomicrobiota bacterium
AAAAATCAACAACTTGGCGAACTTTACAAGATTTCAACTGCCGGATTTAGGTTCAGTTTTTATGCCGCGGAGGAGCGGCTGGAAGAATAGTGTTCGGCATTGTTTTGCTTCGGACCAAAGGTCCGTCCCATGCCAGCCTGGGGCGGAGGCTTTGTGAAGCTCCAGGAATTTGAACTCGTAATAGGGCTGAAAGCGATGACGCACGGGGGATCTAGCTGGGGCACGAACTTAGGTTCGGGGCCCCACTCCAGCAATCCAGTCGGAACTAGCTCTGCAACTGCGACAAGAAAATAAGGGTTAAGAAAACGGGGAAAACACAAGTCGGATATGCACGCGAAGTGCGGCTTCAAACCGCGACTTACCCACAATCGCCTGATCCGGTCCGGTCTGCTGCTGCGACGTAACGGACCCGTGTCGGGCATTCTCGCAGCAGACCGGACCGGGGCGATTATGGATAAGTCTGGGCACCGCTTTGCTACGGACGGTTTTCTGGAAATGGGCATGAAAAGCAACATACAAGGCGGGTATGGGACCGCACCGTTGGCGCTAATGGGCTGCCTTCTTGCTCTCCGCCTCGTAATAGCTGCGCCGCTTAATAATGCTCTCCACGTAGTGGCGGGTCTTGGGGAAATCGATGGAAGTGCGCAGGTCGTCGGCGGTGACGGCGCTGCCGAGCTTAGTGCTCTCGATCCAGCGATCCACCCGGCGCTTGCCGGCGTTGTATTCGGCCAGGGCGAACGGGATCGGGTCGTCCTTCGAGGCCCAGTGCTGGAGGGCTTGTTTGAGATACCAGGTGCCGATTTCCAAGTTCGTTCGGGGCGCAAAGAGATCGGTCGGCACGAAATTCTCCACTTTGTTCGCCCGCACCCAATCCTCCGCGGCTCCCTCGCTGACCTGCATCAAGCCCCGCTCGCCACTGGTGCCGGTTTTGTCCGGGTGAAAATCGCTCTCGCGCCAGACGATGGCCCGGATGAGCAACGGATCGATTTTGTGTTTGCGGGCGATGTCTTGAATTTCGCTTTCATAGCGCTGATAACGTCCGAGGCTCAGCCAATCCGTCGCGGTGTAGAGCGGGTCGGTTGAAAATCCGACGATTCCGCCCGCGATGGCGACGAGCGCCAGCAGGAGAAAAAGGGCGGTTTTTGCAAGGAAACGAACCATGGGACTGCCGAAAGAGTAGTTGGGTCCAAAAAAACTTCACCTTAATTTGTATTCGGGCCACTCTTCTCTCATGAAATTTGCGCGTGTGCTTGTGGACGAATCGGGGGGCACCGCGCTCGATTACTCGATTCCACCCGAGTTGGAATCGCGGGTGCAAATCGGGTCGCGGGTGGTGGTTCCTGTCCGGAATCGCAAGGCCCCGGCCACGGTGATCGAAGTCCTGGACGCCACCGATGTCCCCGGGGTGCGCCCGTTGGAGAAGCTGGTGGGCGAGCGCCCCATCCTCGGTCCGAACCTGCTGCGGCTGGCGCGTTGGATGGCCGATTACTACTGCTGCCCGGTGGAGAAAGCGATGCGGACGGTGCTGCCGCAAGTGGTGCGCAAGGGCGATTTCGGCTTCAAACACCAGCTTGCCGCGCGGCTCACCCGCACGGTGGATGACGCCCTGCTCGCGCAATTGGAACGGCGCGCGCCCAAGCAGGCGGCCATCGTGGAGGTGCTACGCAACCTGGGCACTGAGGAGCCGGCGGGCGGGGGAGAAAGCCGGCCGGGTTTGCTCCTGGTTTCGCGGCTGCTCCGGGATTCCGGGGCGGATCGCGCCTCGCTAAGTGCGCTCATTCGCAAGGGGCTGGTCGTGGCCGAGTCGGCGACCGTCAGCCGGGACCCGCACGAGGGCGAAACCTTCGTGCTCGCCGCACCCCACCCGCTCAATGCCGAGCAGGTGGCGGTCTTTGAACACGTCTGCGCCGCCCTCGACAAACCTGAAAAACCGATCCTGCTCTACGGCGTCACCGGGAGCGGCAAGACGGAGATCTATCTTCAAGCCATCCAGCGCGTGCTCGACCGAGGGCAGAGCGCCATCATGCTCGTCCCGGAAATCGCGCTGACGCCCCAGACCGTGGAGCGATTCAAGAGCCGGTTTGCGGCGATGCAGCAGGAAGTCGCGGTGCTGCACAGCCACCTTTCCGAAGGCGAACGCCACGATGAATGGCACAAGATCAACGATGGCCGTGCGCGGATCGTCATCGGAGCCCGGAGCGCGGTGTTTGCCCCGCTGGAACGCCTGGGGCTGATCGTGGTCGATGAGGAACACGAGAATTCCTACAAGCAGGAGGACGCGCCGCGTTATCATGCCCGCGATCTGGCGGTGCTCCGGGGCAGCTTTGAAAAATGCGCGGTGCTCCTGGGGAGCGCCACCCCTTCGCTGGAGAGCTTTCACAATGCAACGATCGGCAAATACCAGTTGCTTCGGATGGCCCTGCGGGTCGATGACCGCAAGATGCCTTACATCCGGATTGTCGATATGCGGATGGAATCGCGCGGGGGGAGTCCCTCGATCATCTCCGAAAAGCTGCGCCAGGCCATCGAGGCGCGCCTCGCCAAGAAGGAGCAATCGATCCTTTTCCTCAACCGGCGCGGATTCTCCACCTCGCTCTTATGCAACGCGTGCGGGTTCGTGGCCACCTGCCCGAACTGCTCCGTGTCGCTGACGTTTCACCGGGCCGAAAACCGGATCGTCTGCCATATCTGCGGCCACCTGGCCGTGGCGCCCAGCAAATGCCCCGAGTGCAAAGATCCCGGAATCAAGCACAGCGGCGTCGGAACCGAGCGGGTCGAGGAGGTCGTCACCAAGATCTTCCCCAAAGCCGTCATCCGGCGGATGGACGCCGACACGATGACGCGCAAGGAAGCTTATCGCGAAGCGCTGACGGCGTTCCGCACGGGGAAAATCGACATCCTGCTCGGCACGCAGATGATCGCCAAAGGGCTCCATTTTCCCAACGTCACGCTGGTCGGAATCATCAACGCCGACATGGGGCTGCACATGCCCGACTTCCGCGCGGGCGAACGGACTTTTCAGCTTCTGACGCAGGTGGCGGGCAGGGCCGGGCGCGGCGATGTGGAAGGCGAAGTCTTCGTCCAGAGCTTCACGCCGCATCATCCGGCCATTCAATTTGCGCGGCACCACGACTTCGACGGGTTTGCCGACCAGGAGATCGAGTGGCGCAAGCAGTGGGATTATCCGCCCTTCAGCAAAATGGTGCTCATTACCATCCGCTCGCCGCATCAGGCGCGGGGCAGTTTCTCGATGGAAACCCTGGCGCGGCGGCTCAAGGAAGTGCTCCCGGCCCAGACGACTCTAAGCGAACCGGCGCCGGCGCCATTGGAGAAGAGCCACGGCAACTGGCGCTTCCATCTCATGCTGCGGACCCACGCCATCCAGAAGCTCACCCGGGCGCTGCACGAGGTTTTGGAAAAGCTGACCTTCCCGGAGGATGTGTTCCTGACGGTGGACGTCGATCCGTACCAGCTTTTGTGAACGGGGGCGCCTTGATGGCGAGGCGTTGGCATTTTTTGACAGATATCCATGCCCCGCAAGCGTGGGCTCCACGCGGCATGAAAATTGGATTTCGCCCGAAGCCTTCAAAGTCGATTGAGCGTGCTGACTCTTTGGCAAGCTGTGGGGGTTGCTTTTGGAAGGCCACCCGCCGGCGGTTTACCTCCACTCGCCCACAATCCCGCCCGGGAAATAGCTCAGGCAAATTTTTCGGCTGTTTTCGCGGAACATCTGCGCTATTGAACCCGTTCGCATGTCCGAACCGACCGCCGCATATACAGAAGCCAATATTCGTCATCTGCCCTGGAATGAGCACATTCGCCGGCGGCCCGGCATGTACATCGGGCGGCTTGGGGACGGGGCTGCCCATGACGACGGCATCTACATCATGCTCAAGGAAACCCTCGATAACTCGATCGACGAGTTCATCATGGGTTGCGGCAAACGCATCGAGGTGGCGCTCAAGACCAACGAGGACGGCACCCAGACGATCTCTGTGCGGGACTACGGGCGCGGCATTCCGCTCGGCAGCCTGGTCGATTGCGCGGGCAAACCGAACACCGGCGGCAAGTACGACAGCGAAGCGTTCCAGCGCTCGGTGGGCCTGAACGGCGTCGGGCTAAAGGCCGTCAACGCGCTTTCCTCGACCTTTACCATTCAAGCCTTTCGCGAAGAGAAGACGCGAACCGCCGATTTCTCCCGGGGCGATCTGGTCAAGGACAGCGGAACCAGGGCCGCCAAGGGCGTCCGTTCGGGAACCCTGACCACCTTTACTCCCGACCTCGAGATCTTCCCGAATTACGTGTTCAAAGAGGAATACATCGAGGCGATGCTCCTAAATTACGCCTGCCTCAACACCGGCCTGACCCTCGCTTTCAACGGGAAGCCTTACAAATCCGAGAACGGGCTGCTCGATCTCCTGATTCAGAAGATCGACGGATCGATCCAGTATGCGCCGATCCACCTGAAAGACCCCTCCGGCTTGCTGGAAGTCGCCTTCACGCACGGGGCGCATTACGGCGAGGAATACTACTCCTTTACCAACGGGCAGCACACCACGCAGGGCGGCACCCACCAACAGGCGTTCCGGGAGGCGATCGTCGCCACGCTGCGCACCTTTTACAAAAAGGATTTCGACGTCTCCGATCTCCGCACCGGCATCATCGCCGCCGTCTCGATTCGGGTGCAGGAACCGGTTTTCGAGTCCCAGACCAAGACCAAGCTCGGCAGCTTGACGATGAGCCCGAAAGACGGCGTCAGCATCCGCACTTACGTGGGCGATTTCCTGAAGAAAGCCCTCGACGACTTCCTCCACCGCAACTCCGCCGTGGCGCAATCGCTCCAGCAGAAGATCCTTCAAAGCGAGCGGGAGCGGAAGGAACTGGCCGGCATTCGTGGAATTGCCCGCGACGCCGCGAAAAAGGCGAATCTCCACAACTCGAAGCTGCGCGATTGCCGGGTCCACTTCAACGACCGCGCCTCCCGGCGTGGCGAGGACGACCGGCGCGGCGACTCCACACTTTTTATTACAGAGGGTGATTCGGCCTCGGGCTCGATCACCAAGGTTCGCGACCCCAACACGCAGGCGGTCTTTTCGCTCAAGGGCAAGCCGTTCAACTGCCATGGCCAGTCCCGCCGCGTGATGTATGAGAACGAGGAGCTCAATCTCCTCCATAACGCGCTCAACATCGACGCGGGCATCGACGAACTGCGCTACAACAACATCGTCATCGCCACCGACGCAGACGTGGACGGGATGCACATCCGCCTGCTCCTGATTACTTTTTTCCTCACCTTTCTGCCTGAACTGGTAAAGCAGGGGCACGTTTACATTCTCCAGACCCCGCTGTTCCGTGTGCGAAACAAGAAGGAGACGCGCTACTGTTACAGCGAGTCCGAGCGACTCAAGGCGCTTACGGCTCTCGGACCCGCACCCGAAGTAACCCGATTCAAAGGCTTGGGCGAAATCTCGCCGGACGAGTTCCGCCACTTTATCGGTCCAAAAATCCGCCTGGAGCCGGTCATCATCGGCAAGGAAAGTCCGCTCGACACGATGCTTGAGTTCTTCATGGGAACCAACACGCCGACCCGCCAGGAATTCATCATCGAGAACCTTACTTATACCGTCTAGCGAATGCCTTCCTCCAAATCCAATAATGACAATGGGGACCAGGGCGAATTGCCTTTCGCCTTTGGGGCTTCCACGCCTGAGATGCCAAAAGAACATGGACGGACACGGACGGACACGGACGAGGGCGCCGAGGCGAAGCCGGTAGAGACACCGACCGCAGAAGCACCCTCCCCGGAACCACCCTCCGCAGAGCCAGCACCTGCCGAGAGTCCATCCAGTCCATCGGGTCCATCCAGTCCATCCAGTCCCGCGGCGGTGCCCGGCCATGTTGACGGCATGTTCCACTCCTGGTTCACCGAGTATGCCTCTTACGTCATCCTCGATCGCGCGGTGCCTCACGTCGATGACGGCTTTAAGCCCGTCCAGCGCCGGATCATGCACTCCCTCTACGAACTGGAGGACGGCCGCTACAACAAGGTCGCCAATACCGTTGGTAACACCATGAAATATCATCCCCACGGGGACGCCAGCATCTATGCGGCTCTCGTGGGCCTGGGTCAAAAGGACATCCTCATCGACACCCAGGGGAACTGGGGGAACATCCTCACCGGCGATCCTGCGGCGGCCGCCCGATACATCGAGGCCCGTCTCTCGAAGTTCGCCCTCGAAGCGGTTTACAATCCCAAGACCACCGAGTGGACCCGCACCTACGACGAGCGCAACGACGAACCAGTCACCTTGCCTGTGAAGTTCCCGCTGCTGCTGGCGCAGGGCGTCGAGGGGATTGCCGTGGGGCTCTCCTGCAAGGTGCTCCCTCATAATTTCATCGAGTTGATCGACGCCTGCCTCGCTGTCCTTCGCGACAAACCATTCACGTTGCTCCCCGATTTCCCGACCGGCGGCATGGTCGATTGCAGCGATTACCGGGATGGCAAAGCCGGGGGACGCATCCGGGTTCGCGCAAAGATCGAGATTCGTTCGCCCCATCTCCTGGCCATCACCGAGATTCCCTTTGGGATCGTGGTGCCGCAACTGATCACCACCATTCTTGCGGCGCATCAGAAGGAGAAAATTCAGATTAAGAAAGTCGAGGACAACACCTCGGAGCGCGCGGAAATTCTCATTCATCTCCCGCCCGGCACCGATGCCGAGGTGACCCGTAGCGCACTGTACGCCTTCACCAAATGTGAGTTGGCGCACTCGCCCAATGCCGTGGTGATCGTGGACCAGAAGCCGGTCTTCACCAACGTCTCGGAAATTCTCCGCATTTCCGCCGAGCGGACCCGCGACCTTCTGCGTCGGGAACTCGAAATCCAGCTCGCCGAACTCAATGCCAAGTGGCACGCGTTCTCCCTTGAGCGCATCTTCATCAGCAAAAAGATCTACCAGAAAATCGAGACCTGCGAGACTTGGGAGGCGGTTCTTTCGACTATCGCCAAGGGGTTGGCTCCTTACACGAAAGAGTTGAAGGCCCCTGTGACCGAGGAAGACTGCGCCCGGCTTACTGAGATCAAGATCAAGCGCATCTCGCGCTTTGACGCAAAGCACGCCGAGGAAGAGTTGGCGCGGATCGAAGGCTTCATCGAGCAGACCATGGGCCACCTCAATGCGCTCACGCCGTACGCCATCGCCTGGTTCCAAAACCTGAAAAAAAAATACGGCAAGGGGCGTGAACGGCGAACGGAAATCACCACCTTCGAAGCGATCTCCGCAACGAAAGTCGCCCGAGCCAATGTCACTGCCTACGTCAACAAAAAGGATGGCTTCATCGGATGGGGTCTTAAACGCGACGAGGCCGCCGAAGCGCTCGGCGACTGCTCGGATATCGACGAGGTCATCGCCATCAGCCGCGCCGGCGAACTGAAGATCAACCGCCTCGCCGAAAAGGAGTTCTTCGCCGCCGACCTCCTTCACGCCGCCATCTTCCAGCGCGGCGACACCGCCACGACCTACAATGTCATCTACGAGCACCCCGAGGGCGGCGCCTACGCGAAGCGTTTCCACATGGGCGAGGGGATCACGCGCGATCGCATCTATCCGATTGCCGGGGGCAAGATCCTCTTCCTGGCGATTTCGCCAACCCCGGACGAAGCGCCGCTGGTGAAAGTCACCCTCAAGGATGGCCAGGCCGTTCGTAAACGCGAACTCGACTACGACTTCAGCCAGCTTGCGGTCAAGGGCCGCGGCGCACTCGGCAACCGCGTCACCCCGCACAAGATTCAGAAGATCCAAAAAATCAGACGGACCGACCCCTGACGCGTGCTACTGAAGTCGAGCCGAAAACGCGGACAGAAAAAGGTTAGTTATTGTTGAACCTAGAAAAAGCAATTGGTTTTCGCGCCAAGGACGCAAAGGTCGCCAAGACAGAGCTTTACGAAGTGGGCGAAACATTAAAGGGATCACCTACACGGTGATTTCTGCCTTTTCCATAAGTTCCTCCCTTGGCGGTCTTTGCGACCTTGGCGCGGGTTCTTCCGCCGGATTTAGGCTAACGTTTTCCTCGCGGTGGGGTGTAGGCTTCGGCTCCGGGTTCCGGGACTTCATCAAGGAGCTTTTTGACGATGTCGAGAGGGCTTAAGCCTTCGGAATCGGCGGCGAAATTCGTGAGGAGGCGGTGGCGCAGGACGGGCGGCGCGGCGCGGCGGATGTCGGCGCAACTCACATGGATGCGGCCTTCGAGGATGGCCATGGCTTTGGCGGCCAGGATGAGATACTGGCCGGCCCGGGGTCCCGCACCGGTGCTGACGTAGGTCTTGGTTACCTTAGGGGCGTCCGGGTTTTGGGGTCGCGTGGCGCCGACGAGCCGGGTGACGTATTTGATGACGTGATCGGAGACAGGCACTTTGCGGACAACCGCCTGGAGCTGAAGAACGTCGGCCTGGGTGAGGACCGCCTGGGGTTCAACTCGCTTACCACCGGTGGTGGCGCGGAGGATTTCCTCCTCCTCGTGCGGCAGCGGGTAGTCCACCCAGATATTGAACATAAAGCGGTCGAGCTGGGCCTCCGGGAGCGGGTAGGTGCCTTCCTGCTCGATGGGGTTTTGGGTGGCAAGCACGAAGAAGGGCTCTTCAAGGGTATAGGAAGTGTTGCCCGCGGTGACCATTTTCTCCTGCATCGCTTCCAGGAGCGCTGCCTGGGTCTTGGGCGGGGTGCGGTTGATCTCGTCGGCAAGCAGCAGGTTGCAGAAGATCGGGCCCCGAATGAACCGGAACTCTTTTTCACCGGTGGCGGAATTGGTCTCAAGGACGTCGGTGCCGATGATGTCGCCGGGCATGAGGTCGGGGGTGAACTGGACGCGCTTGAACTTCAGGTTAAGCACCTGGGCGATTGTGCGCACAGTGAGGGTTTTCGCCATGCCGGGCAGGCCGATGAGCAGGGCGTGCCCATTGGCGAGGATGCACATGAGGATCTGGTCGAGCACGTCGCTCTGCCCGACGATGACCTTGCCGACTTCCTGGCGAATGCGGTCGGCATTGGCGCGCATTCTCTCGACGAGGGCGAGTTCGGCGGCGCTGGCAACGACCGTGCCGTCCGCGTTCGTCGCGGGTTCCGGAGCGGAATCGCCGTCAAAAATGAAGCTGTTATCGCCAATCTTGACGAGGTCGCCCGGGGAAAGGAAAGCGGAGGTTACCCGGGAACCATTGTGCAGCGTGCCATTGGAGCTGCCCATATCGACAATGATCCAGTCCCCGTCCTCACAGCGGAGTTCGGCGTGGACGGCGGAGGTCATGTCATCTTCGAACGGGATGTCCACATCGTGAGCGCGTCCGAACGAGTAGCGCGGTTCCGTGAGGGTTAAGCGTTGGCCGGCCAAGGAGCCTTCTTGAAATTCGATGTCAGGCATAAAACGAAGTGTTTGAGATGCAGAGTCAGTGGGTGAGGTCGATGGTACCAAGTTCTTTGACCTGGTCTGCCACGCGAATTTGATTGAGCGCGGCACTGTGGTGATACGACGGCAGGACATGCTTGGGATTTGTCCAGACGGGATAAAGATCGCGGGCTCGGACAATCTGCCAGCCGGGACCAACATTCTTGAGAATCACGAGTTTAAAGGTGCGGCGGAAGTCGCTGTTGTGGACCTCAATGGAGTCTTTGTCGCGGTAGTAAGTGCAGAGGCAGCGTGCGCTGCTGGAGCGGCCCGTCAGGCCCTCGACCCGATGGATGAATTTCTTGGTGAAATACGGTTCGGATTTTTGAATTGTGGTCTCGATTTTAGCGAGGTCGTCCGAGGTGAGAGTGCTTGCGTCGCGGTTAAGCTGGAGTCCTTCATAGAAGGCGGCATCGTAGATGACGAGAAGATCGTATTTGCCGATGGGGAGGCCGGTGAACTGGAATGAATCACTTTTCGGACCGGTGATTTCGCCTAAATAGACTTCCTCGGGGTTATCGGCGGGAGTGGCGAGGATCTGCTCGATGGGCAGTTCGGGAGTGGAAATGCGTCCTTTGAGACCGCCGGTGTGCGCGGGATCGGGCTTTGTGTAAAGCCGGGAACGCTCAGGGGGGCCGTCGGCTGAGGGAATTTGTTTTTTGAAACGCTCCAGGCCGGGGGTATCCTCGCAAAAGGCGGTAGCGGTGAGCAGGAGGGCGGCAAGGAGAATGCGAATGGCCATGAGGGGAACTAATGAGAGGGGGTTCGGGCAGCGGAGAGGAAGCGCTCCAACTCTTCAGCAACTGGATGGAATTTGAGGCGGCCTTTTACTTTCTCGATTGTCTCGATAATCGATGGTGATGGCGGCTCCTTCGATCCCTGGACGCAGGAGATAAGCACGGACGCTGCCGCAGGCAGGAAGCTTGAGGCATCGATCTCCCGGCAGTAGGCTTCGAGCATCAGCCGGGCACGTTTCCAGTCCCCCATTTTAATGTAGAGGGCCGATTCCCGAATGATGTAGTCGCTGCTGATCTTGCTCAGTGGAAATTCAATCTCCCAAGCGAGGAGTGCCTGGCGGGCTTCCGGGAGAAAGTTGTCTTCGATCAAAGTGCGGACGTTTTCCGAATAGGAAACTTCCTGAAGCGCGCCGCGTTTTTGGTCGGCTCCAGACCCGGTCGGCTGTGAGAGGGCTCCGGGAAAGAGCGGCTTGGGGGCCTCGGGCGCAATAAATGCCGTGGCGTTGCGCCTGGCGCGGGCGCGCTTCTGAACGTCCGCGTAAAAAGAAGTGGCTTTATTGAGGTCCCCTTGCAGGAGCGCGAGGTCGCCAAGACGGATCTTGGCGCGTTCAGCGGATTCGCCGGACAAGTCGGCCACCGAGGTGAGGACTTGCTCGGCTTGCTTGCGGTCTTCAAGGCTAAAAAGCAGCAACTCGCCTTCGCGCAGGATCAGCTCATTCGTGCGGGCAACCGAGGGCGCACTGGATTTGAATTGCCGCAGCCACTGGAGCGCTTCGCTGGGTTTCTGGCGCTGCATCAGGTCAAGCAGGGTATCCTGTAAAGCACCAAGCTGGGAGGGGTTGATTCTCTTCAGGCCGTCCAGGTGATTGGTGAAAAGTTGCATCAGGATGGCCTCGTCCGAGCCGCCGTCAGCAGTGCGCATCAGATTGTTCCACCACGCATTGCTCCAGCCGGCGACCGGATCAGGGCTGCGCGGGAGGCCTTTGAGCACCGTGCTGAGGACTTTCCGGTAAGCCTCGCGGGTTTCGAATTTATCGAGACTGGTTTTTTTGGTGCTGAAACTAAAGAACGGAACGACGCAGGTTGATGAACCGCGCGCGGATTTGGCGGTGAGCGTGGCGGTGTTTTCAGTAAAACCGGGGAAAAGCCACTGCACCTTGTCTCCTTCGGCCACAGCCCCCTTGGAGATCGCCCAAGTGTAAGTTGTGTCGGCGGATTGGCCGGCGGTCACCGCGTTTAGGTCATAGATGATCAGGGGTTCCTCATCTTCAAACCAGTAGCAGGCCCCGGGAGTGGCCGTGGCGATGGCCACCGGAGTGCCGTTCTTTGCTTCGACTGATGTGAGTTCGCAGGCGCCGGAGCGGACGATTTCCGAGTTCGCGATCACGCGGGCATCTGCATCCCTGGCCTTGATTTTCTCAGAAGGCGGACGCCAAGCCAGATACATAAGTCCTCTGAAATTTTTGTCATCGGCGTAGGGACCTGTCCCCCCCGCGGTCTGGAATATTTCCACGCGGTGGAGACCCTTGGTTAAATTGACCGAAGCGCCGGTTCCGCCCCAATGCTTAGAGCGCTCCTTGGGATCGATCTTGTCACCATCGATCAAGACTTTGCATTGGCCGTCGAAAGTAAAGGGCGCAATCCAATAGTTGCCAGCCTCGGCGGCCTCCACGTAAGAGAGAAAATAAAACGCGCCGGGGCGCGGCCGGCCGGTAAGGTCGCCTCCGATGCTCAAGGGTGCCCGGTTGACACCTGTGTGGGACCTGGCGCTAACGGAAGGCTCGACATGCCCCAAACTGCCCAAGGTTTGGGCTGCCCCGATGCTTTCGGTGTAGGGCTGGGTGCAGAGGATGGCGCTCGGCGTGATCCCGGACTTCGGATTCCACAGTTGGGGCAGGCGGTTGGTCTGCACGTAAACATACACCGCCTGCGCCGGGC
The DNA here is from genome assembly GCA_037130675.1 of Verrucomicrobiota bacterium. GTDB lineage: Bacteria > Verrucomicrobiota > Verrucomicrobiia > Chthoniobacterales > Chthoniobacteraceae > JBAXSN01. Next base: position 12,114 of record JBAXSN010000065.1, read on the forward strand.
CGCCGGGAGCGGCAAAGACCATCGAGAAGCCGCTCTCCTCATTATGCCACAGGAGGTAGCTTGGGATGACTTTGCCGGCCAACGTTGTAACGGTCATGGAGGGAACGGCGCCGTGGAGGATGTCGGCAACCGGCAGGTGGACGAAATAGCCTGCGCTCGGATGCGACGGGTTGTCCACGAGTTCCAGCTTGTAGCGATACACGGAATCCGCCACGTGCCACTCGTCGGCAGCTTGAAGCCCCGGGATAATAGCGCAGAAACAAAAACACAACCACGCCAGAACGCGCTTGGCGGTGCTGTGTTCGATCATGAAAAACAGGCGGCGCAAACAGCCCTTTACTTCGAGCCAGAGCGCTCTTCCTTAATTTTGGTGACGAGGACCGGCGGTTGCGGCGGTTTTTTTGCCTCGGTGCGGGACATCGGCGTCGCCGGGCAGCAGCAGCAGGCCAAAACGGTTTCGGCAGACGAGGCAACCCGCGGCGGGGCCGGGGGTTTTTTAAGTTCGCGAGGGGGCGGGACAAAGCCGGGCTCCCCGGTGCCGTCCCCTGCCAGGAGGGTGCCAGTGCAGAAGGTGGCCGCAAGGGCGGCACGAAGCGCTTGTTTTACGGTGGCGTTTTTCATTCTTATTACCTTTTGTCTGTAACGTAAGTTCTGGGGATCCTCATTTGGGGGGCGTTGCGCCGCTACTATGCGGGCTGCATTTTTTCTCCAAGCGGCCAAAAAAGCAAACTTATTTTATTAAGTTTCTTGCTGGGAAATTGCTGCACTGCTATTTTCAAAACTCAGTAATCTCCTACGCCCCTTCTCTCTCCCTAAAACACGCAAATCCATCTCCATGTCCCATTTCCCCCCGAAACCGTTGAAGGCGCTCTGCGCCGGGTTGGTTCCTGACCGGCGGTATGCGAGGCTTTTTTTGCTCTGGGTGATTTTTCACGCACCGTTCCTCTTGCAGCGATCAGTGGCACAGAGCGGTCGGGATCTCTATGGCGAGGACGTCTATTGGAACGCCACGCCCAATGACGTCAATAATCTGCTCAAGACCATGAAGGACCAGACGGATGCCAATTTCCAGATGGACATCCGGCCAATGGCAGAGGTAAGCGACGATCCGGAGAAAAATCCGGTGCTCTTCCGTTCGGGGCACTATCACTTTTCATACACGCCGAGGGAGCGCGAGAAGCTGCGGAAATACCTGCTCGCGGGGGGCATGATCATTTACAACACGGGGCTGGGCTCGAAGCCGTTTTACGATTCGGTGGTGGAGGAACTGAAGCAGATCTTTCCGGAGCAGCCGCTGCAAAAGCTGGCGCCAGACCACCCTATTTTTCATTCGCACTTCGATCTGGATCGGGTCGAATACACGAAGGCGGTGGCGGCGTCGGGCTACCGTGGGAATGAGCCGTGGTTTGACGGGATCGAGGTCAACTGCCGGGTGGTGGCGCTGGTCTCGCGCTGGTGCATGGCGGTGGGATGGCAGGGGGATGTAAAGGAAGAGTGGCAGGCCTACAAGCCGGAGTCGGCTTTCCGGCTGGGAGTAAACATCCTCACCTACGCCTCGGCGATGAGGGCCTGGGCAAAGAACGCGGCGCAGTCGATGACGTTCGTGGACAAATTGAAATCTTACTCGGACACGGTCTCGGTGGCGCAGGTGCGGTATGACGGGATCTGGAAGACCCGGCACGCGGGACTTTCGGTGATGCTCCAGACCTTCAATGCCCGCACCGGCATCCCCGTGAAATTCGGCCTCAAGGAACTGCGGCTGACGGACCCGGAAATCTTCAACTGCCCGGTAATCTACATGACCGGCCATGAGGCGTTTCAACTTTCGTCGGAAGAAAAAGGCGCGCTCAAGAAATATCTGGAAAATGGAGGATTTCTTTTCGCTGAGGCATGCTGCGGGCGGAAGGGCTTCGACCTCTCTTTCCGCGAGCTGATCCACTCAATAATGCCGGACAAGCCACTGATGCGCATTCCGGTGACGGCGCCCCTTTTCAAAGAGCCGAACAATATCGCCATGGTCGGTGTCACCCCTGCGCTGATGCAGGAGACCGGTCAGGCGGGGATGGAGCCGACGCTGCTCGGGATCGAGATCAACGCAAATTATGGGGTGATCTACAGTCCGTTTGGCCTGGCTGGGGGATGGGAAATGAGCCAGTCGCCGTATGCTCGTGGAGTCAATGACGTGAGCGCCATCCAGATCGGGCAAAATGTAATGTCGTATTCTGTCACCCATTAAACATGAAGATGATCCGACACACATTCCTTCTGATGGCGCTGGGGCTTGCACTCGCTTCCGGCGCGGGCGCGGCAACTTTCAATGGCAACGAATTTGCGCTCGCCTACACGGAAGCGAAAACTCCGGCAGCCAAAGCAACCGTGCTCAAGGATGCGCAGGGGCAGCCGCACTTTTTCCGCTATCTCCAGATCATGGAGATGCAACCGGTGACAGAAGAAGGCCGCGAAGGGTTGCGGATCACGGCGTTTGAGCCGAGTTCATATCTGGATGTAAAATTCACCGTGACGATGCCGGTTTCGCTTTCCCTGCTGCGCGAAGAACCGGTCTCGAAAGTAGGCGATGCCATCGCAGTGACGGGCCGTTTGACAGGGATCGAGCCGGGAAAGAATGCCATTCTCTTGGATAGCCCGATCGTGCGGCACAAGGACCGGCGGAGCCCAGCGGTTGGCAAGGAACTGCTCGCAGATGTGAATCAGGGGGCTATCGTTTACAGCTACACCGAGGGGCCCCGGCCGGTGCTTGTGGAAGGCCGCGACCGCGATCTTCTGGCGAATCGCGACCGGGTGCTGGCGGAAGGCGGGCCGAAGGCATGGGCGGAGTTTTTAGAGAAAGAGGTCGCAAAACGGAAGGCGCAGCGCGCCGCAGCGGCGGCAGCGGCGAAGGAGGCTGGAGCACGGTGAAGAGCGTGCAGCCGAGAGGTTGGTTGCGGTTCCTGCTCGTCCTCTGGATGGCCTGCGGTTTGAGCTTCACCGCGAGGGCGGCGGACGAAGATGCGCTCCTGACCGTGTGGAAGCAGCACATGGAAACGCCAGAAGATCACGAGGCGGCTATCAAGGTTTGTCGGGATTTCGCGACAACGCATGCGGGCGATCCGCTGTTGCCGATCGTGCGGGGACTGGAGGCGTGGCACCTACTGCGCACCGGTCACCGGGTCGAGGCGCTGCAAATGATGGCGGCGGGTTTGGACGCACCGCCGGGGCCGCTGACCGATGGGGTGCGCCGGTTGGCGCAGGCCTGGATGACCCGGGCGGACCGCGACCAGGCAGCCGGTGCGCTGCAGAGCTATTACCGCAAGCACGTTGCTTATCCGAAAACGCTCGAACAATTACCGGCGGAGGGACGGCCCCCGCTCAGCGACCGATTCAGCGAGCCGTGGGATTATAAGTTGACGGGGTTTTCGAAGGTGCCGGGATTTAGCGATCAGAAGTATTCCTTGCAGAGCGCGCGATTGGGGGACCTGTCTGATTTCAAGGGAGCCCTGGCGTTGCCTTATGCGGCACGCATCGTGGCAATGCCCCAGCAGGTGATCGCAGCGCCGGGCAACACCCAGGCCGTGAAGTTCAATATCGCAGGGAAACCGGTGGTGCTCGGCGTGGGGTTGGCGTCAGGCGACCTCCATCTCGCCTTTGCCGGGTCAAAAATCGTGGTGGTGTGCGATTACGCGCACTGGAAAATTTTTCCTCGTCCCTAATGGCTGCCGAACCGCAATCGAAAGCAAAGGTCCGGGCGAAGCCGCCTGAAAAAGAGGGCATTGCCGCGTTCCTGAACCCTGCTGAGATGCACAAGCTCGGGCGGTTGTTGCTCCTGTCGCGATATACCGTCGAAGGAAATCTCGCCGGGGCGCATCGCAGTCCGCTGCGCGGGCCGAGTTCGGAGTTTGCGGACCACAAATCCTACGGCCAGGGGGACGAAACCAAGCATATCGACTGGCGGGTGCTGGCGCGGACGGACAAGTATTTCATCAAGCGGTACGAGGACGAGACGAACCTTCGGGTTTACATCGCTCTGGATCGGAGTTCGTCGATGGCCTACAGCTCGGGCCACGGCCCGACGAAGTTTCAGTTTGCGTGCCGTTTCGCGGCGGCGTTGGGCTACGTGATCGTCAAGGCGCGCGATTCCGTGGGCCTCTATCTCTATTCCGGCAAGGTGGATTTGCGGCTGGAATCCGCGAATTCCTTTCAGCATCTCAACAACATGCTCAAGCATGTTCAGGCGAATCCGCCGGGCACCGGCGGCGGTTCGGGCATCGCGGAAACGCTGCACGAAATCGCGGGGACGGTGCGGCAGCGCGCGCTTGTCGTGGTGATCTCGGACCTGCTTGGCGACGAAGCCGCGGTGACCAAGGCGCTCGCGCATCTGCGCAAGCAGCGGCATGACGTTCTCGTTTTTCAGACGCTCGATCCGGCGGAAATCGACCTGACGTTCAAGAAAGCCTGCGAGCTGCGCGATCTTGAAACCGGCGAACATCTCCTGGTGAATCCGCGCGGGATCGTTGCGGAGTATCGGAAGATTTTTGGCGCATTTTTGGAACAATACAAGAAAGTCTGCGCCGGGATGAATATCGACTATCGGCTGGTGCGCACGGATCAGCCGCTTGAAACCTTTGTGCGTGCTTATCTCGAGGAGCGCCGCCGCTGCTCCAAGTAAAGACACCCCCATGTTTCTTTACCCCCTCTTTCTCATAGCCGCGGGACTCGGCGCATCGGTGCCGCTGATTCTGCATCTCATGCAGAACAAGCGCAAGGAGGTGCATGCTTTCCCGACGATCCGCTTTCTCAAGATGGCGGAGAAATCGTCCTCGAGGAAGATCCGGATGGAGAACTTCCTGCTTTGGATTCTGCGCACGCTGATCATGGCGCTGCTTGGAATGGCCTTTGCGATGCCGATGATCCGCAAGAGCGGGCTGGGCTGGCTTGGCAATGCGCCTCGCGACGTGGCCATTGTGCTCGATGCCTCCTACAGCATGGGCTACCGCTCGGAGCGCGGCTCGGTGTGGGACAAAGGCATCGAGGCGGCGACGACGATCATCAACGGCCTGAGCGACCGGGACCGGTTCTGCCTCTTTCTCGCCCGCGACCAGCCAGAAACGCTGGTGGCGGAGCCGATTGCGAACAAACAGGACGGGCTCAGCCGTCTGCGCGCCTTGCAGCCGGGACAGAGCAGTTCGCGACTTGGGCCGGCGATCGCCGCCGGAATGCGGGCGCTGCTCAAAGCGGACGCTCACCGCGAACGGGAGATCCACATCATTACGGACAATCAGGCCCTGGCCTGGCAAAGCCTGACGACGGAGAAGGTGGAGATCGATCAGAAAACGGCGGTCTTTGTCTCGCTGCTCGGCGTGCCTGCGCCGGAGAACGCGGGCGTGGCCTCGGTGGAACTCGATCCGCCGGTGGCGCGCAAGGGCGCGGAAGTGAAACTGACCGCGAAGATGCTGCGCACCGGACCGACAGCGGAAACGGTGGCGACCCTTTTCATCGACGAAAAAGAGGCCGGGCGGCGCTCGTTCAACGCCGGCGATCCCGATTCGGCATCACAGAGCTTTACGATCCCGCCGCTGCCGGTCGGGATCCACACCGGACGCATCCAGACGCCTGAAGACAATCTGCTGATCGACAATGACTTCTATTTTCTGATCCGGGTTCAGGACGAAATGCCCTCGCTGGTCGTCGGGAGCGAAAGCGAAACGCTGTTTTTGCGGACGGCGCTTCGGGCCGGCTTGGGGCGCCAAACGACCATGGCGGCGACCAAGCCCGAGAAGCTCACGGAAATACCGCTCTCTCCCTACGCATGCGTCTTTCTCTGCAATGCCCTGCCGCTTTCCGGACAGGCGATCACGGCGCTGGAAGATTATGTCAAAACGGGCGGGGTGCTCGTGCTGTTTCCGGGAATGACCGCGCCGCCCGACTCATACAAAGCCTGGAATTGCCTGCCGGGCGTTCCGGCCGCGATCAACGAGATGCCGCTCTCTCAGCGCAACTGCACGCTCACCTGGGATCTGCCGCAGCATCTCCTCGTGCGCTCGCTACGTGAAGGGGTTGCCGTTCCAGCGCTGGCCGTCCGGCGCCGAATCGAGTGGACGACGTTGCACGATTCCGCGCAGCGGATTATCTCCATGGGCGCAAACCAGCCCTTCCTGG
>JBAXSN010000066.1:0-18041 GCA_037130675.1 Verrucomicrobiota bacterium
CGTTGACGCCGTTGACGCCGTTGACGCCGTTGACGCCGTTGACGCCGTTGACGCCGTTGACGCCATTGACGCCGTTGATGCTTTTGGCGCCGTTGGCGCTTATGGCGGTCGCGTTGTGCGTTGCATGCTTGCGCTCTGCCTTCTTCTCTTTGCGGGAACCGGCTGCGCGCCTCTTGGAAAGCGCTTTGAACCGCGTCCCAAAGATGGGGGCGAGCAGGGCGCGTTCCAGAAGGTCGCGCTTAACAACTCCATCCCTTCCGAATGTTTGCGGCCTTCAAAGGAGTCGTTCCGCTTGGGCGTTGGGGACAAGCTGGAGATCGAGCAGCTTGGCGTTGCCAACACCCGGCAGGAATGCCGGCTCATGCCCGACGGCATGCTTTACTACCAGACCGTTTCCGGCTTGAAGGCCAGCGGCATGACGCTGCCGGAACTCAAGGTGGCCCTGGAAAAGTCGCTCAAGGAATTCTACCGCAACCCGCAGGTTTCCATCATCCTGCGCAATGTCTCCAGCCAGCGCATCTGGGTTCTCGGACGAGTGAACACCTCCGGGGTTTATCCGCTTGAGTCACCGACCACCCTGCTCGAAGCCATCTCCCGCGCGGGCGGCCTCTTCACCTCCCGATTCTCCGGAACCACCGAGGAACTGGCCGACCTGCAACACAGTTTTGTGGTCCGCAACGGTGAGTTCATCCCAGTGGATTTCCGCAAGCTCCTGCGCGAAGGGAATCTCTCTCAAAACATTTATTTGAAGAACGGCGACTATGTTTACATCCCTTCAGCCCTGGGTAGCCAAGTGTATATCCTGGGAGCGGTTCGCTCGCCAAAGGCCATCGGCTTCAAGGATCGGGTTACGCTGGTAAGCGCCGTGGCGGAAGCCAAGGGATTGCTGCCCGAAGCCTATGCCCAACGGGCGGTAATCATTCGCGGTTCACTGGTTGAACCAACGGTGGCCACCGTGAATCTCAATCGCATCATGACGGGCAAAGATCCGGATGTGATCCTGGAACCGCACGATATCGTCTGGATTCCCAACAGCCCGTGGGATCGGGTGGAGACCTATACGAAAATGATCCTCAACACCTTCACTCGGACCGTAGCCGCCAACGAGGGCATCCATGCCGTCTCCGCGAAGGCAGGCAGCGTGCAACCGAACATCCCCATCGGGACCGGTCAGTAGTTAATTATAATACCGCCACCAGCGTTCGTAGGCTTCCGCCAATGCATCGAGCGAACAGGGCGGCGTCAAACCGAGCGCCTTGCAGGCTCCGTCAAAATCCGGTTCGGCTTGCAGCAGCAAAACAAGAGCGCGCTGGAGCGGAGCGCGAGGGTAGTCAAATAGTGTCGGCAACGCCGCGCCGCGTTTGAGGCGGTCCCGCCAGTGGAGCGCGCAGTTGCGCAACGCGTTCGTGCGCGGATAAAGCCGGCCTGCATACCCGGCGTAATCGGCGGCGCTGTGAAACGGCGTTCCCAGCCGAAGCGTTTCCAACCAAAGAAACGTCCGTATCCATACCCGTCTTAGCTCGTCGTGGGTCGCCTGCATCTCTGAGATGGAGGGATGCCGGTGGCGAGGATGCAGCTTAAACTCCACCCCTTCGGCGTGCCAGGCCGCCAGCGTCTCCCAGTCAGGCGGCACGGACATTCCGGGTTGTTTCTCCCGCATCCGGCGGTCCCGTTCGCGACAGGAGAAATGATACCGCCCGGCACATGCCAGGACGGCATCCGCAAGGGCAAGCTTCACCTTGGCGTGGTTGCGCTCGATAAATCCGTTTGCCACCCTCGCATCGTTACGGTGCAGCGCCACCGAAGAAAAAAAGAGGCCCGTGCCGCGGTTGAACAGCAGGCGGGTGGCCTCATGCAAGGGAATGAGCGCCGGATCGCGCAATTCCGCCCGGATTGTGGATGCGAAGTCGGCGGGGCCGAACACGACGCGATGTGCCGCGAGCAGGTCGTAATAAAACATCGAGGGTTCCGCCGCGCGGAATTCCCCCTCGCGCAAAATCTTGAATTCCACCTCGATCCCCAACAACTCGTCACCGCGATGGGCTTGTGCGGCGCACCACTGATCGGCCGGTCCCGCTGACGCGCCATCCCGGAGAATCAGGTAGAACTCCAGGTCGTTGTAAAGCTGAGGTTCCGCGGGTTCGTTTGCCTGAAAGACCCCCCCTTCACCGCGTCCGTACCCGCCAGCCAGAAGCAGGATGCAGACCTCCGAAGAAAAAGGATGGCGCGCCAAGTCCTCCGACAAGGAAGCCAGGAACCCGTCCAGCAACGCGGCCAGTCGGGGTTCATCGTCCGGGAAATAGGAACCGTCCGTCTGCCTTGCCGGATTCCAGAGTGGCACAGGCGTCTCGCCTGTGGGGGGTGCGCCCCCGGACACAGGCGAGACGCCCGTGTCACTCTGCAAACCAAGTTTCAAGCTAGTCCCGCCCCCGGCGGCGTGCCTTGCCGGATCATTCGTCGGGGAAACTATACACTTGAGCACCGCACGAATTTCCGGCTCCGTAGTAGAAGCGGCTTCCAGCCGCTTTCCCTGGGAACGAAGCGGCAGGGATGCCGCTTCTACTACCCGGCGAGACTCTCGCCGCAAACCAAGTTTCAAGTCAGGAGCGGCGGACATGAGGGGAGTCTGCCGGCTTTTCTACCCTTCGATCTCGAAGATGCGGTGGAGTCGAAGCAGTTCGATTACCGCTTGAACGGCAGGCTGAACGCATTCCAGTTTTACGGTTGGATTCGGCGCGGGCAGCCGTTTGTAAATGCTCAAGAGCGCTCCCACACCGGAACTGTCGATAAACTGAACTTCCGAGAGATCGACGCGCACCGAGGCGATCCCCTGCTGCCAAATCTCCGCGCAATCCTTCTTAAACTCGGCGGCAGTTAATGCGTCGAGGCGGGATGGATTGACGCGGAGCGAGAGATCGCTCCCTTCAAGCTTGGCTTCAACGATTTTCATGCTTGTCGGCAAGGATATAAGTGACATCCGGGTTTGAGAAGTATAAAACCCGGACACCCCCATGAAATTGCTATTTGCCCACGAATGTTTTGGGAGCTTGGGCGGCGCTGAAGCCAACGCTTTCATTACCGCCACGGAAATGAAAAAGCGCGGCCATCAAGTCGGCCTGTTCACGCAACGGGGAACCGGAAAAAACGAGGAATCCTGGCGGGAACTCTTTAGCGCCGGATTCTTTCAGCTCGACCGCATGACGGACGCCCTTGAGGGGTTTTGCCCGGACGTTGTCTATGTCCACAAATGGGAGGAAATCCCTTCGCTAAAGCGCTTCATTGCGTCGAGCCGACCGTTGATCCGAATGGTCCACGACCACGACACCTATTGCCTGCGGAGCTATAAGTACAGCCCTTTCACGCGCCACATTTGCACCCGTCCCGCGAGAGCTTACTGCGTTTTCCCGTGCCTGGCTCCGCTCAAGCGCAACCGCCAGGGCGGCTTCCCCTTCAAGTGGGCAAGCTACTTCGACAAACTTGAGGAGCTTGCGCTCAACCGGCAGTTCGATCGCCATCTGGTGGTCACGAACTACATGAAGAACGAGCTGGTTATCAACGGACTGGAACCCGATCGAATCGAGATCTTCCCCCCGGTGCCGCGTCCTGGCGATAATCTACGCAGCGCGTTCTCCGAACGCAACCTGCTGCTCTATGCCGGGCAAATCATCCGAGGCAAAGGCGTTGACGTGCTGTTGCGGGCGCTGGCGCGGATGCGGACCCCGTTTGAAGCGGTGATCCTTGGCGACGGCAACCACCGCCCGTACTGCGAGAAGCTTTGCGATCAGCTCGGCTTGCGGGACCGGGTGACCTTCAAGGGCTTCATCCCGCAGGAGGAACTCAAGCAATATTACCGGGACACATCCATAGTCACGCTATCCTCGGTCTGGCCCGAGCCGATCGCCACGATCGGCCTTGAAGTCATGCGCTACGCCCTGCCCGTGGTGGCGTTTGACGCGGGCGGCATCCGCGACTGGCTGCACGACGGCATCAACGGCTATTTGGTCCCCTGGATGGACATCGACGCCTACGCCGCCCGTCTGGACGAACTGCTCCTGGACAAGACAAAGGCCCGCCAAATGGGCGAGAGAGGCTTGGAAATTGTGTCGCGGGACTACGACTTCGACCAGTATCTCGACCGGCTCGAAGACCTATTCTCGCGGGTTGCGAAAAATCCAAGGCAGCGCAAAGCATGAGCAAGCCCGCATCCAGCGCCCCTCTTCTCGTCGGCATCGCCGGCGGAACCGGTTCGGGCAAATCCGAGTTTGCGGCATCGCTGCTTGAAGCCCTTCAACCGCACGCCACTTTGATCTCTCAAGACTGGTATTACCGCGACCGGGCCGGGGTTTCGCCCGAGGCCGCGCTCAAACTCAACTTCGATCATCCCGCCGCCATCGACAACGCGCTCTTGAGAAAGCACTTGTTGAAACTCAAGGCGCGCCAGGAAATTCATACGCCACGGTACGACTACGCCAACCACCGCCGATTAGCTAGCACGGTTCCAGTGACGCATTCGCCCATCATCTTGATTGAAGGCATTCTCATCCTTCACGATGCGCGGCTGCGCTCTCTGTTTGATCTCTCGGTCTTCATCGACGTGCCGGCGGATGTGCGCCTCATGCGGCGCATTCACCGCGACGTGAACGCGCGGGGCATTCCGGTGGATGAAACCCTCCGGCTGTACGAGGTGTTTGCCCGCCCCATGCACGAGCGCTTTGTGCAACCCTCGGCTTGCCACGCCACGCTCGTTTGGAGTCAACTGACTGATCGCCGATTCCCCGAGCGCCTCAAGAGCCATCTCAAGCAACTTCTTCCAAAACAAATCCGAAAACCGGCATGAAAACCGACCACGACTGGAGAGACGAGGAGATCGCGGAATACTGGCGCCAGGCCGCCACGGCAAGGGGGCGACTGCGGATCAAGACGCGGATCTGGCTAAAACGCCAGCTTTGGCGCGTGGTCGTGGGCGGCTCAATGGCCCTGAAACGGGCGCTCGATGTGGTGGTCGCCCTGCTGGCGCTGCTCGCCCTCTCGCCGGTGCTCGGGACAACGATCCTCTTGATCAAACTCGAAGATGGCGGGCCTCTGTTTTTCAAGCAGAACCGAGTGGGCTTGCGGGGAAGACTCTTTGGGATGTGGAAATTCCGCTCGATGGTGGTCAACGCGGACGCGCTCAAAGACAAGCTGCTGAATCAAAATGAGATGAAGGCGGGGGTGACTTTCAAAATGAAGAACGATCCCCGCATCACCCGGGTGGGAAAATGGATTCGCAAGTTTTCGATCGACGAACTCCCCCAGCTCATCAACGTCCTGGAAGGCACGATGTCCCTGGTGGGACCTCGCCCGCCCGTTCCCCGCGAAGTCGCCGAATACAGCGTGGAAGATCGCCAGCGGCTGCTGGCAAAGCCCGGGCTCACTTGCTTTTGGCAGGTTGGCGGACGCAGCGAGATCGACTTCGCCGGACAGGTTCGACTCGATCTCGCCTACATCCGCTCCGAAAGCGTCTGGCTCGATCTGAAACTGTTGCTGCTCACCGTCCCTGCCGTCCTGCTGGGCAAGGGGGCCTATTGACTTGAATTCATTGACTGTGAAAACGCTCAGCCTGCTCGCTCCCGATTTCGCCGCGCTCGATGTCATCTGGCGAAATGCCCACCCGTTTGTCCTCTGGCCGGTCGGTTCGCAATCCCTGCTCGCGCACTGGATGGACGAAGCCGTTCGGCTCGGCGTTGACGAAGTGCAAATCTACACGGCAGACCGGCCCTCGGACTTGCGCCAGTTCCTCGAAGGGGGCAACTACTGGAGCAAGAAAATCGCCGTCATTCCGCTGAAGGAAGGGGCGGAACCGCCAGAGGGGACGATCCGCATGGACCGCCTGCCCGCCCAGCCAGAGCCTGCGCCCGCTTACGATTCACCCACGGCGTTGCTGGCCAACTGGCAGGAGATGCAGCGGCACTGGCTGTTTAAGCGCTCCTCGGAATCATTGAGCATCGACGTCGAGCAAGTGCCCGGCGGCGGTTGGGTGGGGGCGCTGGCCCAGATTCACCCGAAAGCGAAACTGACCCCCCCATTCTGGATCGGCTCCCGGGCGCAAATCGGGCCCTCGTCCGAGATCGGCCCAAATGCCCTGATCGCCGAAGGGTGCATCATCGACAGCCATGTGCAGGTGAGCGAATCGGTGATATTACCAAATACCTACCTCGGTCAGAATACGCGGCTTCACCAGGCGGTGGCCCAGGGCGGCATCCTCGTCGATATCAAGCGGGCCTGCCGGGTGGACATTCGCGAGAGCTTCATCATGGCGCCTGTCTCCACCCATCGCCAGGCCGCTTCGATCCTTGAAAAGGCTGCCGCTTTCTCATGCTGGCTGTTGCTGGCTCCGGTGGCGAAATGCTGGCGAGGGCAGGCCTGGCAGGAACGTGAGATTATGGATCACAAGGGGGAGGGCTTGTTGTTGAAAACCGGCCAACGCGGGCCCCTCATCATCCGGCGCTGGCCGTGGTTGAAGAGCGTATTCGCCGGAAACCTCCGCTGGTTTGGCATCCTCCCCAGGGGTGCGTCGGACTGGGAACACCTGCCCCCGGAAACCGCCGAGCGGCTCAAGGCCAGCCCGGCAGGAATCTTTTCCTGGGCGGATCTGCACGGTTGCCACGACCCCACAGCTCCCGACGAATGGATTCACGCGGCCTATCAAGTCTTGCAACAGGACGACACGGTGAAACGGGTCCTCCGAAGGAAAACCGTGCGCCTCGCTTGCCTCACCCCGTTGTCCTAAATCGCCCCATCGTTCCATGGCCCCGGAGATCGATTACGAAGAAACCGCCCAATGCCGTTTGCCGGCGGACCTGCGCTGCGTCCGCCCTGCCTTGGACAAACTGGGGGCTTACTGCCGTGCGCGCGGGCTGCGACCGGCCATCTGGGCCCAGGTGGAACTCGCCGTTGCCGAAGGCCTCAACAACGCCGTCGAACATGGCTGCGTGGGAAAGGAGGACGGACAAGTCTTACTCCGCTGGATCTGGCACGGAAAAAAGCTTTCGGTCGAAATTGACGATCCCAGCGATTACTTGCCTGAGATGGGCGAGGCAACGCTCCCCGAAGATCTCTTTGCGGAAGGCGGGCGGGGCGCTTTTTTGATGGCCAGCTTGATGGACCGCGTGGAGCATTTGCGGGCGGGGCAGGGACACCTGTTGCGCCTGGAAAAAACCGTGGGCGTCCAGACCTGGACGCTGGATGATGCCGCGGAAATGGAAGCCACGCTCGAGTCGATGGCCGAAGATCTCAGCCGCAGCTACGAAGACCTCTCCGCTCTTTTTCGGTTTGCCGAAGAACTGGCGACCTCGACGACTTTGGCGGAGTTCCTCGACCGTTCCCTTAACCGGTTGACCACCCTCGTTGCGGGTCAAGACGCCTATGTCCGGCTCATCTCCGACGATGGGGCGTTTCTGGAATTGGCCAGTCCCGCGCCACATGGGCTGCCCGGACTCGAAAGCCGCCTCCCTCTCGACACCCAGGCCATTGCCATCGCGGCGTTTAAAAAAGGCAAGTCAATCACGGTCGAAGACTGCTCCACGCTCCCCTCGTCGGACCTCCTGCATTGTCACTCGGGCGGCGCCTTTGCTTGCCCCATCTTTTTCCGCTCCACCGCGCTCGGCTGCCTGGTGGTCACGCGATCGAATAAGTCGGGCTACTTTTCCGCAAGCGAACTCGGGTTGATCCGGGTGGTCGCCGACTTCCTCGGCATCGTGCAAACGACCAACGCCCTTCAAGAACAACGTCAGGCGCAACAGCGCGCCCAGCGTGAACTGGAGATCGCCTCCTCGATCCAGCAGTCCTTGCTGCCGAGGACGTTCCCGGACAACGGGAACTACCGTGTCCATGGCATCTGCCAGAGCGCTCAGGAAGTGGGAGGAGATTATTTCGATGCCTTGGAATTGCCGGACGGCGGCATTCTCCTGGTCATCGCCGATGTAATGGGCAAAGGCGTTCCCGCGGCGCTGCTTGCGACCGTGCTCCGCACCGCCATCCATGGCAGGCTCAATCTCGCCTCCCAACCCGGCCAGTTGCTGACGGAAGTCAATCGCCAGATCGCGGGGGACCTCTCCCGGCTCGACATGTTCATCACCGCGCAAGTCGCCTACCTCTCATGCAAGGAACATACGCTTCTTCTGGCGAACGCGGGCCACTGCCCCCTGCTGCATTGCCAGGCAGGGAGCAATCAGGTGGTGCAGTCGCAGTGCGGCGGCATTCCCCTGGGCGTGCTCGAAGACTTCGAATACCCAACCGAAAGCCATTCCATCGATAAAGGAGACCGCCTGGTCTTTCTCACAGACGGCCTTTATGAAGTCGAAAACGCCGGAAAGCAAATGTTGGGCATCGAGGCGCTTGCAACGTACATCAATAGCGAACGCTCCGGTCCCCTCGTTGAATCGTGTGACCGGATTCTCAGTTTTGTCCGCGAATACGCTGGCCAATCGGTCGCTTCCGACGACCGAACCTTGCTAACCTTTGCTCGACTTTGAAAACTCCTTCCCTCGACCTCTTCATCTTTGCCGACGCCCTCGGTTGGACGCTGGTCCAAAAACGGCGGTTCATGGAAGACCTCTTCCCCCACCGCCAGCCGTGCGAAACGCTCTTTGGCTATTCCTGCACCTGTGATCCCACCATCCTGACCGGCGCTTTGCCCCAGGATCATGGCCATTTCTCCTTCTTCATTCACGACCGGGTCGGCCACGCTCCCTTCCGTTGGGCGCGGAACCTCGGCTGGCTTCCAGAGATCGTGGCCGGGCATCATCGCATCCGCAACAGGATCAGCCGCTGGACCGCTCGCGCCCGCGGTTACACCGGCTATTTCCAGCTCTATAGCGTTCCCTTCTCCAAACTTCCCTGGCTGGACTACACCGAAAAGCGGGACATCTACGAACCCGGCGGCATCCTGGGCGGCCAGCCGACCATCTTCGAACACTGGAAAGAGTCCGGCCTGCCATGGATGCGTTCCGACTGGCGAAACAATGATGCGACCAATGTGGAGCAGCTCAAAGCGGCTCTGGAAAAAGGCGAGGTGCGGCTCGCTTACCTCTTCACCTCCGGCCTGGACGCCACCATGCACGCGCACACCACAGAGAGCGCCGCAACTGACGCCGCCTTCGCCCGCTTCGAGCAATGGCTTCGGGAAATCCACACCATCGCCCAAGGCCGTTATGAGCAAGTGCGACTGCATCTCTTCAGCGATCATGGCATGACGGACACCCGCCAAGTCAGCTCGATGATGCCCGATTTCGAGGCTTTGGGACTCCGCTTCGGACACGACTATGTCGCGGCGTGGGATTCCACCATGGCACGATTTTGGTTCACAGGCTCTCCCTCGGTGCGGGAGCGCGTCGCCGCCTGGCTTGGCCAACGCACCGAAGGCCGGATCGTAACCGAAGCCGAGTTAAAAGAATGGGGCTGCCATTTCCCCGATGGACGCTACGGCGAACTCTTCTATCTGCTCGACAACGGCGTGATCTTCGCCCCCTCGTTCATGAATCAGCGCCGCGTTCCCGCCATGCACGGCTTCGATCCCAACGAACCCGACAGCGCGGCTTGCTGGCTCACCAACTATCCTTGCCCCAACCCGCCCCGGCGGCTTGATGGCATCTACAAAGTAATGAGCCAGGCAGCGGGGTGAATGGGTATGCTCTTGCGCCCATCAAAGCTCGGCTAAGGTGACAAGCAGTAAACCCCGCCCGGCCTCTGTCTTCGGACGTGCTATCTCTCGGCGGGTCTTTTTGCCCGGAGGTGCGCGCTTGATTTTCGTTTAGACGTCGCCAATCATGGTTTCCTTCCACCATGCCTGAACTTTCCCGTTTTTACGGCATCATCATCCGCATGTTTTCCGAGCCTTCGGAACGGCACAACCTCGCCCATTTCCACGCCTACTATCAAGAGCATGTCGCCGTGTTTTCCGTTTCGCCTGTCGCCTTGGTTGCCGGTTTGATTCCCCAACGGCAGCAACGGTTGATTGAAGCTTGGGCGGAATTGCACCAGGAAGAACTGCTTGCCGACTGGGAACTGTTGCTGGAAGGTAAAAGGCCTGCACAAATCACGCCATTGCAATAAGGCGGCTACGGCGGTATATAAAAAAAATGAGGCATCCAATATATCGCGTGGAGTCTTTCGAGCAGACGGGCACGTACTCCCTGCGGATTCGTTTTAATGACGGATTGAGCCGCCAAATTGATTTTGCTCCGGTATTGGAGGGGGAACTGTTCGGGGCGTTGCGTGATCCTTCAATTTTTGCGCAAGTCACCCTCGATTCGGAAGTTCATACTCTGGTTTGGCCAACAGGTGCAGATTTCGACCCGGCTACTCTTCACGACTGGCCTGAGCATGAAACGGCTTTCAAGGCAGCGGCACGGCGTTGGAACGAGCGCGCGGTGGTTACATAAAATAATCATCGTCGCCCCCCTTCTGATATTCTCGCTTCTCCCCTTTACTTCGGCTCACGCTCCAGCGGATCGAGCAATTGCAGCAGGCTTGCCGACATGTTCGCCGTCAGATCACCGAGGAAGGCATTGGCGGAACGCTGGTGGGGATCCATCAAACACCCCATCGTTATTTTGAAGAGCGCATACCCGACGGGAAATCCCCCCGGATATTCCGCTTACCTTTGCCGCGAGGAACTGGCGAAAATTCAGAAACTCCACCCGATGCCGCGTGGCTGCATCATGATCGGCCACAGCATGGGCGGGTTGGTGTCGCGGATGCAGGTGACGACCACGGGCCTTACTTTGTGGAATGCGGTTTTCAAGAAAAACGCCAACCCCATCTATGCCCGGCTGCCCTCGGATCATCTCATTAAAAAATGGCTCATCTTCCAAGCCAACCCGCGAGTGAAAAAAGTCGTTTTCATCTGCGTGCCTCATCGCGGCAGCCAAATGGCGGAATCATCCATCGGATCCATCGGACGAAGCCTGATTCGATTACCCTCGTCGCTCATCATCGCCCTGAACCAATCGGTGATGGGAGTGCTGAAAACAGCGGCGGGCATCGTTTCGCTTCCCAACAGCATCGATGGCCTCTCCCCCAAGAATCCGACCCTGATTGCCATGGATAAACTCCCGATCAGCGCGCCGCACTATTCCATCATTGGGGACCGAAAACGGGGAGACACCCCCGACAGTTCCGACGGCGTCGTGCCCTACTGGAGTTCCCATCTGACCTCCGCCACGTCCGAATGGATCGTGCCCGGACCGCACGGCTCTTATGAGCTGCCAGAGACAGAGGATGCCCTCAAGAAGATCCTTGCCGATCACCTGAAGGCGCTTTGACAATGCTGCGTAGTTTGGAACAGTGACAGAGACCAGGAATCCGACTTAACTTAGCTCAAATCGATTTTCAATCCCATGAACTCAAAACGTATCTTGGTCGTGGACGATGAACGCCACATGCAGCGGCTGCTGCAGTTCAATCTCGAAAAAACCGGGTGCGCGGTGGAAACCGCAGGCAGCGGTCCGGCCGCCCTGGAAATCATCGACGCCAAACCGATCGACCTCATGCTCATCGATCTCGTGATGGAAGGCATGGACGGCTTCGCCACCGTCCGCGAACTGCGCAAGCGCCCGCACGGGCGCGAGATTCCGATCATCATGCTGACCTCGCGCGGCCAGGGCGACACGCGCGAAGAAGCGTCCGGACTCGGCATCGCCATCTTCCTCACCAAGCCCTTCAGCCCCATCGAGCTCGTCGCCGAAACGCGGAAGCTGCTACAGCTTTAGATCTGCCAGCGCGCCCTGACAGAAAGAAACGTGGAGCGCGGCCACATGATCGCCTGCCTACGCCGCGTTTGAACGTGCGCGCGCGCACACCCCTGCAAACTCGCGCGCCATCACCTCGCTGGTGAAACGCTCGCGCACCGACCGCATCCCACATTCGCCAACCGCCTTCGATCGAGGCCGGTCGGAGAGCGCCTCTTCCAGCGCGGAGGCAAGGGCGTTAGGTTGGTCCGGATCATAAACAAAGCCCCCGCCAGTTTTAGCAATGAGTTCCGGAAAGGCGCCGGAGGCCGGTTGAACCACGGGTACTCCGCTCGCCATGGCTTCCAATAGATAAAGCCCGAAGGATTCACCGCAGGTCGCAGGGACTGAAAATACGGTCAGCGTTTGTAAGAAGGCTTGTTTCTGAGCCCGGTCGAGATTTGGCAGAAACTCCACGTCCGCCTTGCAGCCGGCCTTGAAAATGCGATCTCGTAATGCAGCCACAAATGGCAAATCCGATGCGGTCTGGCTGCCCGCGATTTTCAATCGAACTCCGGGAATCCGATTGCGCGATTTGATCTCGATAAAGGCGTCCACAAGCTCGGAGAGCCCCTTGTCAGGGTGCATCCGGGCGAGGAAACCGATTGCCGGTGGTGCTGCCAACTCCAGCTCGGCGGATCGATAACCCTCCAGATTAATCCCGTTATGGACCACCTCCACGCGAGCATCGAGGAGGCCCAAACGATCGCGCATTAATCCTGCGTAATAGTCACTCACCGCGATAAATGAGGTGACGTCCCGGGCACGATCCCGCAGAGCTTCCCAGCAGCGGTGAGGCTGGGGCAGGGAATCGATAAACCCGTCCTCGCCCTGAAGCGTGCAGACAATCGGCGCCCCGAGCGCTTGCTTGATCCGGCGGGCCAACCCGATGAGCAGGCTGTTTGAGAGGCTGACTATGTCTGGCCGATTCTCGGGCCTGCTCAACCACGCAACGATCTTCTCCAATTCTTTCGCCTGCCTCCCGCTTTCGCCAAGAACCATGGAAAGGGTGAGGTCGCCCAAGTCCCGGGCGCTCGTCATTCCTGCCCTTGCGGCGGCAGCTTTCAGCAGGGGCGGCGCATCCAAGAGCCGATCCAGCCAGGCCGGCGTGCTGCGAAACAAAGCTGATTTTTGCTGGAGATAAACGTTGATGCCGCCGAAAAACAGCGGTGCGCCGAGTGCCACATTACTCTCTTCATCGACCAAGTGCGGCAGATACATCGGCAGCAGGATGGCATCATGCCCCTGCCGGCGAAGCGCCGCTACCAAGGCATTGTCTCGCAGGCAGGTCCCGCAATAAAAATTGCCGGTGCCGGGGGTGAGTTGGACGATGCGCATTGAGTCAATAGGTTGCGGCGGTAACATCGGCGTCCACAGCCGAGCGGAGAGCCCTATTTCTCAATGCGGTAGAGATGCGTTTTGGTTCGCAGCACCAGAGCTTTCCCGGCAACCGCGGCGGATGACATGAACCCGCTCTCAAGCTGATTTTTGGCAAGGACTTTGAAACTGTCTCCGGCCCCAACCACAGTGGTCAACCCGTCGCGATCGAAGAAATAAACCCGGTCGCCTGCGGCGAGCAATGACGCACAGAACTTCCCGCCGATCTTTTCCTTCCATATCTCTCTGCCTGTTGCCGAATCGAGGCAGGAGGCCACTCCCGTATCATCGCCAATCATGTAAAAGCGGTTTCCAACGAGCACGGGCGAGGGCATTTGACACGCTTGCTGATTTGTTTTCCAAACCACGCCTGGGCTGGTGATATCGCCGGCCCCGTCCGGGCGAATGGCATAGAGCGTCCGGGTATGCCCAGCAGAGACGTAGAGCAAACCGTCTCCAAAAATGGGCCGAGCCGCTTCGGAAAATCCAATATAATTTACAAACCAGAGTTCTTTGCCGGTGTCGGGATCGTAGGCCGCTACACGATTCGTCCCGGGTGCGACGACTTGGTCCATCCCATTTACGTTGGCCACCAGCGGAGTTCCATAAGCAGGCATGTTCGGGGGTTTGTCACCCTTGTAGGAGCGGTCGGTTTTCCAAACGGTCTTGCCGGAGTGCTTGTCGAGCGCAATGACAAATCGAACGTCGGTTCCATCGCAAGAGAAAATCAGGTGGTTTTTCCAAAGCACGGGCGTGCCGCCGGGTCCGTTATTCTGGTCATTGAAAAGCAAGTCCTGGCGCTGCCACACGATCATGCCAGTATCTGTTGATAAACAGGCCGTTCCGTAGTTCCCGAAGTGAACATATAACTGCCCGTTCTCAATGATCGGCGAAGGGGAAGCATAGCTGTTGAGCGGATGCTTCGGCCTGGGGGTCTCAATGTGGAAAACCTCCACATCTTTCAGCAGCTTTCCAGTTTCAAAATCAACGCAGACAGCCCGCAGCGACTTGCCCGCATCAGTGGCTGTTGTCATCCAAATCTGGCTGCCTGAAACCACCGGCGATGCCCACCCCTCTCCGGGAATCGCGCTCTTCCATTTGACGTTCTCCGTCTCGCTCCAGGTCAGCGGCAAATCGATCGCGTCCGAACGCCCTTGTCCGTCCGGGCCGCGAAATTGCGGCCATTCGTCTGCCGCGATACAGCGCAGAGCCAGGGCACCGGCGCACAATCCCAATATTGCAAGGAGTTTCATAAGTAGTCGTAGGTTACGGCTTGGCCACATCGAAGCAAACCACATCGCCTTTGTGATTCCGACAATAAATCCGACCGTTGGACAGCACCGGCGTCACCCAGGTATTGCCACCCACGGCCGGTGTTTTGCTGAGCTGCTTGAAGGCCTTCGAAGAGGCTTCCGCGATCACCAGTTCCCCGCTTTCAGCCAATATAATCAGCTTTCCGTCGGCGATCATTAGCGATCCAAGGCCCATTCCCGAGGCCTGCCATTTCACCGCCCCGGTCGCAAAATCGATGCAGGCCAACTTGGATTCATCAAATCCATAGAGGCATCCCTGCCACAAGGCGCAACTGTTCATCTTGTTTTTCATATCCTTGCTCTGCCAGATCGGAGCCGGGTTTGCCCTGCCCAGGGGCAGCAGAACGCCACCGCGGCCATACCCTGACGCGATGAAAATCTTGTCGCCTGAAACAATGGGCGTCGTCGGGTTGACATCCCAGGAAGTTTTCCAGGGGAACCGGAGCAACTCATTGCCGTTGCCAGCTTCCCGAACCACCAGTCCCATGGCATTGAAAAACGCGACGCACTGTTTGCCGCCATGGGTGAAGCCATAAGGCGAAGAATAGGAGGCCGCATCGTCGCCCGCCTTCCAAACCACAGTTCCCGTGGCCTTGTCGAGGGCTACGGCGGAAGCGCCCTTCGCCCCGACATCGACGAAAAGCTTTCCGTCCAGGATGAGTGGCGAAGCCGAGTAGCCCCAGCCCGGCGGTTTCGCCCCGAACTCTTTTTGAAACTCTTTGGACCAGACCACGGCTCCGGTCTCCCTTTTCAGGCAGAGCAACAAGCCGGCCCGGCTCAAACTATAGACGAACTCGCCATCGATCGTCGGCGTGGCGCACGGCCCGCCATCAAACATCTTCGCATCCCGTGCGCTCGGATAAGTGTAAGCCCAGAAGGTCTTTCCGGTGTTTGCGTCCAAGCAATAAACGGAATCGGCGTTATTCAAGTTGCCCATCGTAAAAACCCGATCCTTAACCACCGCGAACGAGGAACAGCCCGTGCCCAGATTCAGCTTCCAAAGGACCTTGGGGCTTTGCGCGTTCCAACCGGTCTCATGAGAAATTCCATCCCGGTTTGGCCCGCGCCACTGGGGCCAGTCGGCCGCGCGAGCGATGGTCCCGCAAACGAGCGGGGCAAGGGAGAGAGCAAGAGCGGGAACAACAGAACCCAAAATGCGTTGGCGAATATCCTTGAGGGGAGGCATGGTGGAGAGTTAGAAGACTCTGCGTGCTTTGTCAAACCAGCGCTGGGGAAGCGACCGACAGCCGCTTCCTGTTTAGCGCTTTAATTTTGAGCCCGGCCCCGTAGCCACCCTGCTCAGTGGAGACGGCGATGCATGTAGCACCGCGACGTGACCTCGCTCCGATCCCGTTTACGGAGCCCCTAAGCGCTTGCGATCAAGGCAAGGGGAAACTTTCCTGGAAACACCCCATTCTTTTGCTTGCCTCGGGCGCCGAGGTCGCGTAAACAGTCCAACCCTTGCACTTGCAAGGCCCTTGGGAGAGGTTCCCGATTTCCGGGTTGGTAGCTCAATGGTAGAGCAGCGCCCTTTTAAGGCGTTGGTTGCGGGTTCGAGTCCCGCCCAACCCACTTCCCAAATCCGCAGGCAACCAATCCTCCCAATCGGATCGTTTCCGAAGTTGCTGCTGGAACCCCAAAGCCATTTTCAGGCACAATCTCCCTATGAAAACCACCTTCCTTGCCCTGGCCGGACTGCTGGCCTCCCTGCTGTTCACGGGTTGCGACACTCTTTCGCAGGGGGGGGGCTCAACCCAGGCGGCGCGTGCGGCCATGCTGGATAGCATCCGCACCGAACCGCAGGGCAATTATTATATTGGACGCAGATATTACAAAGAGGATTACAAGTTCTGGGGCTACATCCGCAAACCCGGTGAGCCTTGGAGCAGCGCCCAGTTGGTGATGCTCAACGAGCAAAAACATCTCGCTCCGGATCGCGAAGCCGGAACGCTCGGCGCCGACAACGGGTACGAATACAAGCTGCTCGGCTCGTTCTCCGGAGAAACTGTCTATGAACCTGCCAGCAACCGAATCTATCCGGAGTTCGTCCTGACCGGCTACGAACTGCGCTCGATGGATTCCGCCCCCATTTTCCCCACCGGCTCCGGCGCGCTCGACCCCGCCCGCCGGGTGATCGTCACACCCTATTGAGCGGGCACTGCGCTAGAGCTCCTGTAGCCGATGCGATCCCCGGGAATGGGAGTTATGAGAAGCATGGGACTTATGGGATCAGTCCCATGCTTCCCATAAATCCCATCATCCACTTCCAGGCGCCCTCAGGCCCCCCGCTCCCCAAGCGGGTCATGGCTACAGACCGGAAAGGACGCCGCCAGATTCGGACTGAGAAACGAAACCGGATATGCTCAGAGTTTCAAACAAATGGCAGTGCCTCCAGCAGCGGCGCGATTGTGTCCAAATCGTCTCCGGTAAACAGTTCGGGTTCGGGTTCGGGTCCGTCAGGCGCGTCCGACTCCGCGTCGCGATAGGCGCGGAGTTGAATGCGAATAAGTTTGGCCATGGCTTTTGCCTGCAGGCAGGTCAGTGAAAGCTTCGGTTCCATCCGGCTTTTTTTCATGAGTGATACAATGGGCTTGCGCGTTACAGAAAGCGCCGGGTCCTTCCGGCGACTCGTTCAGCTTAATCCCTATTTTGGCCTCGGGGCCTATTCGGGGGAAGATCAGGGAAATTCCGGCCAGTTCTCGGGAGATTTGGGGAATGTTTGCAGTTGACGCACGTGCGCTGCCCCGGCAAGTCCTCCAGTTCGCCCCGCGACTTCATCCCGCGTAGCGTCTTTGGATCAATGCCGCGCAATATCGCTTCTTCCTGCTGCGAGAGAACGGCGTAAGGGTTAATCATCTTGACGAGCAACAGTCCGATCTGCTCGTCGCTAAGGTGACGGTGCACAAGGGCCAGCACCCGGGCGTTGATTCGGGGCTGGAGGATTTGGAAGAGTTCCGAGGTCATGGATTCATCAAAAGCGCGACGCACAACCGTGCGCCGCTAGGGCAAGGTGTTCGAGTGTCGTGCCGGACGAATCTTGCGGTCGCAAGGGCGTCCGCGCGCGTCACGAGCTATCAGGTTACGGCGGCTCGCGCGAGAACTCTGGTTTCACAAGCGGCGTTTAAAAACCGCATCCCGATGAATCGACCCGCTAAACGGGGCGTTTGCGAGTGGGGCGTTTGCGCTTTTCGAAAGCCTGACGAGTGAGCGTTTCGAGATTCAAACCGACCGGATTCCCTGCGGCGTCGAGTTGAAAATCCATCTTCTCGGCGAGCGCCTCAAGGATAAAGCGGGTCATCGTGGTGTCGCTGACTTTTGCGACGACGCCCAGAGCCGTATAGATGTCTTTATGCATCCAAAAGGATGCCAGGGCTTTGTTGGGATCGCGAACGCCGGGCATGATGCGGGTTTATTACACCTAACTGGGTGGAAAGGCAACGCCGAAGCTCAGGGAGCGGAGGGCGGGCTATTTTTGGACAGATATCGGTGCCCCGCAACGTGGGCTCCACGCGGCAATGAAAATAGTCCGTGTTGCGACCGAAGCGGTGGTGGAATTTCGTGAATCCTTTCCACGCGCGAAGGC
>JBAXSN010000067.1:0-17955 GCA_037130675.1 Verrucomicrobiota bacterium
CTGACTTTTCCCTTGCCTCGTGAACACAATTGCTGGGGCAACGCCCCAGGTTTTCAATTCGACAGAATCCAGGGCTGAAGGCCCGTCCTATCTCTTACAATGGTGTGGGCCTTCAGCCCTGAATCTTATTTCGCCAATTTCCTGGGGCGATGCCCCAGGCTGGTATGGGACGGACCTTTGGTCCTCAGTAGAATCAATCCGAACAGGATTGGGCTGGAAGCCTGTGTCACGTTACGCGCCGCTCAGCTCTGCAAGACCAGCCGCGGAGCGTCGCTCCAAAGGTCTTCCAGGCTGTAGAACTCGCGCTTGGATTGGTGGAAAACGTGGATGACCACGCTGCCGTAGTCGATCACCAACCATTGGCTCATCGGGAAGCCGTCCACGGCGCTGGGCCGCGTGTCATGGTCTTTGCGCAACGTATCCACGATCTCGTCGGCAATGGCTTTAAGATGCGGTTCCGAGGTTCCCGAGCAAATCACGAAAAAATCCGTAAAGGTTGAGATCCCCCGTAAATCGAGCACGACTACGTCCTCGGCTTTCTTTTCGGCGGCGGCGTTGGCGCAGAGTGTCGCAAGTTCTTCAGAGGTCATTGGTAAATCTTATGTCGGATGATCAAGTCGTGGACTTTGTCAGGCACCAGATAACGGATCGATTGCCCGTTGGCAATGCGCATGCGGATTTCCGTAGCGGAAATGTCGATCCGGCGCTGAAGCGTCTGATACGGAAGGGCCGCCTCCAGCTCGCTCCGACTCAGGACTACGAACGTCACCAGATGGTGAAGTTCATCGACCCGCCGCCAGGAGGAGAGCGCCGCCACGTTGTCCTGCCCTATCAAATAGTAGAACTCCGTGTCGGGGCCAAACCGCTCCCGCATTTCCAGGATCGTGTCGATCGTGTAAGAGAGGCCCGGACGGTTAAGCTCCGTCTCATCGAGATCGAACCGCGGTTCGCCTCCGATCGCAGCGCGCACCATTTCGGCCCGCAACGCCGCGGAAGCCGGCGCACGGCTCTGCTTGTGCGGAGAAATGGTGTTTGGGATGAAGATGAGCCGATCGAGTCCGAGCGCCTCGACGGCGTCCCGGGCCAGGATCAAATGACCATTGTGAATCGGATCGAAGGTGCCTCCGTAAAATCCGAGTTTCATAGGCATGCGATCCGACACTCCCCCCTTCGCTTTGGTTACTGCGCCGCGCTGGTGCTTGCGGTCTTTTGGGACTTTGACAGGTCGATCAGATCGCTCAGGATGTTAAGAGCTTCGTTGCGGATCGGATCGATTTTCGGATTCTTCTCGGCATCGAAGCCGTCGATATCGTCTTCGTCGTCAGGATCGGAGGCGTCCTTGATCGCTTCCTGTTTCTGGTCGCCCTTTTTCTTCTCTTTTATAGCAGCAAACTTCTTCCCCTTGGCATTTTTAGGCTCAGCTTTGGGTGCATCAAAGCTCTTGTCCGAACCGGCATTGGAAAGATCGTTCTTCGCCAGTTCCAGTTGTGGCTTTGTGACGTTGTCCAAGGTCAACGAGTAGGCGGTCAACTCGGGCACATGACGCTTGGTCCGCTCAGCGATCCGGGCGTCTTTCAGCGCTTTTTCTTTCGCGATCTCCGCCCGCCGAACCTGCTCATTTAAGGAAACCCGGTTCTCGGCGATCTTCTCCTTCAGTTTTGCAAGGTCCTCGGTGACGTATTTGAATTCCGGTTCCACGGCGATGCGGGCGGCGGAGAGCGCGCGGAGTTGATCGATAAACAGCGGGTGATTGCTCACCTTCGCATAATCCGCCGGGGCCACCTCGTCGTAAGGCAAGGGGCCTTTGAGAGCGGCTTCCCCGATGTCGTCGTGATCCCATAGCGAAGGCAACACCACATCCGAGGCAACCCCCTTGAACTGCGTGGAGCCGCCCGCCACCCGATAGAATTTCTGGATCGTCAGCTTGAGGGCGCCGGCTTCGTCCTCGTTGCCGCCCAGGAACGGGATGAATTTTCCGATCGAGAGCATCGTCTGGACGGTGCCTTTCCCGAAGGTGTGCTGATCTCCAACAATCACAGCCCGCCCGTAGTCCTGAAGGGCTCCCGCAAAAATTTCGCTGGCGGAAGCACTCAAGGTATTGATCAAAACGATCAGCGGCCCATCGTAAGCCATGTCGGTATCTTCATCGCGCAAAACCTTGGTTTCCCCGTTGGCATTCTTGACCTGCACCACAGCCGGTCGCGAGTTCTTGATGAAAAGACCCGTGAGCTTGATGGCTTCATCGAGCGAACCGCCCCCGTTACGGCGCAGGTCGATGACCAAGCCGCTGATGTTTTCTTTTTTCATCCGGTTCAGCAGCGCGAGCACATCGCGCGTCGGGCTCTTGGCGCCGGGATTATCCATATCGCCGTAGAATGAAGGCAAAGTGATCCAGCCAAGCCGGCGCGAATTGCCTTTGCCGTCGGGCTTTTCAATGATCTGCCCCTTGGCTTCCTGATCTTTCAATTCCACCTTTTCACGAACGATTTCGATCACTTTCCGACTGCTCGGATCAGCCGCGCGGGAGGGGATGACCTGAAGGCGGACTTTAGTGCCCTTCTTGCCACGGATCAGAGTCACCACCTTGTCGAGCTTCATGTCGAAGACATCGGTGAACTGGCTATCGCCTTGAGCCACCGCTGCGATGCGATCACCCACCTTAAGATGGCCTTCCTTGTGGGCAGGGCCCCCGGTCACCAGTTCCATGATCTTGGCGTAGCCGTCATCGCTGCGAAGCACCGCGCCGATTCCCACCAGCGAGAGCTTCATGTTGATGGAAAAATTATCCAACTCCGTCTTGCTCATGTATTCGGAGTGGGGATCGTAAGTCTGGGCCAGCGCGCTCAGAAAGATGTCGATGGCGTCCTTGTCGGTCTGCTCATGGAGATTTCGCAACACCTGTTCGTATCTGTGGGAGACGATCTTCGCGGGCGAATCGACCGGAGCCGTCTTTTCCTGGGTGTTCTTGGTCTTGGGTGTCTTTTCGGAAGAACCTATTGCGTGCACGCCCAATTTTTCCTGCAGCAGCTCGCCTTCGATCCGGTCATGCCAGAGTTGGTCGGCTTCCGCATCGTCTTTGGGCCACGGCACCTTTTGGCGATTAAGCACCACCGTGCGATCGCTCTTGAAGTCGAATTTATCCTCGGCGATCCATTTCTTGATCTTTGCGACGCGCTCTTCGACCCGCTTTTTGTAAACCGAATAAATTTGGACCGCCGGCTCCGGATTGCCGAGCAGAATGTCGTCATCCAGCCCGGTTTTCAGTTTTCCCTCAAATCCCGCGACGTCCTGCTGGGTAAAGAAAAGATGGCTGTAATCGAGCGCTTCGAGGTAATTCTGAAGCAGGCGCGCGGAGATCTCGTCGTCGAGCTTGTGGCGGCTATAATGCCCCTGTTCCATGAGTCGTCCCACGGAGATGGAGATCTGGCCCGCATCGGTTTCCGCATTGGCCAGGGAGGCGGTGACCAGCAGAAGCAGCAGCGTCAGGCGAAGGGTAAGGAAACGGAACAATTTCATGAATTAAGGTGTTAAAGTGGCAGCGAAACCGGGGAAAAGCAAACTTCGACAGGCAGTTTAATCAATCAAAGGCGGCCCAAAGGGAATACAAAACCGGACTCACGCTGCAAATCAGGCTTGCGCCCGATTCCAAAATTGTTGTCACTTCGGACCACTGTGATGCAAATAGACACCTACACTG
This sequence comes from Verrucomicrobiota bacterium, assembly GCA_037130675.1. Taxonomy (GTDB): domain Bacteria; phylum Verrucomicrobiota; class Verrucomicrobiia; order Chthoniobacterales; family Chthoniobacteraceae; genus JBAXSN01. Next base: position 3,698 of record JBAXSN010000067.1, read on the forward strand.
GCGGCATGTTCGATACGAATGCGTTTTTAATTACAGCGCCTTCGGGCCTGATCCTCGTCGATGCCCCGGAAGGGTCGGCGGATTGGCTCCAGCACAAGGGCGCCAAGATCAGCACGCTCCTGATTACGCATGGCCACATCGACCACATGAACGATGCCGCCAAGATCAAAACGGCCCACGGGTGCCAAGTGGGCTACCATCGCGACGGCTCCGCGATGCTCACGGAACCCGGATTCTTCCGGCGGCTCGGCTTCAACTGGGACGTCGAGCCGGTCAAAGCGGATTTTCTGATCGATGAAACCGCCTCGCTGCCGGTCGATGGCATCGATTTTCAAGTCTTTCTCGTCCCCGGACACTGCCCCGGTTCGCTCTGCTTCTTGGCCAAAAAGGAAAGAATTCTATTCGGCGGCGATGTGCTCTTTGCCGGCGGGGTTGGCCGCTGGGATTTGCCGGGCGGCGATCGCGATCTCTTGTTCAACGGAATCCGGCAAAAGCTTTTCCCGCTCGGAGACGACGTTCGGGTTCTGCCCGGTCACGGGCCAGGAACAACGATCGGGATTGAGCGGAAGACGAATCCTTTCGTCAGGGAGTAAGAAGCACTTACACTCTGTCGTGGATGCCTTGAACCCCGGCCTCTTGGGCACAGTGGGCACAGCAATACACTTCATCGCCGGCCTGCACCCCGTGACCGATCACCCGGCAGCCACAATGGGCGCACTCCGGGGCAAGCGCATGGATGGCGCATTCAAAACTATCAAAAAAATGGGAGTCCCCCTCCACGACCACCTCAAGCAACTTGTCGTATTCGTTGCCGCACACTTCGCATTTCATATCCGGGTATCGATGTAATGCCGGAAATCGGGTGTAAGGTGGGTGGTGTAGCCGCGCCGAACCGGAAGTGGACGGACACGGACGAACACAGACGGACACGGACAACCAAGGCTTTTTCTCCGAAGTCCTTGTCCGTCCGTGTTCGTCTTTTCCGGCCCCGCTTACTCGCCGGCTTGGTCCTTTGCACTCCGCAGCTTTTCCAGCCGCTTAACGCGCTCCCAAAGCTTCGGAAGCCGCCCGACATGCGCGAGGCTCTCTTTCTTCTCCGCGATGGGAAGCGCCGGAGTGCCCCAGTACATCTGTTTTCCAGCCAAACTTTTTGTGACTCCCGCCTGGGCGCCGACAACGGCTTGGTCGCCGATCTCCACATGCCCAACCACGCCGACCTGGCCAGCGAGGGTCACATAGTTTCCAAGCCGTGTGCTGCCTGAAATCCCGACCTGGGAAACGATCACGCTGTGTTTTCCGATCACCACGTTGTGAGCGATCATGACCAGGTTATCGATTTTGGTCCCCTCCCCGATCCACGTTTTGCCAAAGCGCGCGCGGTCGATAGTGGTGTTGGAGCCGATTTCCACGTCGTCATCGATCTGAACGATGCCGATCTGAGGGATCTTTACGTAGCGGCCTTCGACTAATTCGAAACCAAATCCATCACTGCCGATCACGGCTCCGCAATGAACAATAACGCGGTTGCCAAGGATGCAGCGCTCGCGGATGCTCGTGTTGGGGTGCAGTCTGCAACGGCTGCCGATCCGCACGCCCTGGCCGACATAGGTATGAGCGCCAATCACAGTTCCATCGCCGATAAAGACACCTGGCTCGATGACTGCGTAGGCCTGGATCGAAACGCCAACGCCGAGTTGGACTCCGGCCCCGATAATGGCAGTCGGATGAACGCCGGGTTCAACCGCCGACTCGCTGCTTGGACACAAGCGCTCGAGAACCTGGGTGAACGCCAACGAAGGGTTCTCCACCTGAATTTGGGTGGCCGGGATCACCTCGGCAAAACCGGTGGGCACCAAGGCGCACGTCGCCCGCGTCGTCTTCAGAGCCGGGAGATACTTGGCATTTCCGAAGAAAGTGATGTCTCCCTGCCCCGCCTCTGAGAGCGAAGCCGCCCCGGTGATGCGAACATCCCCGGGGCCGCTTACAACTCGTCCGCCAACAAGAGCGGCGAGCTCGTCAACAGTTACGTCCACTATTCCTTTTTCTTGGACTCCGTCTTTGCTTTGGAGCCGGCCTTGGAATCGGACGATGGAAGAGCTTCGGTCGAAGGAGCGCCTTCCTTCGGCTTGTTCTTGTTCAAGGAAGCGATGATGTCATCGCTGAAATCGTTGGCGTCTTTGGAAAAGAGAATGATCGGCACGCCGTTGAGGCTGTTGCCGGATTTGTCGAGCACAAGGTCATACTGGTCGGCTTTCACCTTGTCCTGAATGAGCTTGGTGATTTCCTCGACGATGCCATTGCGCATCCGGATCGCCTGATCCTGAAGCTGCTTTTCACGCGTCGTGCGGAACTCGGTGATTTCGCGCTCGAGGTTCTTGGTCTCGGCGATCTTTTCGTCGCGCTCCTTACCCTTCTTGTCTTTGGCTTCTTTGCTCAACTCCGCTTTGTTGAGGTCCTCGTTGAGCTTGTTGATGATGTCGAGGTTCTTCTTGTAGGTGTCCATCCGGTCTTCGAGCTCTTTTTTGGCAGCGCCACGAGCGTCGTTGATCCGGGTTTCAGCGTCCTTCGTCTTGTAATAGGACGAGAAGACCTTATTCATATCGACCAGTCCAATTTTTGATTCGGCTTGTGCAGGAGTGCTGGCTGCGAGACCGAAGGCGGCGATTAGACTGGCGAGGGTGAGGATTCTTTTCATTGGTTGGTCAGGTTAGTGGTAAACTAAGAGTTAACTGAGACGAAACATCGTGCGTTCCGTTCAAAATTGGTAGCCGATATTGAAATTAAATTTCCCACTACCGCCGGCATTTTGATCTTTTTGAACCGGGACGCCGTAATCGAGCCGGACGGGACCGATGGGCAGATCCAGGCGGACCCCGATGCCGACGTCCGACGCGACGTGCCCGATGTCGCCAATAAAGCCCGTGTCATAGAACATCGCGCCGCGCACCCGGTCAACAACCGGGAAGGTGTATTCCACAGTGGCCCGGCCCAGCGACGTGCCGCCGATCGGCTGGCCTTTTTCCTTTGGACCGACATCGCGAAAACCGAAACCGCGCAAGTTATTGGAACCGCCCAGATAGAGGCGATCGAAAACCGGAACTTCAGAGGTGCCCGACCAGGCTTGAACAGCCGCAGCCTCGCCGTTGAGGATCAGGATCGTATCCCACGGAAGGTGGAAGTAATGGGTCGCTTCCAAGTCCCCGCCAAAAACACTCACGTTTCCGCCGAGCGGGCCACCCGCGACATAAGTCGAGAGTTCCGCCCGGGTGCCTTCGCGGGTCAGGAATACGCTGTCCCGTGTGTCATAGACCAGCGATGGAGAAAGTGTGCTTTGCACCCGGTTGCCTGCTTGATCCTTGAAAAACTGGGGAGCGCTCTTGTCCACGTTGTAAATGCCGATCTGCTCAAGGCGGTAATCGACCCTCCACGAAAGCCATTCGTTGATGGCTTTGCGGGTGAAAAGGTTCATGCCGTAGTTGCGCTGATTGTAAATCGAGCTCAGGAAGTTGGCATCGCGGTAATACAACTCTCCGCCGACTGCCAGTTGGTAGTCGAGGAAGTAGGGTTCCGTGAGCGAAACGGTGAAGTCTTTGCGTTGGAGCCCGTATTGGAGCCGGGTGCGGAACCGCTCGCCACCGCCGGTGAAGTGCGGCCAGTTGGTGATGTCGAAGTTGCTCTGGGTCAGTTCCACAAAGCCGGTGAGGCTGTCGATCGAACTGAAGCCCGCGCCGACATTGAACGAGCCGGTTTGCTTCTCGGAAACGACAACGTTGAGATCTTTCTTTCCGGTAAGCGAGGTGTCCGAAGGGAAGACATCGACGCGTTCGAAGTAGTTCAGGTTTTGCAGGCGCGCCTTGCTGGCCTCCACCCGGACGCTGTTGTAAACCTCCCCTGGCGCAACCGCCAGTTCGCGCCGGATCACTTTGTCTTTGGTCCGGACGTTCCCGCTGATGTTGACGCGCTCCACATACGATTGCGTCCCCTCTTCGATGCGATAAGTCACGTTATTGAGCGCGGTTCCGGCCGGCGCGGTCACGGGAACCACGGAGACGTCGATATAACCGCGAGCGCCGTAGAGATCCTGAACGGCTTTGACGTCCTCATTGATCGTTTTAGGGGAATAAACGGCCCCTGGCTGGCTCTTGAGTTGCTTGCCAACTTCATCGGTCGAAAAGACCTGCGCTCCGGTCACCGCCACTTTGCCGACATGATACTGAGGACCTTCGCGGACGGTGAAAATCAGATCCACGTCGGGCTTGTTGTCGATCCGCGAAATCTCGGGATCGCCGATTTGCACGTTCACATAGCCGTGATTCTGGTAAAACTCGCGCAGCGATGCGACATCGTCCGCCACCTGCTCGTTCTCGAGCCGCCCGGTCTTGGTAATGAATGAAAGGAGATTATGCGGCTTGGTCTTGATGACCTTCCGCAATACGGAGGCTTTAAAGGTGGTGTTCCCCTCGAACTTGACGCGGTGAATGAAAGTCTTTCCGGCTTCGACCACGGCGAAGGTGACCACCGATTGGTTGGTTTTTTCGTTGGTTTCAACCCGGGACTTTACGGTCGTGTCCTTGTACCCCTTCTCCTGATAATAATTGAGAATCTTAAGCCGGTCGGCTTCGACGTTCGATTCCGTCAACTGTTCCTTGGGTTTGGTGGAGATCAACTTGAGCAGCGCCTTGGTCTTGACCTGGGAAACCCCTTCGAGGCGAACATCCGCAACAGTAGGCTTCGGAGCGACCACCACGACCAGCGTGTTTGTCTTTGGTTCCCAGTAATATCGGACGTTCGAAATGCTCCCGGTGGCGTACAGGCTGCGAATGTCCTCTTCGGCTTGAGACGGCGAATAGGGCTGGCCAACCCGCGTCCGCATATTGGTCAGGATGCGTTCCTTGCTGATGGTCACAGGACCCGCGTATTGCACCTCGATGTTTTTGACAACGGGGGCTTCGGGATTTTGCGCCAGTGATGAAGCGGTGACGCAAACGGTGGCAACTGCGGCGAGAAGATGATTGCTGGATCTCATAATTCGAGGGCTTCCGCGCCACTCCCTCAATGGTCCGGGCGCAGAAGTGCGTATGAATGAATTTTTAATCTCGAAAGGTCAAGATTCGTTTCTACGCGCGACGGAGACAGACATGGACGGGGGGAATAAACTGACGGACACGGACAAATACGGACAGGCACGGACCCCCTGCCCCTTCAGACGTCCGTGCCCGTCCGTGCCGGTCCGTGATCGTCCGTGTCCGTCCGTGTTCCTCCCGACAAAAAAGGCGAACTCCGAGGGGACAAACCAGCAACCCCCCGGAGCCCGCAATTGAAGATCGCCCCAAGCAAAGCCCTGTCAACGGCGAATCGGGAAATTTTTTCCGCTCCAGAGGCCCTGCCAGCGCAACATGTGCTCCCCTCGTTCGTGCCATTTTGTCGCATTTTTAGCGGTTCAGGGTTGCGCCCGGGGCGCTGTTCTTTTAAATATCCAAGTTCAACCGCATGCAACCGACCATCCTCATTGTCGATGACGAGAAGCACACCCGCGAGGGACTTCGGAGTTCCCTTGAGGACAATTTCGATGTTTATACTGCGGCCGACGTGCAGGAAGCCCTCAATGTTTTGGAGGGGGATTCCATTGATGTCATGGTGACCGATTTACGTCTGGGCGGCGAGGATGGGATGAAACTCATCGACCGCGCCCTGGCCATGCAGCATCCGCCGGTCTGCATCATGATGACCGCTTACGGTTCGGTGGACACGGCGGTGGAAGCGATGAAACACGGGGCCTACGACTTCATCACCAAGCCGCTGAACATCGACCGGCTCGAAATCCTGATCAATCGCGCCCTTCGGAGCCGGGATACAGAACAGGAAAACAAGGAACTTCGCCAGCAGGTCGAGCAACGGTTTGGGTTGGAAAATCTGATCGGCAATTCGCTGGTGATGAACGAGGTTTTCGACATTATCCGGCAAGTGGCCCCCTCCCGCGCGACGGTTCTCATCCAGGGAGAAAGCGGCACAGGCAAGGAGCTCGTGGCTCATGCGCTTCACAACCTGAGCGGGCGTCCGAAGCAAAAGTTTGTGGCGGTCCACTGCGCCGCGCTCTCCCCGCAACTGCTTGAGAGCGAGCTTTTCGGGCACGAACGCGGCGCCTTTACCGGAGCCATCGACCGGCGGATCGGCCGGTTCGAGCAGGCGAACGGGGGAACGCTGTTTCTGGATGAAATCGGCGAGATCGATTCGAATCTTCAGGTGAAGGTGCTCCGGGTTCTGGGCGAGGATCGATCTTTCGAACGCGTTGGTGGCAACCTTCCGATCAAAGTCGATGTGCGCCTGGTGGCGGCGACGAATAAAAATTTGGAAAAGCTGGTTGCCGAGGGGAAGTTCCGCGACGACCTGTTCTACCGCCTCAATGTCGTCCAGATCACTATGCCCCCCCTTCGCGATCGAAAGGAAGACATTCCCCTGCTCGTGAACGCTTTCCTCCAGAAGTTCGCCAAGGAGAATGCAAAACCCGTCCGCGAACTGACGGTCGATGCCGCCGACGCGATCCTGGCCTACGATTGGCCGGGCAATGTGCGGGAACTGCGCACGGCAGTCGAGCACGGGGTCGTGATGGCAACGGGCGCGAAGATCGGGCTGCGAGATCTGCCCCTGGCCCTTCGCCAGGTGAATGTGGCCGCGAAAACCAGCATTAAAACGCCAGTTCTCGCGGCGGGCGGTCATTTGAATTTACACGAAACCGAACATCGGCTCATCATGCGCGCCCTTGAAGAGAGTAAAAACAACCGAACCGAAGCCGCGCGCCGACTGGGGATCAGTCGCCGCACCCTGCATCGCCGCCTCAAAGAATTAAATGAATTCGAAAACTCCGCTATTGAAGGGGCAAACGGCGCATCGCCCGCGTAGCAGCGCGTTTTGATGCTCCACCTCGTTCCGTTTTTCGGGCACTCGTTTTAGATATTTTCCCTCCCAAATCGTCAATGGCCACTGATAACCAAGTCCAAGAAATCGTCCATCGCCTTGAGGAAGGCCGTTGGAAGAAATGGGTGCAACTCGCAGCTCTGGTTGCGACGGTGATTGCACTGTTCGCCGCGTTCATCTTCGATCCGCTCTACTGGGGGCTGTTCAAAGGGCTCTCCCACCCTAAAGCCATGGAGCAGGCCGAAATCGCCCGCGAAATTGCGCGCGGGAACGGGTTCACCACCAAAATGATCCGCCCGGTCGTGCTGGCCCAGTTTCAACGAAATCGCAATTCGACCTCCACGGAACTCATGCCCGACACCTACCATGCCCCCGCGTGGCCCATGACTTTGGCACCGTTTTTGAACGCCATAAAATCGAAATGGACGATGTCCACCCGCGACTACGTCTATGCGCCGGACCGAATGATCGCAGCCGTGGCCACCGTCTTTTTTCTGCTTTCAGTGCTGGTGAACTATTTCACGATGCGCCGGCTCTTCGATCACCAACTGGCGATTCTGACGGTGGGATTGCTGCTGATTTGCGATCTGTTCTGGAAATTTTCCCTGAGCGGCCTGCCTCAGATGATGATGGCTTTCCTATTCAGCGGCGCGCTTTTTTTCATGGTTCGCGCTGTGGAAAACCGAACGCAGGAGCGCCCCTTCATGGGCTGGCTGCTCGCGGCGGCCTCGCTCTTTGGCCTCCTTGCCCTGACTCACGCCCTTTCAATCTGGATCTTTGCCGGAGCGCTTTTCTTTTGCGGTTTCTATTTTAAACCGCGCATTCGCACGATTCTGCTAATGACCGGCGTTTTTCTTCTGGTCTATTCTCCCTGGCTGGTCCGCACGTATCATGTCGCCGGCACTCTATCGGACCCGCTTGGGATCGCTCCTTATTCCGGCTTATTCCAAATCCGCGGCACTGAAAGTGAAATCATGCGCGGCGGTGCGGTGGATTTTGGGGGCGTCTCGCCGACCATGTTCCGGAATAAAATCCAGAACCAGGTCTCCAGTCATCTCGGCTCCTTGTTTTCACGGCTGGGGCAGAGTTGGGTCGCGCCTCTGTTCTTCATCGCACTCATGCACCTCTTTAAGAGACGCGATACGGGGCAAGTTCGCTGGTTGATCCTCTCGATGTGGCTGTTTGCCGCATTCGGCATGGCGGCATTCGGTTCCGACGATCCCGCTGGAGAACTGGGAGCCAATGACCTTGATCCGCTGTTTATCCCGCTTTTTAGCGCTTACGGACTGGCGTTTCTTCTGGTGATGTGGACCCGGCTCGAAATTCACGTCACTCTTTTAAGGATAGCTTTTCTGAGCCTTCTTTTTATTGGCTCAGCCATCCCGCTGGTCAACACGTTCACCTGCGGCAATAAGGGAGTGGTCCAGTGGCCCCCCTACGTCCCACCCTACATCGCCATTCTCGGCACATGGACCTCGGATCAGGAACTCATCGCCTCGGACATGCCCTGGGCGGTGGCCTGGTATGCCGACCGGAAGAGCATTTGGTTGCCCAAATCGGTCCAGAGTTTCATCGATCTCAACGATTACGAGCGGCTCGGAGGCAGGATCGTGGGGCTCTATTTGACCCCCTTCAGCGGAAACCGGGCGTTTATTTCCGAAATCGTCAAAGGGGAATACAAGGAGTGGGCGCCGTTTATTTTGCGAACGGCAAACGTGAAGGATTTCCCGCTGAAATCGGTCACCGCGCTGCCCATCGACAATCAGTGCATTTTTTATAGCGATCATGATCGCTGGACTGATCGCATGGACTAATTATGGCTGAGAAAACTCTTCAGGAAACGAGCTTTGAAGGCGCGATGGAGCGCTTGGAACAAATCGTTGAACAGATGGAATCCAATACGCTCCCACTCGAAGAAATGCTGGAGCGCTACGAAGAGGGAACCCGGCTGGTCAAACTCTGTTCTGAAAAGCTTTCGGCCGCCGAAAAGCGGATCGAAATCATCACTCGGAATGCGTCCGGCAAGCCGGAGATTGCCGAATTTCAAGCGGTGCCCCCGCCTCCCGCGAGTTCAGAACGTGCGCAAGGCGCTCCGGCCCCGAAGTCAGGAAAAACCGCGCCTAAAACTCCCGCTCCCCAGCCCCGCTCGGATGACATCAGTCTCTTCTAATTTTGTTTCGCAAACCATGCATTACCTCGACACGATCAACTCCCCCGCGGATTTAAAACAACTGCCGGAAAGCGCGCTCCCCGCGCTGGCCCAGGAAATTCGAGAGGTTTTGATTGGTTCGCTGTCGGAGGAAAACCCGCATTCGGTTGGCGGACATCTGGGGCCCAATCTTGGGGTGGTGGAGTTGACCATCGCCTTGCACCGGGTTTTCGAGACCCCCAAAGACAAGCTCCTCTTCGATGTAAGCCACCAGAGCTACGTCCACAAGTTGCTTACCGGACGGCGCGAACAGTTTAAAACCATCCGGCAGTTTGAGGGACTCAACGGCTTCCTGCTTCGAACCGAGAGCGAGCACGACTGTTACGGGGCCGGGCATGCGGGGACCGCCCTCTCCGCCGGGCTCGGAATGGCGGTTGGCCGGGATCGGCGAGGCAGTAACGAGCATGTGGTGTGCGTCGCCGGCGACGCGGCGTTCACCTGTGGTGTCAGCTACGAGGCCCTCAATAATGTGGCCGATTCCACCAAGCGGCTCATCGTCGTTCTCAACGATAACGAATGGAGCATTGCAAAGAACGTCGGGGCGATCGCCAACTATTTCAATAAAATCGCCACCAGCCCTACTTACGCCCACCTTCACGACAAAGCGGTCCAGTTCGTGGAGCGGATTGGCGGGAAAATGGCGCGCACACTTGGCAAGAAGGTGGAAGAGGGCATCAAAAACCTGGTCCTGCCGAGCGTCATCTTCGAAGAACTCGGGCTCCGTTATTATGGGCCCATCGACGGCCACGACATTGGGGTTTTGCTGCGGACTTTCGAGTTTTTGAAAACGCAGAATGAACCGGTGCTCCTGCACATTTTAACCAAGAAAGGGAACGGCTATCCGCCTGCGATGGAGCAGCCGGACAAGTTCCACGGGCTGGGCCGCTTCAACCATGACACCGGGGAGACCAGCCCCTCCGCGACGCCGACCTACTCCGAGCTTCTTGGAAAAACCCTGGCCCGGATTGCCGACAAAGATTCCAATATCTGCGCCATCACCGGAGCCATGCCGACGGGCACCGGGTTGATCCATTTCGCGAATTGCCATCCGGACAAGTATTATGACGTCGGCATCGCAGAAGAACACGCGGCGCTCTTTGCCTGCGGCCTTGCGACCCAGGGATTTAAACCGTTTGTCGCCATTTACTCCACCTTCATGCAACGCGCCTATGACATGATCCTCCATGACATCGCGCTGCAAAACCTCAACGTGGCGCTCTGCATGGATCGCGCCGGGCTGAGCGGGGACGACGGCCCCACCCATCATGGGCTCTTTGACATCGGATTCCTGCGACCCGTCCCCGGCCTGGTCCAAATGCAACCCAAGGACGAGGACGAGTTCGTCGATATGCTCTGGACGATGGCGAATTACGACGGCCCCATCTCGATCCGCTATCCGCGCGGAGCCGGCACCGGCGTAGCGCCCAAAGGCGAACCGAAACTGTTGGAAATCGGAAAGGCTGAAGTGATCAAGCCGGGCAACCGCGTCGCCATTTTTGGACTGGGAAACATGCTCGAACTGGCCCTGGAAGCTGCCCGACGGCTCGAAATCCAAGGAATTTCCACCGCCGTTATCAACCCCCGCTGGATCAAGCCGCTCGACACCGGAATGATCGAGCTTTTCGCGCGCAAAGTGGAAGTGATCTGCACCGTGGAAGATCATGTGCTGCCCAACGGCTTTGGCTGCGCGGTGATGGAGCATCTGAACGAGGCGGGCCTGCAAGTCCCCGTCGTCCGCATCGGCTGGCCAGACCAGTTCATTGAACACGGAGCCGTCAGCGTGCTGCGCAAAAAACACGGCCTGACTGTGGAAGCGCTCATCACAAAAGTACTTTCCGCGCTGGCTCCCGCCGATTCATTTCAACTCACAACAGCCGAACCGCAGGCACAAAACCCATGAAGCAGCCTCTGTTTATTCCCGGTTCAGAGGGATTCCCCCCTCTCGTTGCGTTCCCTTTGAGTCCAGATTTTGCCCCCGGAGCGCCAATTTCGAATAATAATCGCGCATCAAACGGCTTAGGGCTTGAGATATTTCGCTCAAACCTGTTCCCTCTCGATTCATATAGAAAAAATTAGGGTGAGCGTTTGCCCGGTTTATCTGCCACGTTCCACTAATCACGATGTCACTTCCTCAAATAATTCAAGGGGGCATGGGCGTAGCCGTGTCCGACTGGACGCTCGCTAACGCCGTCTCCAAGCTAGGCCAACTCGGCGTTGTCTCGGGCACCGCTCTCGATGCCGTCCTTGCCCGGCGCCTCCAGATGGGCGATCCCGGCGGTCACGTTCGACAGGCGCTTGCTCATTTTCCGTTCCCGGCCATTGCCGAGCGCGTCTACAACGCCTATTTCGTCGATGGCGGCAAATCCGCGGAACAGCCCTTCAAAGCCGTTCCAATGTTCTCGGCCAAGCCGTCGCAGAACCTGCTCGAACTCACGGTGCTGGCCAATTTCGTTGAAGTTTTTCTGGCCAAGGTGGGGCACGCCGGCCAGGTCGGGATCAATTTTCTCGAAAAAATCCAGATGCCGACCCTCCCCTCGATCTTCGGAGCGATCCTGGCGGGAGTCGATTACATCCTCATGGGGGCGGGAATCCCGCGAGCCATTCCAGGAATTATTGACGACATGGTGGCAGGAAAGGCCGTCAAACTGAAGCTCGACGTCGAGGGAGCCGAACCGGGTGAAGAGTTCCCATGCACGTTCGACCCCCACGCCTTTTGCGGGGGTAAACTGCCCGCTCTGACGCGACCGATGTTCGTCGCGATCATTTCGTCGGCGACCCTCGCCCTGACCCTCGCCCGCAAGTCCACCGGTCATGTCGATGGATTCATCGTCGAAGGCGCCACAGCCGGAGGCCACAACGCCCCGCCGCGCGGGCTCATGCAGTTCAGCGAAATCGGCGAGCCCGTTTACGGTCCGCGTGACATCCCGGACCTTCAGAAAATCAAAGAGATCGGCCTCCCCTTCTGGCTGGCAGGCTCTTTTGGCCGCCCCGGCAAATTAGCCGAAGCCCTGGAAACCGGCGCTGTGGGCGTTCAGGTGGGAACTGCCTTTGCCTTTTGCGAAGAGTCCGGCATCCGCCCGGAGATCAAGCGGGAGATCATCGAGCGCAGCCGCAAGGGAACGCTCCGGGTCTTTACCGATCCTTTGGCTTCGCCAACCGGTTTTCCATTTAAAGTGCTTCAACTCGAAGGCACCATGTCAGATGCCAAGGTTTGCGCTGAACGCACGCGCATCTGTGATCTCGGCTACCTTCGCCATCCGTACCGCAAGGACGACGGCACCTTGGGTTACCGCTGCCCTGCGGAACCGGTTGCCAATTACATCCGCAAAGGCGGAGCTGAACAAAGCGTGGTCGGCAGGAAATGTGTTTGCAACGGGCTCTTATCGACGATCGGACTTCCGCAGACCCAGGCAGAGGGTTATGTCGAGCATGCGCTCCTGACCGCGGGGGATGACGCCGCCGATGTGGCGCAATTTGTTCCCGCCGGTCGCGATACTTACACCGCTGCGGATGTGATTGAGCGCCTGTTGAAGGTGTGATAGTTTAAAGAGAAGCGCTCCCCGACGCCGCACGGCGACGTGGCTACGAGAGCTAAGCAAATGCCCGGGTTCCGGATTATCGTAAATGGCAGATCTGTTCGAACCTGAAAGCAGCCGCGAAGCGCAGGGAAGCGTCAAGGCGATTCCTGCATCCGCCCCGCTTGCTGCGCGGATGCGACCGGAGTCCCTCGACGATTTGGTCGGCCAGGAGCATATCCTCGGGCCCGGAAAACTGCTGCGCCGGGCCATCGAGGCAGACCGGATTTCGTCGGTCCTTCTCTACGGCCCTCCCGGCACGGGAAAAACCAGCCTGGCGCAGGTCATCGCTCGCTCGACCCGTTCAAAGTTTGAGCGCCTCAGCGGCGTGGAAAGCAGCGTGGCCGACATCCGGCGCGTGGTCGCTTCCGCCGCCAACCGGCTGGAAACGTCGGGCCAGCGAACCATCCTGTTCGTGGACGAAATCCACCGGTTCAACAAATCACAACAGGATGTCCTGCTTCCCGATGTCGAGAGCGGCGTGCTCCGACTGATCGGAGCCACCACGCACAACCCGTTCTTTTACGTCAACAGCCCGCTCGTTTCGCGTTCCCAGGTTTTTCAGTTGGAACCGATCAAACCCGAAGATCTGTGCGAGTTGATGCGGCGGGCGCTCGCCGATCCCGAGCGCGGCCTGGGCAAGTTCCAAACAAAGGCCGATGAGGCGGCGCTGAACCACCTGGCCGTAACCGCCGATGGCGATGCGCGCAAGTGCCTGAATGCGCTTGAAGTCGGCATCCTGACGACACCTCCCGGCGAGGACGGAGTCATCCGCCTCACCCTCGCCGTGGCCGAAGAGAGCATCCAGCGCAAAGCGGTCGTCTACGATGCGGATGGCGACCAGCATTACGACACCATCAGCGCATTTATCAAAAGCATGAGGGGAAGCGATCCCGATGCCGCAGTGTACTGGCTGGCCAAAATGTTGTATGCCGGGGAAGACATCCGGTTCATCGCCCGCCGCATTGTCATTTGTGCCAGCGAAGATGTAGGAATGGCGGACCCGCAGGCGCTTGTGCTGGCAGTCGCCGCCCAGCAGGCCGTGGAATTCCTCGGGATGCCCGAGGCACGCATTCCCCTCGCCCAAGCGGCCATCCATGTCGCCACCGCGCCGAAAAGCAACCGGGCCTATGCCTCCATCGATGCCGCCCTCGCCGACGTAAAAAAAGGTGTGACCCTTGCGGTGCCGCGGCATCTGCGCGACGCGCACTATAAAGGCTCAGCAAAGCTCGGCCATGGCGAAGGCTACAAATACGCGCATGATTTCGAAGGCGGCTACGTGCCGCAAGCCTACCTGCCGGAAGGCAAGATTTACTACCAGCCAACCGAGAACGGGCAGGAGCGCAGGATCAAGGAACGCCTGGAATACTGGCGATCACTCTTCGAGGCGCAGTCGAATCCGCCAGCGGCGGAAAAGTAGCCAAGCTCCGAAATGCCCAAGAAAGGAACGTGGGCGTCGCGCCGATAGTGTTCTGCCTAAGCATTGCTCGTTCGCAAAAGTGAATTTTCAGCGCCAACGGCGCGACCCCATACCAGCCTTGTATGTTGCTTTTCATGCC